>CAZCAI010000008.1:13355-61069 GCA_964496595.1 uncultured Anaerolineales bacterium
TTTGTTATTTGCTGCTTTGATGTTTTGTTATTTGTTGCTTTGCCGATTTGTTATTTGTTGCTTTGCCGATTTGTTATTTGTTGCTTTGCTATTTGTGGATTTGATTGGAGGTGAGCTATGCGAACGATTGATGGCTCTCACGGCGAGGGCGGCGGGCAGATTTTGCGCACGGCGCTGACGCTCTCGGCGGTGACGGGCGACGCGATCCAGGTGACGAACATCCGCGCCAACCGGAGGAAGCCGGGGCTGCGCCCGCAGCACCTCACCGCCGTGCGCGCCCTCGCCGCGATCTGTAACGCGCGCCTGGGGGGCGACGCGCTCGATAGCCAGACGCTCACCTTCGAGCCGCAGACGACGCCGCAGGCAGGCAACTACACCTTCGATGTGACGCGCGAGGCCGGGCGCGGCTCCGCCGGCTCGATGTCGCTCGTGCTGCAAGCGATGCTCCTCCCCCTGGCCCTGGCCGACGGCGCGTCGCGCGTCTTTCTGCGCGGCGGCACGACCGTGCCGATGAGTCCGCCCGCGCTCTTCATCGAGCGCATCTACCTGCCCACGCTCTTCGCGATGGGCGTCCGCGCCAGGCTGACCCATCGCGTGTGGGGCTTCTACCCCCAGGGCGGCGGCGAGCTAGATGTCGAAATCAAGGGCGGAACGAAGTTACAACCGCTCAACCTCACCGAGCGCGGCGACCTGGAGCGCGTGGAGGGCATCGCCTACGTGGCGCAACTCCCCTCGCACATCCCGCAGCGGATGTGCGACCGGGTGCGCTCGCTGCTGCGCGACGAAGATGTCCAGGTGCAGATGACGCCGCAGCACGTGACCTCGCCGGGCGTGGGTGCGGGGCTGTTTTTGATCGCGCACTACGCGCACACCGTCGCCGGCTTCCACGTGCTGGGACGCCGGGGCCTGCCCTCGGAGCGCGTCGCGGGGATGGCCGTCCGCCAGTTGCAGGAGCATCACTGGACGGGCGCGGCTGCTGATCCCCATCTGGGCGACCAACTGGTCGTGCCTTTCGCCCTGTGCGTCGAACCCTCGTGGGCCACCGTCTCGGAGGTGACGTCGCATCTCCTGACAAATGTGTGGGTGACGTCGCACTTTGACGTATCGCCCGCCCACGTCGAGGGCGAGGTGGGCAAGCCGGGACTGCTGGCGGTGGGGGAGTAGGAGCGCCATAGCGAACCGGGCAGCCGGGCAGTGAACTACCCGGCTGAAAGCCGAAGTCGGCTAAAAGCCGACTCAACACCGGGAATCATCATCCATCTCAGTCGGCTTTCATAGACCAACAGGTCTACCGACCTGTGGCGAGCCGACTTGAATTTGTAGCCCGCGATTTATCTGCGGGTGCAGGGCGATGAGGCCCTCCTCCTATGAGCGGCGAAAACTTTAAGATACTAGCTAATTTTGAATTTAGAATTGCGAATAATGCTATTGAGTAAAGATTCTAGATTCGCAATTCTAAATTTATTGCCGATGACCTTATCACACGGGAGAAACTTATGCTCGAACTCGTATTCTTAGGCACGGCGGCCTCGGCCCCCTCGATTCAACGCGGTATGCCCGCGCAGATGTTGCTCTATCAAGACGAACGCTTTTTGATCGATTGCGGCGAGGGGACGCAGCGCCAGATTTTGCGCAGCGGGCTGGGATTTCGCCGCCTCCAGCGCATCCTGATCACGCACGGCCATTTGGATCACATCCTGGGGCTGGGCGGGCTGGTCTCGACCTTTGCCCGCTGGGAGGCGGTGGATCAAATCGAGATTTACGGCGGCGAGCGGGCCTTGGAGCGCATCAAGGATCTGCTCTTCCGCGTGGTACTGCGCGGCGCGCGCCCGCCCGTCCCCGTGCAGTTGATCGATATCCACCCCGGTAAGCTGATGGAAGATGAGGAGTTCGAGGTAATCGCCTTCCCCGTCACCCATCGCGGGCCGGATTGCTACGGCTACCTCTTCCGGGAGAAGCCGCGCCGCCCCTTCCTGCCGGAGAAGGCGGAGGCGCTGGGCGTGCCCGCCGGCCCGGAGCGGCGCGAGTTGGTCAACGGCCACGCCATCACGTTGAGCGATGGGCGGGTGATCGCGCCGGATGATGTGTTGGGGCCGGCACAGCCCGGCGTGAGCATCGCGCTCGTCGGCGACGTGGGGCGGGTGGATAATCTGGTGGATTACGTGCGCGGCGTTGATCTGCTCGTCTGCGAGGCGACCTATCTGGAGGAGGATCGGGAGATGGCGGAGCGCTTCGGCCATCTGACGGCGGCGCAGGCCGCGACGCTGGCCCAGACCGCCGGGGTGCGGATGTTGGCCCTCAATCACCTCTCGCAGCGCTACCCCATCCGAAGCATGCTGGATGAGACTCATCCTATCTTCCCCGCGACCTCCATCACCCGCGATTTTGATCACTACCAGGTAACACGGGATAAAATCACACTCACCAACAAGGAGTTTATAGACGATCCGCTGGTGTTGGATCAAATCGCGTCCTGATTGCCAGGGGGTTACTTATCACGCCGGAGGAACCTAGGTTCCCCAAGCTTGACAAGCACTTTCGCTTCACTATGATAGAGGCAGGCATCGAGTTGCCTGACATCTGACAATTGGACACCAATGCCTATCACCAGGTTTATTGTAGATCCGCAAGATTTTGCGTCTCTACTGGGAGGGTTATTTTCCTGTAAATGCCTAAATGCCTCCGCTGTGATGTTGACGCTCTTCACAAGTATCTGTTTAGTTTTACGAACAGACCAAGGTGCAACGCACTCGAACTGAAAGAGAGCGCTGCTTCCCCGCTGGCCTATCCCAATACGACAAGGAGGTGATGCACAAAACCTGATCTATAAACATCCCATTTACATTTCACATCTTACACCTTACATTTACCCTTAAAAACTATCATCTAAGCATTAGAATGGAGGAAACATGTTGAAACGATATACGTGGTTACTTTTGTCGCTGCTCATCGTCGCGTCGTTGGCGCTCACCTCGTGCGGCGGCGCACAGGAAGAGGAACCGGCGGGCGAGGAAGAACCGCTGCAAGCAGCCTTTGTCTACATTGGGCCTCCGGGAGATCTCGGTTGGACCTATGAGCACGATCAAGGGCGCGAGGAAGTTGAGGAAGAGTTTGGGGATCGTGTAGAAACCGCCTACATCGAGGATGTCCCAGAAGGCCCCGACGCAGCCCGCGTGATTCGCCAGTACGCTCAAGAGGGCTACGATATGATCTTCGCGACCTCCTTCGGCTATATGGACCCGATGTACGAGGTGGCGGAGGAATTCCCCGATGTGATCTTCGAACACTGCTCCGGGTACAAGACCCGCGATAACATGGCCACCTACTTTGGCCGGATGTACCAACCAAGGTATCTTTCCGGCCTGGTCGCCGGCGAGATGACGGAAGTCAATAGCATCGGCTACGTCGCAGCCTTCCCCATTCCAGAGGTTTTACGCGGCATTAATGCCTTCACCCTGGGCGTGAAAGAGGTCAATCCCGACGCGGAGGTGCGCGTTGTCTGGACCAACACCTGGTATGACCCTGTGGTCGAGCGCGAGGCGGCGGTGGCGTTGTTGGATCAGGGCGTCGACATTATCGCCCAGCACCAGGATACAACCGAGCCGCAAAAGGCCGCGCAGGAACGCGGCGCGTTGAGTATCGGCTATGACTCCGATATGCGCGCCTTTGTGGGCGATACCGTGCTCACCAGCCCCGTCTGGGAGTGGGGCGTCTACTACAAGAATACCGTCGGCGAAGCGCTGGACGACACGTGGGAGACCCATCAGTATTGGGGCGGCCTGGAGGATGGCGTGGTCGCATTGGCGGAGTACAGCCCGAAGGTCTCGCAGGACGTGCGCGATCTGGTTGAATCAGAGCGCCAGCGGATCTTAGGCGATTGGGATGTCTTCTGTGGCCCAATCAACAATCAGGCCGGTGAGGAAATCGTCGCCGAGGGCGAGTGCATGAGTGATGAAGAGATGCTCAATATGAGCTTCTTCATTGAGGGCGTCATCGGCTCTCTGCAGGAAGAATAAACTTCAGACGTAGATTTAACAGGGGCGAGGATTTGATTGATCCTCGCCCCTAAACAAACCTCGTGAAGGTTTTCTGCCTACCGGACAGTTTTATGCCTCTATCTCAGCAGATTAAGCAGCTGGGGCAGATGGATAATCAGATGGTCTAATTGATACAGAGTTACCGGCGATTTTCTCAAAGATCCGCAAAGAAATATCTTCCGCTGCACTTTTTTGTGTTTTCTTTGTAAGACTTTGGATCTAAACCGAAATCTAATCTGCTTACATCTACGCTATCTGCTGATTCAGAGTGATCTTGGAAAAAGTGTCCGGTAGCCAGGAAGGTTTTAAAATCTCAAGCTAATCAGACCTTATCTGCCAAAGATGATGTTGTATTAAGACATCTATTCGCAACTTGCACAAGGTAGCCAAACAAGTGAGATAAACCTATGAATAAAAAGGAAAAACCGACGCCCGTATTAGAAATGCACGATGTCACCAAGCGCTTCCCCGGCGTTCTGGCCAACGACCACGTCGATTTGGAGCTATACTCCGGCGAGGTGCTTTCACTGTTGGGCGAAAACGGCGCGGGTAAGAGCACGCTAATGAATGTCCTGATTGGTCTCTATCGCCAAGATGAAGGGGAGATCTACGTGCGCGGCAAGCGCGTAGAAATCCACTCCCCCAGCGATGCGGACGCCTTGGGCATCGGCATGGTGCATCAGAACTTTATGCTCATCCCCAAGATGACCGTGGCCGAGAACATCATCCTAGGGCTGCGCGATCTCGAGTTTATTCCAGATATGAAAGAGATTCACGAGCGCATCCGGGATATTTCGGCGCGCTACCATTTGGACGTCGACCCGACGACGCACATCTGGCAACTCAGTGTGGGCGAGCAGCAGCGCGTGGAGATCCTCAAACAGATCTATCGCGGCGCTGAGATTTTGATCCTGGATGAGCCGACGGCCGTCCTCACACCGCAGGAATCCTATGAGCTGGCCCAGATCCTGGAGCGAATGACGAACGAGGGCAAATCTGCCATCTTCATCACCCACAAAATGGATGAGGTGATCGCATTCTCGCAGCGCGTCTGCGTCTTGCAACACGGACGTCTGGTCGCTACCAAAAAAACCTCGGAGACCGACCCGCAGGAATTGGCGCAGTTGATGGTCGGGCGCGAGGTGCTCTTCCGCCTGGAAAAAGAGCCTTGCACGCCCGGCGAGGTGGTACTCGAACTGAAGGATGTCCACGCCTACAACAATAAGGGCCTGCCCGCCCTCGAAGGCGTTTCGCTGGAGATCCACCAGGGCGAGATTTTGGGCATTGCGGGCGTGGCCGGCAACGGGCAGCGCGAGTTAGCCGAGGTCATCACCGGCCTGCGCGAGGTCGTGCGCGGCCAGATCACCATCAACGGCGTGGATGTGACCAATCGCTCGCCCCTGGACATCATTCGGACGGGCGTGAGCCACATTCCGGCGGATCGCATTGCTATGGGCGTGGTAGGCGATATGGCCGTCGCGGATAACATCGCGATGAAGGGCTATCGTAAAGAACCGCTTAGCGAAGGCGGCATCCTGCATCCGCAGCGGATCTTAGAGTTCGCCGCGCGGATGATCGATGCATTTAGCATCGCTACGCCGACGCCGAAGACCCACATTAAATTCCTCTCCGGCGGCAACATCCAGAAAGCCATCTTAGCCCGCGAGATCGATGCGTGCGGCGAGCTGCTGGTGGCCGTTTATCCCTCGCGCGGCCTGGACGTCGGCGCCACCGAGAGCGTGCGCAAACTGCTCTTAGAGCAACGCGCGCAGGGCCGGGCCGTCCTCCTCATCTCCGAAGATCTGGAGGAGTTGATGTCCATCGCCGATCGGATAGCCGTCCTCTTCGAGGGGCGCGTGATCGGCGTTGTGGCCTCGGACGATGCGGACATCAAGTTGTTGGGATTGATGATGGCCGGCCATACACGTGATGAGGCTGAAGTCCAGGCCGAAACTGTCGGCGCGATTACTTAGGAGATCATTATGCAAATCGTCTTTGAAAAACGTAAATCACTCTCGCGAAAAGCGCTGTTCTTGGTGCCCATTATTTCATTTTTCGTCTCCTTGATCCTGGGCGCGATCCTCTTGATCATCTCCGGCGTGAATCCCATCACCACCTACGCCGCGATGTTTCGAGGCGCGTTTGGATCGTGGCATAACTTCACCGAAACTTTGGTCAAGGCCATCCCCTTGATGCTCACCGGCTTAGGCGTCGGCATCGCCTTCCAGATGCGTTTCTGGAATATCGGGGCGGAGGGGCAACTGACGTTGGGCGGCGTGGCGGCGGCTTGGGTCGCGCTCTACTGGGCGCAGGGCTTACCGGCCTGGTCGCTGCTGCCGATGGCGCTCATCGTCGGCATCGCGGCGGGCGCGCTGTGGGCCGGCTTGCCGGCGGCGCTCAAAGCTTACCTCGATGTGGATGAGACCTTAACCACATTGATGCTCAACTATGTCGCGATCCTCTTTGCCAACAACCTCTACAATGGCCCCTGGCGCGATCCGGGCGGCTATGGCTTCCCCGGCACGGCTCAATTTGCAGAAGCAGCGTGGCTCCCGCGCCTCACCGGGCGCGTTCACATCGGCCTAATTTTCGCGCTGATTTTGGCCGTCGTGCTCTGGTTCGTCCTCAAACGCACGCGCTGGGGCTTCGAATTGCAGATCATCGGCGAGAATCAGACCGCCGCGCGCTATTTGGGCATCAACATCCCGCGCAACATCGTCCTGGCGCTCCTGCTCTCCGGCGCGCTCAGCGGCTTGGCCGGCGCGAGCGAGGTGCTGGGCATCTCGCGCCGCTTGCAGCAAGGTCTCTCCATCGGCTATGGCTACACGGCCATCATCGTCGCGTGGATGGCGCAACTCAACCCCATCGCCATCATCTTCGTGGCGGTCTTGATGGCTGCGCTGCTGGTCGGCGGCGACCAAGTCCAGATTATGATGGGGTTGCCGGCCGCCGTCGGGCGCGTACTCCAGGGCCTCATCCTCATCCCGATGTTAGCCGGCAGTCTCTTCACAGAATATCGGCTCCAGATCATCCAACCCAAGCATACTGAGGAAGCAAAGGAGGTGGAAGCATGATCGCCCTGTTGACCTCACTCCTGGCCATCACGGTCCGCGCCGGCGCCTCGCTGGTCTACGCCACCATCGGCGAAATCTACACCGAGCGCTCCGGCATCCTCAACCTGGGCCTGGAGGGGATGATGCTGATGGGCGCGGTGACGGCCTTCGCCACCGGCTACTACACCGACAGCGCCTGGCTGGGCCTGCTGGTCGCGATGGTCGTCGGCGGGGCGCTGGCCGCCATTCACGCCTTTTTGACCGTCACGATGCGCGCCAATCAGGTCGTCAGCGGCTTGAGCATCACGCTCTTCGGCAGCGGCCTGGCGAGCTTCTTGGGCCAACGCCTTGGCCCGGCATCCAACGGCCACTACCTGGTCGGGCTGGTCGGCCCCAGGTTCACCTCCCTAGAAATCCCTCTTCTAAGCCAAATCCCCATCGCGGGCGCGCTCTTCAAGCAGGATGTCCTGGTCTATTTCCTGTACATCGGCGTACCGATTGCCTGGTACTACCTCTACAAGACGCGCAATGGCCTCAACCTGCGCGCCGTCGGCGAAAGTCCGCCGACGGCGGATGCGATGGGCATCAATGTGATGCGCGTCCGCTATCTCTACACCATCTTCGGCGGGATGTTAGTCGGATTGGGCGGGGCGCATCTTTCGTTAGCTTACACGCCCGGTTGGGCGGAGAACATCACCGGGGGGCGCGGCTGGATCGTCATCGCGCTGGTCATCTTCGCAATGTGGAATCCGGCGCGGGCCAGCTTGGGCGCGATCCTCTTCGGCGGCATCAACGCCGTGCAGTTCCGCCTCCAAGCGCACGGCACGACGATCCCGGCGGCCTACCTGAACATGCTTCCCTACCTGATGACCATCGCCGTGTTAATCGCGATGACGTGGTGGGAGGGCCTGCAACATCGCGTCGGCGCGCCGGCCGCGCTGGGTAAATCGTACATGCGCGAGGAGAAATAGCGCATCAGCGAATGAGCGAAAGCAACCCTTGCGAAGGTTCCTCATAGCCTTTCAAGCCCGAAGCTTTTTGTCTGGCAGCGATAACGCTGGGATAGAGAGCCTGGGCAACCTTCGCAAGGGTGAGTAAACGAGGAGAAATACCTATGAAAAAAGATACCAGGTGGGAGATTCCTGAACACTGGCAACCACAGGCCAACTCCCGTATGTGCTTTGTCTGTGGCCGCGAAAACCCCGTGGGGCTGCACATGGATTTCTACGACGATCTGGCGGCCCAGCAGGTGAAGGCGCCCTTTGTCATCCCGGCGCCCTATCAGGGCTACCCTGGCGTGGCCCACGGCGGGGTGCTGGCCAGCATCTTGGATGAGACGTCGGGCCGGGCCATCAACGTCGGGCGCGAGGAGACTGCCTTCTGGGTGACGGCAAAGTTAGAGGTGCGCTATCGCGCGCCGACGCCGACGGAGACGCCGCTCACCGCCGTGGGCTGGGTCGTGGCGGAGCGCGGTCGTTCCGCCCAGGTCGCCGGCGAGATCCGCCTGCCCGACGGGACCGTCACCGCCGACGCGGAGGCCATCGTGGTCAACCCGCCGCCGGAGATGATCGCGGAGTGGGAAGAGGAACGCGAATTTTGGCGCGTCGAGGGCGAGAACTGACAAGGCGACAAGGAGATCAGGAGATAGGAAGACCAGGTAAGATCTCTTACGAGATGTTATCTGCTACGCTGCGCGGCTATAAACATAAAAATTCCCATACAAGGAGGTAGGTATGTTACGAAATGTGAAACATTATCACCGCCCCACCACGGCGGAGGATGCCGTGGCGCTGGTCCAATCGAATCCAAACGCCGTCTACATCGGCGGCGGCGCGTGGACGGTCGCGCAGGGCGACGCCACGTTAGAGACGGTGGTGGATTTACAGGCCGCCGGCCTAAATGAGATTGAGGGCAAGTTGGACGGCGTCTTCATCGGCGCCACCGCCACCCTGCAAGAGATCATCGATCATCCAGACGCGGGCAGAATCGCCGGGGGGCTGCTCGCAACCGCCGCCGGCTACACCCAATCGCGCAACCTGCGCGAGCAGGGCACGTTGGGCGGCGCGTTGATCGTCGCCGGCCCCGCCGACCCGCTCACCACGGCGCTGCTCGTCCTGGATGCCGAGATCCAATACGCCGATCCGGCGCTGCACACCGCGCCCTTCGCCAGCTTCGTCGCCTATCGCGACCGGCTGATCAAAACGCGCGTGCTGCTCACGCAGGTGAACATCAAGCGCCCGCCGGCCCGCAGCACGGCCGCCTTCGAGGTGGTGGGGCGCTCGCCCAAGGATAAGCCCATCGTCTGCGCGGCGGCCTACATCGCCGTGGACGAGGGCCTGCCCGCCGAGGTGCGCATCGCCGTGGGCGGGGCCGCCGAGCAGCCCGTGCGCCTGCACAAGGCCGAGCATCTCCTCAAGGGCAAACTGCTCACCGCGGAGCAGGTCGCGGAGGCGCTGGCGCCGGTCAGCGCAGAGCTGAAGCCGGTCAGCGATTTCCGGGGCAGCGAGGCCTATCGCCGCGAGATGGCCGCTGTTCTGGCCCGCCGGGCGACCCTCAAGGCGTGGAACAAGGCGCGACGACGGTAGTGGATAGTCGAAGAGTCAAATGTGGGCACTGTGGTATTACGCAATACGTAATACGAAATACACACCTCGAATTCAACCAAAACACGCCCTTAGAATATGGAAATGGATGTGAACAACGTGGGAAGCGATAACGTAGTAGCAACGACAGAAAAGCAGCGCGAATCCCTGGGCTGGTCGTACGGCGGTCAGGCGGTGATCGAGGGCGTGATGATGCGCGGGAAATACTTAGCCGCGATTGCCGTCCGCAAGCCGACCCTCAACAGCGCCGAGGCCGCCTCGGAGGGGAACGACGCAGACGGCGAGTCGAATGGAGAAGAGGCCGGGGAGATCGTCATCAAAACGGAGGAGTTGGGCGAGATCTACCGGGGCTGGATCAGCAAGACGCCCTTCCTGCGCGGGTTGCCTATGCTGTGGGATGCGCTGGGTCTGGGGATGCGCGCGCTTTTCTTCTCCGCCGAGGTCGTCGCCGAGGCGGAGGGCGAGGAGCTTGAGATGAACACCTCCACGGAGATTGCCCTGGGCGCTTTCTCCATCGCGCTAGGCTTGGGCCTCTTTATGGTGCTGCCCACCTTCGTCGCCGGCCTAATCCTCAGCAAAGCGGCGAATCCCCTGCTCTTCAATCTCCTGGAGGGCGGCGTGCGATTGACGCTGATGTTAGGCTATATGATCGCCATCGCGCAGATGGAGGACATCCGGCGCGTCTTCGCTTATCACGGCGCGGAGCACAAGACGATCAACGCCTACGAGGATGGCGCGCCTCTGACGGTCGAGGGCGTGCGCCCCTACTCGCGCCAGCACGCGCGCTGCGGCACCGCCTTCCTGCTGATCGTGGTGCTGATCTCCGTGCTGGTCTTCGCGCCGCTGGGCCGCCCCTCCCTCCCGGTGCGCATCCTCTCGCGCCTGCTGATGATTCCCGTCATCACGGGCATCGCCTACGAGTGGCTGCGCTTCACGGGCCGCCACGCCGAGCACCCGATCATGCAAGCGCTCATCGGCCCGAACCTGGCGCTCCAGCGCATCACCACGCGCGAGCCGGACGACGAGATGCTGGAGGTCGCCATCGTCGCGCTCCAGCGCGTCCTGGCCGGGGAGAAAGCACACACCAACTCGTAGGTCGAAATGCCATTCCGACCTGCAAAAATCCCCCTTGCCAAATTTGGCGAGGGGGATTTTTGCATTCCAGACACCCTTGCGAAGGTTCCGCGTAGCCTTTCATCCGGGTCTGGCTCGTGGTCTGGACGCATAGCTTCTACGGCAAGGCGCCTTTCAACCTTCGCAAGGGCACGCGGCTCGCTCTTGATGCCAGCGCAAAAAATCCCGCAGCGTCTCGCAGAGCGGGCGCGCGTGATAGCCCAACGCCGCCTCGGCCTTGACGCAACTGAAGATCGCGTTGTCCTCCACCGTCTCCAGCGAGTAGGTCGTGAATTGGGGCGTGGTGTGCGTCAGCCGATAGAAAAACTCGGTGAAGCGCGCGGCCCACTTCGCCAGGCCCAACGGCACGACGATGTGCGGGCTGTGGATGCCCACAATCTCCTGGGTCAGCGCCTTGATCTCCGGCAGCGTGACGTGCGTCCCGGTGAGGATGTAGGCCTCGCCCGTGCGCCCGCGCTCGCCCGCTAAGATGAGGCCCTGGGCCACATCGCGCACATCGACAAAATCGTAGGCGCCATTGACCAGGAAATGCAATCCTCGCCGCGCATACCCCGCGACCACCTGCCCCATCTCCGAGCCTAAGTAATCGTGCGGGCCGATGATGCCCGTCGGACAGGCGATCACCGCATCCAGCCCCTGCTCGACCGCCGCCAGCACGCGCAACATCCCCTCCGCCTTGGTACAATCGTAGGAGCCGGCGGGCCGATCCGTCGCGAAGGGATGCGTCTCGTCCACGGTGACGCCGTGCGGCGCGCGCCGAAAAGCGTGGATCGAGCTGACGTGCACCATCCGCCGGACGCCGCCGGCCAGCGCCGCCTGCGCGACGTTGCCCGCCCCCTCGATGTTGACGCGCTGCATCAGCGCCTCGCGCCCCGGCAGGATAGAGATGATGCCCGCCAGGTGATAGACAACCTCCACATCCGTCATCGCCCGGCGCAGCGAGGCCGGATCGAGCACGTTGCCCGCGACGCGCGCCACGTCCAGCCCCGCGAGCGAGGCGCAGGGATCATCAGGCAACACCAACGCACGCACCTGCTCCCCTCTCGCAAGCAGCGCGCGGATCAAGACATTCCCCACATGGCCGGTTCCCCCGGTAACTAAGATCATCGGTCGCCTCCTTCGGTGAGTTATTGAACACTGTGTTCGGTATAATCCATTATACACGAGGAAGGCGCTGGAAATCAAGTGGTCTCTTTAGGAATTCGCCGGGTGCAATCGTACTATCCCCATCCACAACCCAGTAACGACGCGAAAAAAGTCCGTGATCCCCATCAACACGCAATTTTTGGCTACTTTTAGGTCTAATGAGGGCGTTGCCCGGCAAACTCCAAAAGTCCCATCAAGCGTTTTGCGGGGGAATCGAGGGCATTCTTGGTTCTAGGCTACGCAGGATAAAGTATATATACATTTGACAAAACATATTTACAATGTTAAAATGACTTTGTCAGAAGATGGTTATCCAACAGAATGTAGGACTTTTGGAGTTTACCGGGACTCCCCAGGAAGCTTCAAGAGTAGCGAAGGTTTGTGAGGTTCACAGACCTTCTTTGCGTCAGTGTTGGATTGCGGGTGGGAAGCGCAATAGCGCTTGACAGATTGCACCCGGCGAATTCTTGAAGAGCCTGGAATATAAAGCCGCTTGTACGCGAGGTATAAAACATCCCCCAGCTAATCGCTCCCCGGGGATTAGTATATTTCAGGCAGGGCTTGGGATTTGGAAACCTCCTAGGGGCATAGCTATGCGGTAAAGTTTTTTGCCGCGCCGCCCCTTTGAAGTACAAGATGAATTTCAAGCGTAGCATAATGGTTAGGGCTAAGGAGGAAATAACTTTCCCATTTGGAGAGCTACATGGAGCCGTGAAAACGGGTAAGTTATTTACTTCTCGCTCCTTAGCATGTCATCTTGGATACGCGGAAAATTTATCATGGGCACTAAAAGGGGATAGATGCAAGACACACGTCAACAGATATTGGAAATTCTCAAGCGAGATGGGGAAGTGACCGTCCAAGATTTAAGTCGGCAGTTGAGGCTGACAAGTGTGACGGTACGTCATCATCTGGAGATTTTGCGCGTGGAGGGATACATCACGGAACCGGAGGTGCAGCGCTCCAATCGGCCTGGACGTCCGTGTTATACTTATCGACTGACGTCCACCGCCGCTGATTTATTTCCGAACAATTACAGTGGCTTAACCAATGCGATTTTAGACACCCTCGTAGATCGGTTAGCGCCTCAAGAATACGAGGCGGTTCTAAAAGATACAGCCCATCGGATGGCTGAGAAAGCGGGGCATCTTCCGGTGGAGCCTAAAGAGCGCGTCGCGGGTATCACCGATTTCCTAAATTCTCAGGGGTTTGTCGCGCGCTGGGAAGAGGAGGGCGACGGGCATTTCTCCATCACAATCAGCAATTGTCCTTATCACTATGTCGTTCAACGACATACCGAGATCTGCCGCATCGATGAGATTATCCTGCGCTCGCTTGCCGGTGGGAAGTTGACGCCTCAAGAGCGCGCGGCTCACGCGGGGGGGTTGTGTCGCTACGAGATTTCTTGGCCGGAAGATGCCAAAGAATAATGGCTATAAATCCTCACCGGTCAGTTGTTGATATAGCGCGTTGAATTCTTCATCGGAGTAATAATAAATGACCACCCGCCCTCCCTTTTTGCTCGGCTTGAGCCGCACGCGGGTGTTTAAGACCTCTTGAAAACGATCCTCCAACGCTCGGATCTCAGGGGATGGCGAAGATTTGGCGGCTTTTGTCTCTTGAGCTGCCTCTGTTTCCTCAGATGCTTGCCATTGCTTGACCAACCCCTCTGTTTGGCGCACATTCAAATCCTTGGCCAATACGATGTTCAATGCTGCATCCTGTACCTCGGAGTCGGGAAGCCCGAGCACAGCTCTGGCATGCCCCTCCGAGATTTTTTCGTTTAAGAGGGCCGAGCGCATTGCCTCCGATCCTTGCAGGAGACGCAGGGTGTTGGAGATAGCCGAGCGACTTTTGCCCACCCGTTTGGCGATCTCGGTGTGCGAGAGGCCAAACTCCTCCGCCAATTGTTGGTAGGCCTGCGCTTCTTCCAAGGCATTGAGATCCGCCCGCTGGACATTTTCGACAAGCGCCAACTCCAGCATCTCACGCGGGGCGGCATCCTTGATGATGACGGGCACCTCCGTCAAGCCGGCGAGGCGTGCGGCCCGCCAACGACGCTCCCCGGCGATCAATTGATAGGCCTGACCGGAGGTCTGTTCGGCGGTCGTGGTGACAACCAATGGCTGGATGATGCCATGCTCCTCGATGGACGCCGCCAATTCCACGACATCTTGTTCTCGAAAGGGCATTCGAGGTTGATGTGGGTTGGGTGTAATCTCATCTATCGCGACTTGTTGTATCCCCTTCGGTGAAGTATCATCGCCGGGAATCAAAACTTCCAATCCACGTCCTAACCCACGTCTTGCCATAGCTGCCCTTTCCTTTCTTCTTTTTCTTGCTCTTGTGTGTTGATCTTTCAGCAGTATAACACTATACGATGAGAATCCAAAATCATAAGCATCGGAAACATCGACGAGGAGGCCTATGACGGCTGAAAATTCGCTGCGGGATAGAGATGTTGTGGTGGGAATCAGCGGCGCGAGCGGCGCAATCTACGGCCAGCGGCTGCTGGAGGCGCTGGCGGAGATGGAGATCACGACGCATCTGGTGATGACGCCGCCGGCCACCGTGACGATCCGTCAGGAACTGGAGATGGAGCCGGCGGCAATCCGGGCGTTGGCGACGCATGCCTACGATCCGGCGAATTTAGCGGCGCCCATCGCCAGCGGCTCCTTCATCACGTCTACAGCGGGGATGATCGTCGCGCCCTGTTCGATCAAGACCCTTTCGGCTATCGCGCACAGCTACACGGCCAATCTCCTCACCCGCGCCGCCGATGTCACGCTCAAGGAGGGACGCCCGCTGATCTTAGTCGTGCGCGAAACCCCCTTGCATCTGGGACATCTCCGGCTGATGGTGCAGGCGGCGGAGACCGGCGCGGTGATTTTCCCGCCCGTGCCCGCGTTTTACCATCGCCCCGTAACTATCGGGGCGATGGTCGATCACACCGTGGGGCGTATCCTGGCGCGAATAGGCGTGTCGAATCGCCTCTATCGCCCCTGGCAAGGCAGTTTGTAGTAAGCCTCGGAGCGGAGCCTTTGGGCTTGAGCGGAGTGGCGTTTTGATTGTAAAAATCAACGAGGCCGGCTCGATGCAGAGCCGGCCTCGTTTGGATGTTGTGCTATTCATGGCATAACTTACGCCGGTTTGACCACGATGCTCACCAACTGCCCATGCGGGATGATGATCTTGACGATTTTTTGCCCCTCCAGGTAGCGTTGGACGTTGGGGTCTTGGAGCGCGGCGGCTTCCATCGCGGCGTTGGGCGCGTCGGAGGCGACGGTGATGCGCCCGCGGACTTTGCCGTTGACCTGCACAGGGATTTCTACGGTCTCTTGCGCCAACATCTCCTCTTGCCACGTGGGCCAGGCCTGTTGATGGATGCTATACGGGCGGCCCATCTCGGCCCATAGTTCCTCGGAGATGTGCGGCGCGATGGGGGCCAGCAGCAACAACAGGTTGCTGAACGCCTCATCCCACAGCGGCGTCTCCCAGTAGGCGGCCTTAGCCTTGCTCAGTGCGTTGGTGTACTCCATCAGGCGGGCGATGGTCGTGTTGAAGGAGAAATCCTCTATATCCTCCGTCACAGACTTGATGGCGTAATGCATCGCGCGCAGCAACTCGCGCTCGGCCTCGTCGTCAGGTTCCGCTCGCTCGCGCGGCGCCGTCGTCGCCAACGCCCAGATGCGATGCATCCAACGGGCCGTCCCCTCGATGCCCTGGCTATCCCACGGGCCGCCCTGCTCCCAGCGCCACCCGAACATCAAATAAGCGCGGACCGTATCGGCGCCGTAGTCCTCCACCAGATCGTCCGGCGCGACGACATTCTTCTTGCTCTTGGACATCTTCTCCACATCTAAGTGATAGAGAATGTCTTTCAGTTCGCCGACCTTTTCTTTTTCAGGGATGTCAATGTAGGTCTCGTCCTTCACCCGCACGACAGTGATCTCCTCCTTTTGCTCCTCGGCATCTTCTCTCTTAGATAGCGAGGTGCGAACTTTGAGGCTCACGTCGTCGCGATCCATCACCTCACCGCAGACCCGGTCGGGTTCGCGCCCCGGTTCGGGCCACGCCGATGGATCCTCGAACGAATAGGTCTTGATGTGCTCCGCCTGAAAGGTATTGCCCTCCCACGAGCCGGCGACATCGACATAATCACCGGGGCGCGGCTCGCCCAAGATAACGCCCTGATTGCGCAATTGGAGCATCGGCTCGTCAAAGTCGAGGATGCCGGCATCGCGCAGCGCCTTCGTGAAGAAGCGCGTGTAGAGCAGGTGCATCACGGCGTGCTCCGCGCCGCCGGTGTAAGTATCGACGGGCAGCCAGTAGGCGGCCGCCGCCGGATCCCACGGCGTCGCATCGGCGCTCATCGGCTCGTGTTCCTTGTAGTAGGGGCTGAGGTAAGCGTATTGATACCAGGAGGAGCAGACGAAGGTGTCCATCGTGTCGGTCTCGCGCTTCGCCGGCCCGCCGCACTTCGGGCAGGTGGTGTTCAAGAATTCCTCGTGATAGAGGAGCGGATTTTCGCCGGACGGCATAAATTCCACATCGGGCAACAGCACCGGCAGATCCTCGTAGGGCGCCGGCACGATGCCGCACACGTCGCAGTAGATGATGGGAATCGGCGCGCCCCAATAGCGCTGGCGGCTGATCAGCCAATCATGCAGGCGATAGTTGATCGCGCTTTCGCCCACGCCGCGCTCCTCTAACCACGCCGTGACCTCTTCAACGGCAGGATGCGGGGCCGGCGTGCCATCGAAATCCCCAGAATTGACCATGACACCCTCGCCGGGATAGGCTGCGGGCAGAGGGTCGGGACGCCCGTCCTCTTCCCACTCCTGGGTCTGGATGACCATCGGGATGGGCAGATCGAACTTCCGCGCGAAGGCGAAATCGCGCTCGTCGTGAGCCGGCACGGCCATAATGGCGCCGGTGCCATAGGTCATCATCACGTAGTCGGCGATCCAAATCGGAATGCGCTTCTCGTTCACAGGATTGATGGCGTAAGCGCCGGTGAAGACGCCCGTCTTCTCTTTCTCCGTGCTCAGGCGCTCGATCTCGGTCTGGCGTGCGGCCTGCTGCTTGTACGCCGCGACCTCGTCCGCGTGCTCGGCCTTGGTGATGCGCGCTACCAGCGGATGCTCCGGCGCCAGCACCATGAAGGTGGCGCCCCACAGCGTGTCGGGCCGCGTCGTGAAGACGACCAGATTCTCCTCACCGGGGGCCGCATCGGCGGGCATATCCTCCGGCGCGACTTTGAAGACGACCTCCGCACCCTCGCTGCGCCCGATCCAGTTGGTCTGGAGCCGGATGATGCGATCCGGCCAGTCGACGTCGGAGAAATCCAACAGCTCTTCGGCATAATCCGTGATCTTCCAGAACCACTGCTCGAGGTCCTTTTTCGAGACCTGGGCGCCGCAGCGCTCGCAGACGTGCTCCTCGCCGATGACCTGCTCGCGGGCTAAGGTCGTCTTGCAGTTCGGGCAATAATCGACCGGGGACTTTTTGCGATAGGCCAGCCCCATATCGTAGAACTTGCGGAAGAACCACTCCGACCAGCGATAGTAGCCGGGCAGGCAGGAAATCGCCTCGCGATCCCAATCGAACATTGCGCCCATCGTGCGGAGTTGGCGGCGCATCGCCTCGATGTTGTGCAGCGTCCATGTCTGCGGGTGAATGCCACGCTGGATTGCGGCGTTCTCCGCCGGCAGGCCGAACGCATCGAAGCCCATGGGGAAGAGCACATTGTAGCCCTGCATCCGTTTGAAGCGCGCTCGCACATCACTGGGCGACATCGCATACCAGTGACCAATGTGCAAGTCCCCGCTGGGATAGGGCAGCATGGTAAGGGCGTAGAATTTGGGGGCGTCATGATCGATGACGGCTTTGTACAGCTTATCCTGCTCCCATTTCTCTTGCCACTTCGGTTCAATCTCGCGCGGATTGTAGGGTCTTGACATTGTGCTCCTCCTCGAAAACCAACTTTTGAATACTGGGGTAAAAACTGTCATCATTCTACCGCAATCAAGCGAAAAATCCAGCATAATAAAAACCGGGCCGCCCATTCTTCGGACGGCCCGGTTAAACATCGTTACTTTGCTATATGTAACGCCTAAATTAAGCGACCATCAGCAGACGGGCAACTCCTGGCGCAAGATCTTCTCACGCAGCTCGTCAATCGATTGCAGTTGCGCATCCAACACCTCGGTCACAGCCTCCTCGACTTGGGGATGGACGTGGCCGTTCTGAGTGTCGATGCTGGCCGTCGCGACCAGCGGTTCATCCAACTGATGGCCGATCTGCGAGAGGATGTAGACCGTCGCGGCGCGCACCTCCGGCACCTGGGCCACGATGGCCTTAGACGCTTCCATCGCCAGGAGATTGTAGAGCTTACCCACGTGGGTGACCGGGTTCTTGCCGGCGGCGGCCTCCAGGCTGGCCGAGCGGAACGGCGCGATCACGCCGTTGACACGATTGCCGCGCCCGACGGAGCCGTCGTCGCCGTGCTCGGCGGAGGTCCCGGTGAGCGTCAGGTAGACCGCGTCATTCTCCACATCGTCGGCGGTGTTGACCTCCACCGTCACATCATAGGCGTTCAACTCCTGCGCGTAAACCTGGATGGCTTGCTCGGCGGCGTTGCAGATCTCGACATACTCTGTGGCATCCTGAACCTCCGGCCCGATCAAGGGCAGAGCGACCGTGAGCACAATATCCTTGCCCCGGCGGGCGCCCATCACCTTCACATCCTCGCCGATAGGGAATTGGTCAATCAGATCGAAGTTGATATACTGCGCCGTCTCGTAGACCGCATTTTCCAGCACCGAGCGCGGCCAGTGGCTGACGCCAAAGCTGGTGTCGTTGGCGACATTGTTATTCACCGTGTACTGCAACTCCTCGACACCGCGCCCGGCGTAGGAGTCGATGACCACATGCTTCACCGGATCAAGATAACGCAGCGTCTCGCGCAGATGCGTCCGCGCGGCCTCGATGGCAATCGTATCCATCGGGACCATCTTCCCCTGATAGGTGGGCAATCCCCGTCCCGCGATTTGAATGCGGATCGGCTTGATCATCTGGCCGCGGCCATACGCGACATCGGCCTCACCGGCGACGAGTTGCACCTTATCGAAGTTATGGTGCAGAATTGTGCCCAGATTCTCCCGGCACCACTTAGAATATTCCACCGAGATGCGCTCGGCAATCCCATCGCACAGACTATCGGGGTGACCGATGCCCTTGCGCTCCACCAACTCCACGGGCAACTCATCAATATACTGACCGGTTGTCGTGGTCACGACAATATTACGTTCTTTCAACATCAAAGACCTCCTGTGACTTAAAAATAGTTTGGCCCCTTGACATCTCCAGAAAAGCAAAAGGCCTCTTCTCACAAGAAGAGGCCTGACACATCGGGTCAAGACCTCATCTTCCAGAACATAGCTTTCGCTCTGACGGATTTGGCACCTGAATTAGAGTGTTTCCCCTAACCCGGTTGCCGAGGCTTCACAGGGCCGTTCCCTCCACCTCTCTGGATGAGTGTCCAGGGTATTTGTAAACAAAGCTATCCTAACACCCTTCATTTAGAATGTCAAGTTGTTGCTCCCAAAAAGGAGTATGCTATAATGAGAACGTCAAACTAATCGGACGGGAAAGCCCGGTAGCGAACCCATCCGATTAGAGTAGATTGTTCTGGCAAGCGTAGCATCGAAGTGTGACGAGCTATCCCCACAGCTGGCCATTCAAGGAGTCAAGATGCCCAATCAAGAAGTCATCGAATTACGCAACCGGATCTTAGGAGTGTTAATTCAGAATGCTCGTAACCGAGCGCGAATGTCGCAAAGGGAGTGCGCTGCTGCGATTGGCGTCTCGCCCGACCGCTTTGAGGATTATGAGACGGCGCAGCGTTCTATTTCTTTGCCGGAATTGGAATTATTGTCACGATTTTTAGAGATACCTTTACAATCTTTCCGTTCGAATGAGGCGCTCAGCGAGGCCGTCAAACAGGCACAGTTGCCAGATCCCGATTCGTACCTGATGCTGCGTCATCGCGTGATCGGGGCGCGATTGCGCCAGGCGCGCAATGAGGCCGGGCGGACGCAAAAGGATCTTGCGGAAATCTTGGACTGCTCCCCCTCGACGATTTCGGATTACGAGTATGGCCGCAATCCCATCTCCGTGGCCGAACTCGAGGTGTTGAGCCGGGCCTTAAATGTCACGCTCGATTTCTTTCTGGATTATAGCAGCAAGGTGGGGAGATGGCATCTGCTTCAGGAGCAATTCGAACAATTCACACAGCTTTCGCCGGAAATGCGCGAATTTATCCTGCGGCCCATCAACGAAAGCTATTTGGAGATCGCGATGAGGCTCTCTCGCATGCCGGCGGGGACATTGCGGGCTATCGCCGAGGGCCTTTTGGAAATCACATACTGAGGGAGTCCAGAAATTCGAATCCGATCTTCTCGCGGTTGTTCGTGTCGGTAGCGCTGTGAGTTTGAGATGGAGCAGTGAAGAACTTTCAACTTTAAACTGTTTTTTTAAGGAGGTAGGATGACGGCGCCTAAAGCCGAAGAATTACAAGAAGAAGGGCTGCGCCTCTTCAAAGAAGGATTGTACGATGAGGCCGCGCGGCGCTTCAGCGAGGCGCTGGAGCACTTCGCCGAAGAGGGGCGCGAGGTCGAGGCCGGCGAGATGTTGAACAACATCGGCATCATCCGCCGCAAGCAAAGCCGTTGGGATGAGGCGTTAGAGGCGATCCAAGAGGCGTATCGCATTTTCGAGCGCCTGGAGGACAAATCTCGTCAAGCTCAGGCGTTGGGCAATATGGCGAGCTGTTATGCTTCTCAAGGAAAAAAAGAAGAAGCCATCGATGCCTGGCGGCAAGCGGCAACCATTTTCGAGGAATTAGACGACAAGCAACGCCAGGGTGAGACACTAATGGCGTTGGGGATGGCGCTTTTCCGAGATGGACGGCGGATGGAAGGGCTGGCTGCTTATCAAGCCGGGCTGGAAATGTTGAAGAATCCTAGTATGATGCAGAAGTTTTCCCGCACGATGTTGGCGGTCCAGGCGCGAGTTCTCGGATAAGGCTCGCGACGCGGGGAAAGCTTTTGTGAGGGCGGAACTTTTGGATTTCGCCGGACAACTCCCCGATAGCCCTAAAAGCAGCGAGGATTTGCGCGTTTGTGTTGTGGGGATCGCAGGCCTTTTTTGCGTCACTACCGGGTTGCAGAGGGAGGATAAGCGCGATTGCACCTGGCGAATTTCTGAAGAGCCGTGTAGGTGCCCATAAATCGAAAAGGGGCGGCTGGCTCGCCCCTTTGTTATGTCGCAATGTCGCATAGCAACACAGAGGTTAAAGTCGATGGACGCCCGTTATCGCCAATATGTTTCACGTGAAACACTCAAGGTGATTTTCACCAGGCGTTTCTATCGGATCGAGGTTGATTACTAACGTTAATTTTAGGAGGAATAGTTACAATGAAAGTCGTACTTAAACGTGATGTGGCGGATTTGGGACTCGCCAACGAGATTAAAGAGGTCTCAGATGGGTATGCCCGAAATTATCTTCTGCCCCAAGGATTGGCCGTTCGGGCCACAGCGAAGCAAGTTAATATCGCGAAGCAAAAGCGCGCATCGGATCGGGAGCGAATGGAGCAACAGCGTATTCGCTCGGAGAAGATCGCCGAACGCCTGAAGGGGCAACCGTTCCACTTCAAAGTCAAGGCCGGTGAGCATGGGCATCTGTATGGCTCCATCACCGCTGCGAACATCGCCGAGCGGATCAGTCGGGTTTTGGATGAGTCGTTTGACAAGCGTCAAATCAGTTTGGACGAGCCGATCCGCGAGTTGGGCATCTATCTGGTGGATCTTAAGTTAACCGGTGGTGTGGAGGGACAGGTTCGGGTCGTCGTAGAAGAAGAGAAGAGTGAATGAACGACGGCCTAGGGGTGTGGTTGCGCCGCGCGCGTGAATCTCGTCAACTCACCTTGGAGGATGCTGAGGAGGCCTTGCGCATTCGCAAGCGCTATCTTCAGGCCTTAGAGGTGAGTGACTATGCCGCATTGCCCGGCGAGATTCAAGCGCGTGGATTTTTACGCAACTACGCCCGCTTTCTGGGTCTCCCTGTTGAAGATGTCCTGGATCGTTATGATGCCGAGGCTCAAGGTCACCCGGTTCAACCCCGGATGCGCCAGGCCTCGGAGAATGCTCAACGTCGCTTCGCCAACCGTCCGGCGGTCTTCGCGCCCCCACCCTCTGAGACGGAGGAGATGACGACGCAATCGCGCTCGCTCCCCACGAATGTGGTGATCTTCTTGTTGGGCGCGTTGGCCTTCTTCGTTTTGATCGCTTTCGGGAGCTTCGTCTGGCTCCGACTCATCTCGGCGCCAAATCCGACGCCAACGCCTGATCCTGCCGTCACGGTGACGGAGTCGGACGACGACCCGGCCCTCACGCCGGAAGGGACGCCGCCGACCTCAGAACCGCAGTTTGTCCCGGCGCCAGATGGCCTGGTGCATCTCCGGCTAGCGCCGCAGGAGCATGCGTGGGTGAGTATTTCTGCCGATGAACGCATCGAATTTCAGGGCGTGGCGGAGACCAATCAGGTGCTGGAAACCTCGGCCCAGGAAATTATCATCGTCTCGACCGGCAATGGCGGCGCCTTTCAGCTTTACGTCAACGGCTCCGATTGGGGGATGTTAGGCGAGCAGGGCGAGATCGTCCGGCGGGCATGGTCGCCCACCGGCGAAGTATCGTTGGAGGAACCATGAACCATGACCATTCGCTAAAGTCTCCCAGGGGCGCTCAGCGCCCCTTTCGTTTTTACATCGCCTCGTTGGGATGTCCGAAGAATACGGTCGATTCCAACGCGATGGGCCTCTTGCTACAACGCGCCGGCTACGAGGCGACACTAGATCCCCACAAGGCCGATGTCCTCATCGTCAACACCTGCGGATTCATCGAGTTGGCGCGCGAGGAGTCCTTCGAGACTCTCCAGGCGTTAGCGGCGCAGATGCGACCGGAACAGCGGATCATCGCGGCGGGATGCTGGGCGCAGCGCGCGCCCGATTGGTTGCTGGAAGCCCTCCCCGCACTCGACGCCGTGATCGGCACACGAACCTGGCCGGGGATCGTGCCCCTGGTTGAGCAGTTGTTGTCCGAGGATGAGGATGAGCGCTCGATCTATGAACTGGTTCAGGAGCGCCCCTTTATGTTGCCGGAAGAGGCCGATGTGCCCGGCTACGTGATCTCCGGCCCCAGCGCCTTCCTTAAGATCGCCGATGGCTGTAGTCGCCAATGCGCCTTCTGCGCGATTCCGGGGATCAAAGGCGCGGCGGCGAGTCGGTCAATGGAGGCCATCCTCCAAGATGCGCGCCAATTGCAGGAGTTGGGCATCTTGGAGATCAACCTCATTGCGCAGGATGCAACCGCCTACGGGCTGGATCGCGGCATCGAGGATGGTCTGGCCAGACTGCTGGAGCGATTGGTCGTCGAAGTCCCGGATCTGCCATGGATTCGCGTTCTCTACACCTTCCCCGGGTTCATCACCCCGCGTCTGATCGATACCATCGCCCAGCACGAGCAGATTCTGAACTACATCGATATTCCGCTTCAGCACGCGCACCCCGATGTCTTGCGGCGGATGCGGCGTCCCGCCGATGTGGCGGGCGTCCGGCAGATGATCGCCGACTTGCGCGCGCGCATTCCCGGCGTCGCCGTCCGCACCGCGATGATCGTCGGCTTCCCCGGCGAGACAGAGGGGGAGTTCCGCGCCCTGTTAGATTTCGTCAACGAGATGCGCTTTGATCGGATGGGCGTCTTTACCTACTCGGAAGAGATCGGAACGCCCGCCGCCGATCTCGACGATGACGTCCCGCCGGAGGTCAAAGAGGAGCGCTATGCGGCGCTGATGGTGGCGCAACAGTCGATTTCCCACAAGAAGAATCTGTCGTTCGTCGGCAAGCGGATGGAGGTGCTGCTGGAGGGCACGGGCGACGATCTAACTGTCGGGCGCTCCTACCGCGACGCCCCGGAGATCGATGGCATGGTGCTCGTCCGCGAGGAGTTACCCACACATCGCATCGTCACGGTCGAGGTGACGGATGCAATGGTCTACGACCTCATCGGCCGGGTGGCGCCGGCCAACGGCTCAGCATAAGCCCCGATATAAGCCACATGAAGGATCATTCGCATCGCACTTGGGTGGTGTGGGGGCTGCTGCTCTTTGCGCTAAGTTGCACCATGGCGCGATGGCGTCCGACACCGACGCCAACGCCGACGCTCACCTCGACATTGTCGCCCACCGCGACTGCCGCGCCCTCGCCGACGCCCTTAGATCCTGATACCGGCTGGCAGCCGCTGGATGTAGGGCTGGAGCAGCGAAGCCTCAACGTCGAGCTGGGCGAGTTGACGGAGCGTGTCACGATCCTGCGCGTCGATCCCGCCCAGGCGCGATTCCGCGTCATCTATGCACCCGGCGATCCGCGCCTGGTCAGCGTTTGGGGCGAGCAGACGGGCGTCCGCGCGGCCATCAATGCCGGCTATTTCACCGAGGTCTACGAGGCGACCGGGCTGATTATCAGCAATGGCGAGCGTTTCGGCGCGACCTACGGGGACTTCGCCGGGATGTTCACGGTTCCCTTCCAGGGGCGACCCGATCTGCGCTGGCTGCGACAACAGCCCTACGACCCCACGGAGCCGTTGTCGGGCGCGGTGCAGAGCTTCCCGCTCCTGGTCAAACCCGGCGGCGAGCTGGGATTTCCTCTTTCAGCGGATAATGGCGCCCGCGCGCGCCGCTCGGTGATCGCCAAGGATCGCGCCGGTCGCATCCTGCTGATGGCGGCGCCGCGCGGTTACTTCACGTTGCACGAGCTTTCCGCGTGGCTCACAGCCTCCGATCTCGACCTTGACAGCGCGCTCAACTTAGATGGCGGGCCATCGACCGGATTATGGGCTGCCGCTGGGGCGCTCCCGCCATTGCCCGCACTCGATTCACTGGGGCCGGTGCCGGCGGTCATCGTCGTTGAATAAGAGCGCATCGAATAAAAAAACGCCCCCTCATTTGCCGTGACTCTGGCAAATGAGGGGGCATTTCGCTATCTTAACCTGATTGGTCAGTTCGCGATGGGCGTCGCCGCGATGCCTAGCACCCCTGGGCCGACGTGCGATCCGATCACCGGGCCGATCTCGTTGATGAACGTCTCTGTGCAGTTGAAGCGATCGCGAACCATCGCAGCTAACTTCTCCGCATCCTCTTCGCATTGAATGTGCGTGATTCCGGCATAGATGGGCTGAGAATCCAATGTCTCGCTCAGCTCATCCAACATCTTGAGGATGCCCCGTTTGCGGGTGCGCGCTACCCCATGGCCCTCAATTTTTCCTTTATCCAGGTAGAGCAGAGGGCGCAGATGCAACATCGAGCCCAGGAATTTAGTGGCACCGTTAATGCGCCCCCCCTTCGCCAGATAATCCAACGTCTCCACCAGGAAGAAGACCTGTTGGCGCTGCGCCAAGGACTCGATTAAAGCGGCGGTCTCGGCAGCGCCGGCACCAGATTCGATGGCCTCAGCCGCCATCATCACCAGCGACGCCAAGCCAACGGAGGTGGTGTGGGTGTCGATCACTGTGATGCGATCCGGGGCCACTTCCTGCGCCGCCATCTCGGCGACCAGGGGGGTGCCGCTCAATCCCCCGGAGATGTGAATGGAGAGGATCTCGTCGCCATTCTGGAGTAATGAGGAATACAAGCTCATAAATTCCCCTGGCGCCGGTTGACTGGTTGTAGGCGCCTTCTCCACGCTATCCAGATGGGTGTAGAATTCCTTCTGCGAAATCTTGTCCTCGTCGAAGGTCTCTTCGCCGACGGTGATCTTGAGCGGCACCGTGTGAATATTTCGACTCTCCAATATCGACGCTGGCAGATATGCCGTTGTGTCCGTTACAATGTGAATCATAATAGCCTCCTCTGTACTGATAGGGAAAATGATTCCCTGGCACATCACGCCAGGGGAAGGGAGGCTTCAGGAGCATCACTCGGTCGTTATGTATCATGGTGCGTAATAGGGGGCGTTCCAGAAAGACAAGGTTCCCAAAAGCAAGCGCTTTTTCCATAAATATCGACAGGAAAAAGCGCCAACTCCGGAAGATTAGCGTCTGAAACTTTCGTTGTATCATAGGATCCGGGCCGTTTACTAAGGTACGTCCGATTGATATAGATGGATAGATTGCCAATAAGCATGGGCCAAATGATTAACAGAGCGATAAAGGCTCCTTCAGCACTCCCAAATAAACATTCTCATTATAACGCATTTGAGGGGAGCGCAAAGCAAACCGCCAGACGAAGGGCTTTCCCATTTTGATATCTGTTTAGTTCTATGAGCAGACCAGGGTGCAACGCACTTGAACTGAAGGAAAGACAAAACCTCATGTAGTATATGCCTGACGACAAGCCTGAAAGTGCGTTGCACCTCACAAGACTAAACAGTCACCCATTTTGTAATTACACCCTATCCGCCTGGATCTAAAATGGGAAAGCCCTATCAAACGAGTGCTCTGGTTATGGTTTCGATGTGATGGAGGGCGTCAGGATGGCCCGGTCGCCGGGCAGCGGTTGCCCGGCGCTATCGACGGCGAGCAGGCGCGCGCCCGTCTCTGGATCGTACCAGCCGACGGCTAATCGATACGCGCTGCCGCCGATGCCATCGGCGGTCAAGGTAATGGTCTCGCTCACCACCTCGCCGGTCGCCCACAGGCTGGTGGGATAGGCCCACGCGCGCGGCATTGCGTCATCCTGCGCGATGATTTCCTCGGCGGCGGGATCGAAGAGATGAACGAAGCGTTTGTAATTGCGCGCCGGGGCTTGCTCCGCCTGCCACCATAGCGTCAGTTGGATGGCGTCCGCTTGTTGATCGAGATCATATCCCAACAAGTGGATTTTATCGCCAAACGAGACCCGTTGCTCATCCGGAAGATCGGGAACCTCGAAGGTGCGGGGCCGGGGCGCAATGGTGATCGCTTGAGGCAGCGAGCACGTGACCAGCGGCGTGGAGGATAGTTCCGTGTGGAGTTGTATCTGTAATTGATAATCGCCGGCGGGCAGCGTCGCGGGCAGATCCAGAGGGACGGGTTCTTTCACCCACGTCTGAGGCGGCCAATCGGAGGTGCGCGACCCCGGCGCGATGGACTTTTCCTCGAGTGCGACCGCGTCGCCCGCCGGCGTGAGCAGCGCCCAGGTCGCCCGCAGATCCGCTGTAGGCGCTGCGAGGGCCTCCCACATCGCCTGGAAAATCAGATCCTCACCCTCGGTGATCTCCTCCGGCAGCTCGACGTTGATCAGTCCCACGTGGGCCGCCTCGCAGATGGGCAGGGATTGCGCGTAGGCCCATTTGCAGCAGGAGGTATCCTGCTCCCGTCGTGTGGGATTTGACAATGTGATCGGTACATCCACCTCGCCGCCGCTCTCGGTCGCGCCCGCCGGCGTCTGGAAGTAGGTGATGACGCGGAGGGTATAGGCGCCGGGCGCCAGGCCTTCCGGCAGGGCGAGCCGGAGATGATCCGTAGTCAACTCGTCGGCGCGCCAGAGCGTCGTCGGCAGATAGCCGTAGCCGGGTTGGCCGTCCCACTGCGCCAACTGTCGCCCCTCGGTGTTGAACACGCGCAGCGAAAGGCTCCAATTGCGCGGCGTTCCCGGCGTTGACCACATCATTTTGAGATAAAGCTCTGTATGGGCAGTCTGAATTGCCGTAACGTCGTGCAGCGTGAGATCGCGGAACTCCGCCAGCGGCGCGACTTCTTGGGGCACAGGCGGGCCTGCGGGCACGCGGACGGCGCCCACGTAGAGCGGTCCCATCCCGCGCCCTTGCGCCGTGCGCCCGAACAGCTCGCCTTGGGCACCAAAGAGTCGCAGTTCGATCAAGTAGAGGCCGCGCGCGAGATCCGGCGGCAGTTCCAGGCGCATCCGTTGGGGGCCGGGAAGCTCAAACGAGGTCCGCGCAAGTGCGTACTCAACGCCGTGGCGCGGCTCGGCGGACGAGACGACGCGCAGCGTGCCGGTGAGCGATGGCGTCGCCCGCGCTGACCAGGTGGGCGAGATGACCAATGTATCGCCAGGTTGGGCCGTCGCGGGCGCATAATCCAGCTCTTCCAATTGAACCGCCCCAAAATCTACCGGCCCGACGTGTGGGTAGGGCATCCGATGAAAGTCGAAGAAGGTCGCGTGGCTTTCAGGCACGCGTGACCAGAGCGCCGGGAGGGTCAGGCTGAGCGCCAGGAGACCCAGCGACCACAGCGCAAATCTGATTGTCTCAGTTTTACCCTTGCGAAGGTTGTCTAAGGCGCTCGATAGCCACGACACACTGCGCAATGCAAAACGCTTAAGTTTGAAGGGCTGTTGCCTAACCTTCGCAACGGCGCCTGAGGTTGCCATAAAATAGACGCCGCAGCCTATCCACGCCAGCAGGGCGATGAGGTTCGCCGCGACACGCAGCGGGGTGGCGCCCAGGCGCAGCGTGACGGTGTGCTCGCCGGCGGGCAGATCGACGGAGAGGCGCCCGGAGCCGGGCATCGCGTAGGCCTCGACCCGCGAGCCGTCCACGCGGGCGCGCCATCCCGGCCACCAGTTAAGTGGAAAGGCGACCGGCGCGGCGGCGTCCAACGTGACCGCCCATCTCTGTTTGATGGGCGTGCGTTTGAGCAATGTGGCTTCTAAAGCGGCGCCATCCGCTATCGGGTGCAATGCGCCATCCACCACCGCCGATGAGATGTACGGGCGGGGCACAACGTCGGCGGGGAGATATTCGTGGCGGATCGTCGTGCCGATGTTGCCGGTGAAGCTTTCGTACAACCGCAACTTCTCCCAGGTCACATCGTCCACGCCGATGCGCAACCGATCCGGGCGCAGGCCCAGCAGCGCGGCGGCCATCGTAAGAGCGCACAGACCACCGCCTATCACCAGGCGAAGAATCTTTTTAGAGCCGCGATCGGTCTTGACGGGATCACGCGCCCCCAAGCTCCCCGTCACGATGGCGGTGAAGAGCGCCTGCACGGAGAGGAAGCGCCATGGAAATTGTGTCATCTCCAGCAGCGGGAGGTGTGCCCACAGCGGGCGCGAGAGCGGCGTGATCATCGCCGTAGCCAGCGCCAGCCCGCAGAGCAGGTAAAGGTGATGGGCCGTTTCTCGTTTTTCCCGCACGATGCGAATAGCAAGGCTTACCACGCCTGAGAGCGCCAGCAAAGCCTGCACCCAGCCCATGGCGAATGGCCCGGCGCTTTCGATGGTGGTCGCGACACTGTAATCGAAACTCAAGGTCGATTGGATCAGATCCGCGCCCCGAAAGTGCCGGCTGTAGTGGAAATAGTCCGCCGTGAACGCTGCACCCATCTGCCCATAGCGCGTCTCGGCGATGGCGGGGAGCCAAAACCACGTGGTGAGCAGTATGCCCAGCACGAACGGCGCGCTCCAGATGAGCAGTCGCCTACGGAGATTTTGAATCGCAGCGCGATGCGAAATCATCCCTTGCACCAGGCCATAGAGCAGAGCGAACGGCGAGAAGATGAGCGCGGAGACGTTGTGCGTCAGGATCAGAGCGCCGTAGGCCAGGGCTGCTACGAACACACGCCGGAATGTAGCCCGCTCGGCCAGGCGATCCACCGCCCAGAGGATGAGCGGATACCAGACGAAGGCCCAAAATTCGGAGAGCGAGTCGCCGCGCACGTAAACATTGACCATGTGGAAAGGCGCGAAGGTGTAGGCCGCCGCCGCGAGTAGCACGGCCACGCGAGATTGAAAAACGCGCTCGGCCCACAGCGCCATCGCCAGCGCAGCGCAGACAAAGCCCAAGGTTTGCACGGCCTGAATCGCTAAGAGGGGCGAAATCCCCAATGCCGTCAATCCGCCGCTGAGGTAAAAGGGCAGCGCGG
This sequence comes from uncultured Anaerolineales bacterium, assembly GCA_964496595.1. Taxonomy (GTDB): domain Bacteria; phylum Chloroflexota; class Anaerolineae; order B4-G1; family SLSP01; genus JAAAOZ01. Next base: position 43,248 of record CAZCAI010000008.1, read on the forward strand.
CGTAATGATGAAAGAACGGATAACCCAACTCGTAGGCCGCGTGAGCCATCCAGCGGACGGGAAAGATGCCGTGGCGCAGGCTCTCGGCCATATCCAACGTGCGCTGGAGGAGAAAGGGACTATCTCCGCCGCCGCGCGTGTTGACGATGCCGACGCCCCAGAGGGGGGCGGCGGCCAGCAGCCCCAGGATGATGCAGAGCGCGAGGCGAAGATAGCGAAGATAACGGCGGCGCACGTCGCTCTGGGATGGGGATTCGTGAGAAGACGCCATCACGTACTATTAGCGGCGCTCAGGCGTCGGGGGCGGGCGACGTTGTCGCCGGGTGGGCGGTCTCATACCGGCGCAACCAGCGCGGGAGACCAATCAGGGCGAGGAACCCTAAGAACAGCAGCCCGCCGATGATCAAGATGCCGGTGGCGGAGAGCATCATCCCTTCCACCGCCGCCGTTGATCCCAGGCCCAGGCCGGCCCCGCCGATGGTGAGGAGCGTGCTGAAGTTCCACAGTCCATGGATGATCACCGCGCCGCCGTAGGTGAGAGGCAGCGCCCACCAGCCGCTGTGCCGTCGCCGCCACGTGATGCCCCATCCCAGGCCGATAAGGCCGCTGGTGATGGCGTGCATCACGGTAGCCATCGCGCGCGATCCGACGCCGCTGAGCCACCCGCCGGTCTCGCCCAGGCCCATCACACCGTTGGTCATGCCCTCCAGAATTGCAAAGCCGATGCCGCACGCCACGCCCCAAAGATACGCGCGCGTCAGGCTCGCGCGCTCGAAATGGCCCATCGCGCCCAAGACCAACGTTTTGCCCAGCTCTTCGATCAGGGGCGTCACCACAGCTAACGTCAGCCCCAGCACCGAGAGCACGATGGGCGAGGTGAGGATGCTCAACACTTCCTCCATATCCGGCGGCGGGACCTCCGCCCAGCTCTCGAACAACGTCATCAGCCGGGTGAGTTCCGCCTCGCCGCCGGGGACGACGGTTGCGATGATGATGACAACCATCATACTGACCGCAAATCCAATCAACTCGACCGGCAACGCGACGATGATCGTCATTGCGCCGCCCGTCAACGTGACCATCAACTGTCGCAGGGTCAGCGCGGCCTCGCGACCGGCCGCCCAGGAGATCAGCAGGAGCAGGAAGAGCGCGGGAAAGGCAATCATCCCCAGATGCAACGGGGCAAAGAGCGCGGAGAGTTGACGCGCGGGCGGGATCAAGAGCGCCAAGCCCAGCACAGCGGCAGTCAGCAGCAACAGGAGGCCTAAGCCGCCGGTCGAGTAGAATTTTGGCGAAGGCAGCCCATAATAGCCGGAGACGCCGGCCCAACTCAGCCCCACACCTAAGACAAGGCTCAACAATCCCACGCCGGTGAGCATCACAGTGAGAGGATCGCCCCCGCCGGACGAGAGCAGTACAACCAATCCCATCGTGGGCAGCGCGATGATGATCGTTATCATACCCAACCCGCCTACGATGGCCCATCCAGTACGATGTCGCTTTTGACTGGCGTTCATAGCGCTCCTTTTTCAGATACAGATAACGGGGGATAGATTGGTCTACCCCCCGTTGTATGTTTGACTGGCGCACTCGCATTCTCGTGATTAGGCCGTTCCAAGAAAATAAACCTCCCAAATACAAGCAATCTCCCAAGGAAAAAGCATTTGGTTTGGAAGATTTTAAATTTTGGAACTACCTTAGAAGCGCGTGCGGGTCACATCAAACCCAGCTACTGCTTAACGATTTCCACACCTTCTAAGACATCGGGATCGGGTGCAGCCGGATCGCCCACCGCGAGGCGGGTCAGTTCCTGCGCTACATCTATGCCCTCGACGACCTCCCCGATCAGCGGGAATTGGCCGTTCAACTGAGCCGCCTGTTCGCCCAAGCTGATGAAGAATTGACCGTTGCCCAACATACCTATGTAGCCAGCGCCGGGAAAGTTTCCACTTTCCATCTCGCCATCGCAGTAGTAGCCTGGATAGCCAATGCTGGAGTTACTGGGATCGCCGGTGACGGCGACGAAGTCATCCTGCACGAAGAAGAAATTTGATCCTTCGTACCACTCCTCTTGGGAGAGGAAGATGAAGTTGTTGACGTGGGTGGGCGCGGATTGAGGCAACAGATTGATGACGATGTCGCCCGCTGTGGTCTTCAGCGTGGCTTGATAGGTTGCATCTTCATCGATGGTCATCTCTGGCGCGGCATCGAAGAAGATTTCTTCTTGTTCAGCTAAGAACTCTTTAAACATTTGCAATCCGGCGTAGGAAAGCCCGAGATCGGAGGGATAAAGAGTATCATCGTAGATAAAGGTGGGGGTGCCCGGTAGACCCAGCGCTTGCGATTCCTGGTATTGAACTTCGATTTTATCTCGATAGGTTCCCTCTTCTAAGGCCGTTTCAAATTCCTCTACATCCAGATCCAGCTCGTCGGCGTACTCGATCATCTTTTCGCGAGCCTCTTCCTCCGAGAGCTGCTCCCACTCCGCCTTCTTCTCGAAGAGCATATCGTGCATTTCCCAGAATTTGCCCTGAACGCCGGCGGCCTCGGCGGCCTCGGCGGTGATGAAAGCCTTGTCGTGGAAATCCAGCGGGAAGTGACGATAGACCAACCGAACTTCGGGATTCTCGTCCAGGAATTGTTGCAGCACAGGCGCTAACGCGCCACAGCCGGGACATTGGAAATCGGAGTACTCATAGATGGTGAGTTCGGCATCCTCGGCGCTGGCGCCTTTGACCCAGTCTGTGTCATCGACAGGGCGTACGTCTAATTCCGGCAAGGGTTGCTCGGTGCAAACCCCGATGCTTTGCGGTGTAGAGACCTCACCTGATTCAGGTGCTGGTTCAATCTCTTCGGTTGCTTCTTCCTCTGCGGGGACAGGTTCACTTGCGCCCGTCGCTGTTGGAACCGGGTCCGCCGCCGGCGCTTGTCCACATGCTCCCACAATAAAGATAACGGCTAATAGCATAGCCGCCCGTAACCACGTTATGCGATACATTTGTGTTCACTCCTTAACTTAACTAAGAACTTGCCAGTATTATAGCATCTTATCTATTTAAATCAAAGGTTTCCACTTTTTATGGCCTTAACCCGAAAAGACATTGTCAATTCGATAGCCTTTGGTAAGATAGTAGCAGCGAGATCAAAGTTATACGACAAATTGGAGTAACGTTATGCCACCCACCTGGTTATGGGGATATTTATTACCTCTTGGAGTGTTGATGGTGATCTGGGGCGGATTGTCGCCCCAGAAAGCGCGGCGCGTCACGCCGTTAGCGGCGCTGACCCTGGCGCTAGCAATTTTAGGATATTGGGCCGTGGGCTTTGCGTTGCACATGGGCGGCGCGCATGCCGTCAACCCGGAAAATGTTGAATTGGCGGGATTGGATCGCCTCTTCGCGCCGGCCGGTCAAGGCTGGGGCTGGTTCGGCCTGGCGGGGTTTTTCCTCACCGGCGATGAGATCACGCCGACGGCGCTGGGATTATTCTTGGCCTACCTGCCTCTGATCGCTACGAGCGTGTTGGTGCTCGTGCTGGCGCTCTCCGAGGCGCAGCGCTGGTTGATGGCGCTCGCCGGCCTGCTGGCCGGGACGGTGATTATTCCCGTCGCAGCGTGCTGGATGTGGGGCAGCGGCTGGCTGGCTCATCTGGGCGCTACGATGGGCCTGGGCCATGGCTTCGTGGACTTTGGCGGCAGCGCCTTGATATTATGGCTGCCGGCCACGGTCGGATTGGGCATCTTGCTGCTCCATGGCCGGCGCGAACCTGCACCGCCCCAACAACCGCCGCCCGTCTATTTCCCACTGCTGGCAAACGTGGGCGCGCTGCTCGCGGGCCTGGGCTGGATGGGATGGACGTTAGCGCAGCCGTTCCATACCTTTGGCGCGACTTGGGATTGGCATCGCGCCGCCGTGAATATCCTGTTGGGCGCCGCCGGATCGGTGCTGACCTCACAGCTCTATGCGTGGCTGGTGACCGGCGAGATCGAGCCGCTGATGTCCGCGCGGGGCATCGTCGCGGGCTGGGGCGCGATCCTGGCCGGCGCGCCTTTCGTCCCGCCGTGGGCTGCCGTGATTATCGGGCTGCTGGCGGGGATCCTCTCGCCGCTGGCGCTCTACGCAGCGGAGACCTACCTTCATCTGCGCGATACGGCCGCTGCGATCACCTTGGGGCTGGTGGGCGGCTTGTGGGGGACGTTAGCCGTGGCCCTCTTCGCCGACGGGCGTTGGGGCCAGGGCTGGAATCGGATTGCGCCCTACACGGGGAGCGGCGAATCGCTGCTCGGCGTCGCGGGGATCTTCACCGGCGGCGGCAGCGAGCAACTCATCGCGCAGGTGGTGGGGCTGGTGGCATTGGGGACGTGGGGCCTACTCTGGGGCGCGATCCTGGGCTTCATCGCCCATCCGAGCCTGCCCCAACTTAAGCTCCCGGCGGGGATGCAGACGGCAATAGCGGGCCTTGCATCATCATCTGACGAGGAAGAAACTCCCGTCGGGGAGGAAGTAGAAGGGGGAAGGGGCGAAGAAGCGCCGGCGCCGGTTGCATCCGAATCCGAAGAGGAAGAGATACCCATCGCAGCGCCGCAAGCGACCGCAGAAGCAGCGGAAGGAGAAGTTTAAATGCGCGTGATCGCCGGCAAGGCCAAAGGACGCACATTATACTCGGTGCGCGGCCCGGGCACCCGCCCGATAACCGATCGCGCCAAGACCGCGCTCTTCAGCATCTTAGGCGCGCCGCTGGTGGATAGCGCTTTCTTGGATCTCTTCGCGGGGACGGGCCAGGTGGGCATCGAGGCGCTCAGTCGCGGCGCTCAGCAAGTGGTCTTCGTGGAGATTGGGGCGAGCGCCCTGCGGGCCATCCGCGCCAATTTGGAGGTCACGGAACTGACATCGGGCGCCGAGGTTGTCCGCGAGGATGTCTTCAAATTTCTTCAGCGCGAACCGACGCCCTTTGATTACATCTACATCGCGCCACCCCAATATCGCGAGCTATGGCGCCAGACCCTCAAGATGCTTGATCAATACCCCGGATGGTTAGAAGACGATGGTTGGGCCATTGTCCAGATCGACCCGTTAGAATATGAGCCGTTGGAACTCCAAAACCTGGAGCTATTCGATCAACGGGAGTATGGCGGTGTGATGTTGTGTTTCTACTGGAAAAAAGCCCCTGCCGCAGATAACGCCGGGTCTGGCGCGGCGTAACCTCAACGTTTCGACTATCCGACTAGTACAGCGCAGCATAAATGGCCCCCCAGTTAAATTTGCTCCAAGGGGATCGTGGATCCCCGTTCCGACGTAGCGTCGCGGATCTGACGATCCGCTCCGAGCGTAGCTAACTGGGGAGGAACTTCCGCCGAGGTGTACTAGTTGCTAAGTACTCCCCTGGAGTCCTTTGGAGTCCTTCATTGAAGCAAAAGCAAAAGCAAAAGCAAAAGCAAAAGCAAAAGCGAAAACAGAAGCGGCACACCATTTTATTTTTAGAACGACATCGGACGACTCGGCGCGCTTTGCTGCCCGGCCTCAAACAGCAATATGAGGTTATCGTGGCTAATACGCGCAAGGATGCGATGCGCCATTTCCTGGCAGCGTCGCCGGATCTGATCCTGATCGATGTGCCGGGCATTCGCTTCAGCGTCGAACGCTTCTGCGAGGACATCCGCGCAGAGGATGTCGGCGTCTTGCTCTTCCTGCTGTTAGATGCGGCGACGCGCATCGAGGATATGCCGCCGGTCAATGGCTATCTCCGCCACGAGGTTTCCCTGCGCCAACTGCTTTCCCGGCTGGATCGCCTCTTTCCTGGTCGCATGGGAGAGGTAATCGAATGGCAAGGATTGCGCGTTGATCCGAGAGAATATCTGCTAAGCTGGCAAGAGCAACAAGTGGCGCTGACGCCGAAGCAGACGAAGTTGATGATCTCGTTCTTGCGCTCGCCGGATCAGACGCTCTCGCGCGCCCGCTTGATGCAGGAGGTGTGGGGCACGGACTACCTGGAGGATACCCGCACGCTGAGCGTGCACGTTCATTGGGTGCGCCAAGCGTTGCGTCAATTGGACGTCCCCTTCGAGATTGAGACGCGGCGCGGCGTTGGCTATCGCCTCAACGCCAATGAAGAAGACGATGAAGATGAAAATGAAGATGAATCGTCGTCAGAAGAAGAAGAGGTTTCTCCCTCGTCGGACGCCGCTGGATCAGATTAAGCCTCGCGCAGCAATCAGTTTTCCTCCGATAGCTGCGAGGTACAGTTCGGGCAGCGCGTGGCCTGGATCGGAATCTGAGTGAAGCAGTAGGGGCATTCCTTCGTTGTGGGCGCCGGCTGTTCCTCTTCGGCCTTCTCTTTTGCTCTCATCTGATTGATGCGACTCACCAGCAAGAACATCACCCACGCGACGATGATGAAGCTGATGATGTTGTTGATAAAAATACCGTAGTTGATCGTCGCCGCGCCGGCCTCCTGCGCTTTCGCTAACGACTCGTAGGTTCCCCCGGAGAGGTTGATGTATAGATTGGCGAAGTCCACGCGCCCCAAGACCAGGCCAATCGGCGGCATGATAATGTCGTTGACCAACGACTGGACGATGGCGTTGAACGCTCCACCCAAGATGATGCCTACCGCCATATCGATCACATTGCCGCGCATCGCGAACTCTTTGAATTCTTTCCACATGTTGAAAGCTCCTTTCGTTGTGTCGATGTTGTGTAAGTACCCCTCGATTTTACCGCCATTGCAAGACCAGGCGACTGCGTCTAGCGCCATCCAGCGAAGTGTACAGGATCGTCTGGCCTTCTATAACTATCACATCCGCATGTCCCAATCCGATGTTGCCCGGCAGATCGATTAAAATGGGGTTGTGCGGAAACTTCTCCCACGGCCCATCGATGCGCGCCTCCACGCTGCGCGCCAATCCCAGCCCAAATTGTGTGTCGCCGGGATCGTTGGGGCCAGGCCCACGCACGCCCTCGTAGAGCATGTAATACCGGTCGCCGACTTTCTGCACCTCGGCGGAGCTGATCGTCCGAAAATCGAAGTGCGGATTGGCTGTGTGATCGTTAGCTGTCTCTGGGCCATAGGTCGGCGCGCCGGTGAAGAGCGGATTGTGCGCGCAGCGTTGAAAAGTCTCCGCCGGTTGCGTCACCGATCCGACGTAGCAGCCCATCGCGCCGGGGTTCTGGCCCAGCCCTACGAAAACGTAGATGCGCCCGCCTTCGACGTGGATGCCCGGCGGCCCGCCCGCCAGACATTCATAATCGTAGGGCACATAGGGATGCTCCCCGATGCGCTCCTCCGGACGACAGCCGCGCAGCCACAGCTTCCAGATGCCGCTATCGGCGACCTTCTCCATCGGCGTCCACGCGATGCCATCAAGCGAACGTCGCAATCGCGCCCGCCCACGATATTCGTACACCATAAAGAGCTGCGCGCCGTTGTACGCGATCCGGGGATATTGTTGCTGGTCGATGTGATCGCGCTCCGACTCGCACGGACACGCCGCGCATGGGAGTAGGCATTGGGGAGGCTGGGACCCGATCTGAAAGGTGTATCCGCCGTCGTAGCTCCGATAGATGACGACACAACCGGGAAACGGCGCTGGCGCGCCGCAGTGATCCATCACATTAGCGGAGCGGGCGCTCGCGTGGACGTAGGCCCACAACTCGCCGCTGCGCATCACGAGGGTATCGGATTCGCCCATCGGTAGGCCGGTATCGACCACATCAACGACGAAGCCCGCGCGCCCCTCCCAAAAATCCGCCAGTGTGGGATGCCCGTACAGCCCCGGTGTCTGCGGGATGATCAAATTGGACGCTGGCGTCGCTGTGGCGGTCAGCGTGGATGCCGGCGTCGTGGTAGGAGAGGCGGGAACAGTCGGCGTCGCTGTGGGCGTCGCGGTTGCGGTGGCTGTAGGCGTAGGCGTGGCTGTCTGTGTTGCAGTGGCCGTGGGGGTCGGTGTCAGCGTCGATGTCGGCGTTGGCGTAGCTGTAGCCGTAGCTGTAGCCGTAGCTGTAGCCGTAGCCGTAGCCGTAGCCGTAGGCGCTGTGGTCGATGTGGGTGTCGTAGTCGCGAGGAGTGTTGGGGACGCCATTATAATTGCGGTGAGGCTCTCCAGAAGCGACGCCCCGGTCGCTGATTGACACGCCGTCATCAGCACTAAGAGCAGCAAGCAAGGGATCAGCCTGCGGGTGGAACTTTTCATCAGCCAAATTCAGGGCGTTGGTGAGGGCGAGGGCATTGGCGTGGGTGTGAGGGGCGGTGTTGTAGCAGTTGGCGTGGGCGTCGCGGGAGATAACGTAGCGGTCGGCGAGGGCGTTGGGGTCGACGTCGATGTCGGCGCGGTTGGCGTGGGCGTGGGCGTGAGCGAGGGCGTCGCAGTGCCAAGCGTGGGTGTGGGGGTGATGGATATCGTGCCGGTCGGGGTCGGTGACGGTGTCTGCGTTGGGGCTTCTGGCGTCGCCGTGGGGGTAGGCGTGGGCGTTATAGAGGTCGGCGTCGCCGTGACGGTGATCGAGGGCGTGGCTGTTGCCGTGGGCGTCGGGGTAAGCGTCCTCGGCGCTGCTGTCGGCGTCGCCGAGGGCGTGGGAGACGGCGTGAGAGATGGCGTGAGAGATGGCGTCGGCGTCTGGGTTGGTGTATGGGTCGGCCAGACAGCGATTTCCGGCGGGAGATAGAGCGCTTGTCCCGCGTAGAGCGTTTCTCCTGCGCTCATGCAGTTGGCCCGGCGAATTGCATCGACCGTCGTGCCGTAGCGCACGGAGAGGCTGTAGAGCGTATCGCCCGGCTGGACGTAAGCAATCCGCCAGTGGGACGGCGGGCCACACGGCTCGATCTCCTCCGTTGGGGGCGGCCCAAATGCAATCGGCGGCAAATAGATGATGTCCCCCGGTTGCAAGTCCATCGTGGTCAAGCAATTCGCTTGCGCGAGGCGATTAGCCGTGATCTGGGCCGTCCAGGCCAGCGTGTAAATCGAATCGCCGGCGCGAACTTCGTAGGGTTGCCACCCCGCTGGCGGCGGACATGCTTCCTCAGTCGGTGTGGCGGGAGTGTCCGGCGATGGCGTGCCCGGTGTGGGGGAGGGCCGAGGCGTGACTGGCGCCAGCGTGGGGTAGAGGGTCGGTGTGGGAATTTGAAGGCGGCGCGTCGGACGTTGCACCACCAGGGCGGGGTCCAGTTGGCTCAGGCCCACGCTGCCCAGCACAACCCCGAGGATGAGCAACCCTCCAAACAACACGCTGAGCAATCGCAGGAGTGATGAATAGTTCACGTCAGGCCTTCCCTTGGACTTCTTCGTCGATCTCGGCTCGTGGCAGGAAGAACGAGAGCGCTGTATGACTCATGGCGGCGCTTTCGATATCGATGACGCCATCGAGCTTCTTCATAATGCGGCGGATGATAATAAGTTCGAGGCGGTCATATTTTTCAAACATCTCTTGCTGTTTTCTGTGCGTGAGGGGGTTATGGTGATCCCAAGCCCAGAAACGGATCCGGCCCTCCGCGCCCGTAACTGGCGGGGCGCATGGCGCTTCGAGCGCCGGCGGCGCACCAAACCCCAACTCTATGCGTGGGGGCTGCCCGGCGTGGAGGATGAGGTTGCGCAGATAGATGTACCAAATTTCCTCGATCAGCGTCGCGTTGCCCACCGCGATGGGCCAGATCTCTGGCGCGATGATTTCGGCTTGATGGCGCTCAATCAGGCGTGTGAGGCGATCTTGTACCTCATCCACGACGCCGGCCATATTCAACGGCTCGCGCGTCACCCGCTTTTGGGATTGCAGGGCATGTAACAGTAACAGCGCGTCCACGATGTAGTTGGCTTTGTAGGCACGTTGCGCGATCAGATGTAGATAACGGTCACGCTCTTCATCCGATAGCACAGGATAGATTTGTTCGAGTACGTCGGAGAAACTGCCGATCAATCCCAACGAGTTTTGAATATCAAAGGTCATGACATGCGTCATCACACTCAAGATCTCATTGTTCGATTGATAGCGTGTTTCTAAATTAGAAACACGCTTGCGCAATGCATTGATCTCCTCGATGAGTTCTTCCTTAGACTTCTCAGAATCCTGCATAATAGCTCACTCCCGGTTGCTATACTGATCCTTTATTTAATTATAGTTAAAACATCGCCTAGACGCAAACCCAAATCTGGAAAATGGATTGCGATAGCATCACAAAAGCGTTAACTCAATTTGGTAGATGGCGTGAGTTGGAATCGCGAGCTGGAAAAATGAAGATAAATGAAGATAGATGTAGGGAATGTGAAAAAAGAGGGGTTGCTTTGATAGAATGTTGCCGTATCATACTTTTATGGTAGAATGCATAGCTGGGCTTACTACCCAAATTCACACGCGATTGGACCTGCGGAGGGGCGTGCCGGCGTGACACCGGTCCCTCAGGGGTTGATAATTGCGGAGGCCCAAAAAAAAACAAATAACTTTAGGAGGTTAGATATTTATGTCTGTTGTCACAATGAAGGAACTATTAGAAACTGGGGTGCATTTCGGCCATCGCACGCAGCGCTGGAACCCGAAGATGGCCCGCTACATTTACACCGATCGCAACAACGTCCACATCATCGATCTTCAACAGACCGTGACCGCCATCGATAAGGCGTATGCTCTGGTGCGCGATACCGTTGCTCAGGGCGAAAAAGTCCTCTTCGTCGGCACCAAGCGCCAGGCGCAGGAGACGATCCGCCTTGAGGCGGATCGTTGCCGGATGCCATACGTGAGTTTGCGTTGGTTGGGGGGCACCCTCACCAACTGGCAAACCATCAAACAGCGCATTGATTATTTGAAAGACCTGGAAGCTCGCCGCGAAGCGGGTGAGTTCGAGTTGCTGGCGAATAAGAAAGAAGCGCTTATGCTCAATCGCGAGATCGAAAAGCTCAATCAGCGCTTGGGCGGGTTGAAGGATATGGAGGATCTGCCGGGTCTGGTTTTCATCATCGATGTGCGGGAGGAATACACCGCCATCCGCGAGGCGGATCGGATGGGAATTCCCGTTATCGCCGTCGTCGATACAAACTGCGACCCCGATCTTATCGATTATGTCATTCCGTCAAATGATGACGCCATTCGCGCCATTCGGTTACTGACCTCGAAGATGGCCGACGCGGTGCTGGAAGGATTAGCACTGCGCAAGACCCAGGCGCCGCAGGAAGAAGAGATTTACGCGGAAGACGAGAAATACCTAAGCCCAGAGACCCTGGATCGGCTCCGCAAGCTCAAATTTGCTGAGGAAGAGCAAACAGAAGAAGCTGCAACCGCTGTTATCGAAGAATCCGCCTCCGCTGACACGGACACGGAAGAAGAGGATGAGGTAGCAGAAAAAGGGTGGTCTTTTGATAATCTGGCCTAGAGATGATAGGCTCTAAAACCTCTCAAATCTGATGGTTTCCCAGCGAAATCATCAGATTTTGGGAGGCTATGTTCTTAGACCCTTATCGTCAAATTTTTGCTTTTCGGACAAGAATTTGATGGATGGGCCGGAACGTAATGAAAAAACAAGGACAGGAGAAGCGTAAATGGATATTTCAATTGAACAGGTAAAAGAATTACGAGAGGCGACAGGCGCCGGGATTTTGGATTGCCGCAAGGCTCTGGAAGTCGCAGAAGGCGATTTTGACAAGGCCGTCGATCACCTGCGCGAGAAGGGGATGGCCGAGGCTGCCAAGCGAATGTCTCGCGAAGCCAACGAGGGCTTAGTCGCCTCATACATTCACGGCGACGGTCGTATTGGCGTCCTGGTCGAGGTCAATTGCGAGACCGACTTCGTCGCCCGCACGGATGAATTTCAGCAATTGGTAAATAACATCGCGATGCAGATCGCGGCAATGTCCCCGCTCTATCTCACCCGCGAGGATATCCCAGAAAAGGATATTGAGCGCGAAAAAGAAATCTACCGCACCCAGGCGGTGGAACAAGGGAAGCCGGAGGGCGTTATTGAGCGTATCGTCGAAGGGCGATTGGAGAAGTTCTATCAGCAGACCTGCTTGATGGAGCAGGAATTTATCCGCAACGACGAGATCACGATTGAGGAGTTGCTCAAGAACGAGATCGCCACGATTGGAGAAAATATCATCGTGCGGCGTTTTGTGCGATTTGAACGTGGAGAGAGCCTAGAGGCGTAAGCCTCCAGGTTTCTCTCATTTAGGCTCGGGAGGGACAGTATGACACACCCAATCTATAAGCGAGTTGTCATCAAAATCGGCGGCGAGGCTTTGGCCCTCCCCGATGGCACCGGGATCGATCCCCATCGCGCCGACGAGGTAGCGCAAACGCTCGCGCAGGTACAGGCGCGAGAGGTTGAGATGGGCATCGTCATCGGGGCCGGGAATCTCTGGCGCGGGCGCGATGGGCTGGATCATGGCATGGATCGCGCGCGCGCGGATCACATCGGGATGCTGGCGACGGTGATGAATGCGCTGGCTTTGGCCGATGCATTAGAGCGTCAAGGCGTCCCTACCCGGGTCCAAACTGCGATTCAAATGCGCGAGATCGCAGAGCCTTACATTCGCCTGCGAGCGACGAGACATCTGGAAAAGGGCCGGGTCGTGATTTTCGGCGCGGGAACGGGGAATCCTTACTTCACCACCGACACGGCGGCGGCGCTTCGCGCGGCCGAAATCGGAGCGGATCTGCTCATCAAAGCGACCAAGGTCGATGGCGTCTACGATGATGATCCCAAGACGAACCCCGGCGCCAAGCGGTTTGAGAAACTCACCCACTTGGAAGCGCTCAATATGCAAGTCCGCGTAATGGACTCTACCGCGATTACGTTATGTATGGATAATCACCTCCCCTTGATTGTGTTAAATCTCTGGCAAGAGCATAGCTTAGTCCAGGCCTTGGATGGGACGTCGGTTGGAACATTGATTTGCTGATTACGTCTCTATGGATAAATATCTACGTCTGGAGATATACGTTGTAGAGATATTTTAGAGATAATGGAGAGACCCTAATGTCACAAAAAACAATTCAGAAACTGATGCGCGACACCGAAGAGCGGATGGGCAAAGCGGTGGAGGCGATGGAAACGGATTTCAAAGGGATTCGCACGGGCCGCGCCTCCCCAGCGTTGATCGAGCGGGTGATGGTTCCTTACTACGGTAACCCGACGCCACTTAATCAACTCGCCGTTATATCGGCGCCTGAACCGCACCTGTTAGTTGTGCGCCCCTACGATCCCTCCTCATTGGAGGATATCGAGAAAGCGATCCTCCAAGCAGATCTGGGATTGAATCCCGCCAACGATGGCCGTGTCATCCGTGTGCCAATTCCCCGATTAACAGAAGAACGACGCCGCGAGTTGGTCAAGCTCGTGAACCGGCGAACGGAAGAGTGCAAGATCTCATTACGAAACATCCGCCGCGATACGTTGGAACAGTTGCGCGAACATGAAAATGACAAAGTTATCTCCGAAGATGAACTTGCCCGAGGGAAAGATCGCCTCCAAGAGGTCATCGATGAGTTCACGGAGATGGTTGCGGATATTGCGGCGCGCAAAGAAAAAGACATTATGGAAATTTAGCGGGCGTTTGTGAAGAGGTAGCGGACAAGCGCTCTGTTGCTTGATTTATTGATGTAAGATAACGAGCGCTTACATCGCCGGCTTTTCACTTCCCCGTGCTTCAATTGGAAGATTAGGGTCTCGGCGCAGATTGACTGGCAGAATTGCTTTGGCTGTGCTATTGCTTAAGTGAGATCCGGGCAATCGAATAGAGCTTTTATCATCTCCATGTGCGATGGCTGTTTTAAGACGGCCTATTTTTTACCTCTGCTTTTCCTCCACTCCTTGGATAGCAGTAAGTCCCCCAAATGTAAAGTTGTTGTGGAGACACTATGACCGACACGGCTGAAACGAAGACATATCCCCCACTCCTCGCCACACCCAGGCATGTGGGGATTATTATGGATGGGAATGGACGCTGGGCCAAGCAGCGAGGATTGCCCCGACTGGCAGGTCATCGCGCCGGTGTGGAAAATTTGCGCCGGATCCTGCGCGCAGCCGTGGCATTCGAGGTGCCAATTTTGACGTTATACGCCTTTTCCACCGAGAATTGGAAGCGACCCATCCGCGAGGTAAAGGGCCTGCTGAAGCTATTAGCCGAGAGTTTGGACAAAGAAGTTGACGAACTACACGAAAGTGGTGTACAATTAAGGCATATTGGTAAGTTACATCCTCTATCCAACACCCTCAAAAAGAACATTCGTGAAGCGGTAGAGTTGACCCGCCATAACGACCGCCTTATCGCGAACATTGCCTTCAATTATGGCGGGCGACGTGAAATTGTCGAGTGCATTAAAAAGCTCATCCGCGAAGGGATACCTGCGGAAGAGATCACGGAAGAGGTCATCAGCGCCCATTTGTACACGGCGAATTTGCCCGATCCAGACCTCATTATCCGCACGAGCGGGGAGATGCGAGTCAGCAATTTCTTGATCTGGCAAGGAGCTTATGCGGAGTATTATGTCTCTCCCGTCTATTGGCCGGATTTCGATAAGGATGAGTTTTACAAAGCTCTTCAAGCCTTCAGCGAACGTAATCGACGCTTCGGCGGCCTCCCTGAGAAATCGGCGGCCGAGGAGTAAAGAGAAGCCCTCCTCGCTATCTTGTTCCGTGCGCTCGAATTTGATTAGTTAGAATGGCGAGAAAAATAAGCTCCCCAATTCCCCTTGGTTTTACCTGAGTTCTGGGGGAGTTACTTCTTGCTGATTCCTTAGACTAAAAACTTTGACATCGAGATGACCCGGCGAGCATCTGTTCGGCCCCTGTTTCGTTCCAAAACTCACACGAGCCGGCCAGGATTGGTACAGAATTTCTATCCTCTGGAATTATGCTGGTAGTTAATTGGTTTTTCACCTCGTATTTTGATGTTTTGCCTGACCACATTTCACATCGTGAGGCTTTCGGATTTTGCCGGATAGCCCCTTGGCTCTTCAGGAATTCGCCGGTGCAATCGTGCTATCCCCATACGCAACCTGGTAACGACGTAAAAAAGGTCTGTGATCCCCACAAACACGTAACTCTTGGCTACTTTTGGGTTTGCTGAAGGGGTTGCCCGGCAAAATTCAAAATAATGGCCCCAGACGCAGTAAGGATTGGTGCGTTTTGACGGCCACAGATCTTTTCTGCATTGTGGTTGCATTACAGGTGAGGCAAGGCAATCATATCCGGCGAACTCTCGAAGCGTCCGCATCGTTACCGCATTTATCATCTTAGAACTCGGTTGAAGTCGATGGTGTTTAATTAGCATCAGCACCCAACTTCCTTAATCCCACAAACAGCGCATTCAATAACTTATGAAGAAAAATCATCTCACATCTGACGTGAACAAACCATCACTAAAAAGGTCCCCCTTTGCAAAATACTTGCTTATCGTACACGAAGTTGCCGTGTTAGGTTCTAAGTTATGAAGCTCTCATCAACCCACTGGCGGATTATTAGCGCATCTGTCTTGGTTCCGATAGTTATCGGCGCTGTCATCGTGGGAGAAATCGCCTTTTTTCTGTTGATTATCCTCGTGTTTTTTCAAGCCAGCCGGGAATACGGGCAAATGTTGCAGCGCAAGGGGTACGATCCTTCCTCCTTATTGATGTGGGCCATCATATTAACGTGGGCGGTGACCACTCGCTGGTTAGAGGCTCGCTGGCTGGTCCCCGGGTTGACATGGCTAATTCTCCTATCTATTTTGTGGATCCTCTACAAGCATGAAACATCCCCGCACTTATCTCAACCTGTCGAGCAGTGGGCCTTGACCGTGGCCGGCAGCCTTTATTTGGGGATCGGTAGCGCGCACTTGCTGCAACTGCGTGCCCACTCCGATGGTCTGTGGTGGACCTTGATGACATTGCTCATCGTGTGGATCGCCGACACCGCAGCTTTTTACCTCGGGCGAGCCTGGGGCAAGCACAAAATTGCTCCCTCTTTAAGTCCCGGCAAGAGCTGGGAGGGGATTGTGGCCGGCGTCGTTGGGGGTACTCTGGCCGGCGGGGGATTGGCAGCCTTATGGCCATGGCTCGCTGCGCGACCGACGACGCTCAGGATGTGGCAAGGCGCTCTTCTGGGCGCGCTGCTCGCGATCCTCACCCCCGCCGGTGATTTCTTCATCTCGTTGATCAAGCGTCAAGTCGGTGTGAAGGACACCAGCGATCTCATCCCCGGCCATGGCGGCGCCCTCGACCGCATCGATAGCATCATCTGGGCCGGCATCATCGCCTGGTCATTTGTGAGCTTAATTTACTGAACATAAGCAGCGCACATGAAATGCGAGTCGCGCGCCGTCGGATAGCTCAGAGATTGGATAGCAAAGAAGAACAAGGAGAACAACGTGAACAAACAGGATGAACTTCAGCAAGAAGACGAGCAGCTAGAGGAGGAATTTCCACAGGAAGAACTGGAAGAAAATGTGGAGGATGTGACGGAGGAACAGCCGGAAGCCGCCCCCTCAGAACACTCGGCGGGTGACAATGCGCTCCTGAGCCTGGACATGCATGCGCTGGAACAGATGCGCCTGCAAGAGCTGCGCGAGTTAGCGCGGGATTATGATGTCTCCGGCTACAGCCGTCTGAAGAAAGAGGATCTGATCCTGCTGCTCCTCAAGGCCAAGACCGAGAAGCAGGGGTTTAGCTTCGGAGGCGGTGTACTGGAAATCACTAACGAGGGGATCGGATTCCTGCGCTCCGCGCGCTATGCGCCCGGCAACCAGGATGTCTATGTCTCCCAGAGTCAGATTCGGCGCTTTGGCCTCCGCACCGGGGACATGGTCGTCGGGCAGGTGCGACCGCCCAAAGAGACGGAGAAATACCGGAGCTTGCTGCGCATCGAAGCCGTCAACGGTATGGACCCCGAAATGTCTAAAAATCGCCCGCACTTTGAGCGCTTGATCCCTATCTTCCCAGAAAAGGCGTTCAATTTGGTCTCGAGTCCGCGCAATATCACCCAACGGTTACTGGAGCTGGTCGCGCCGGTCGGATTTGGGCAACGTGGTCTCATCGTTTCGCCGCCCAAGGCCGGGAAGACCATGGTTCTCAAGAAGATCGCGAACGGCATCTCCCATAATCATCCCGACATACACCTCATGGTGGTGCTCATCGGGGAGCGTCCGGAGGAGGTGACAGATATGGATCGCTCGGTCGATGCCGAGGTCATCAGCTCCACCTTCGATGAGTCGATGGAGCATCAGGCCGGTGTGGCCGAGATGGCCCTGAATCGCGCGAAGCGCCTCGTGGAGATCGGGCAGAATGTCGTGATCTTGATGGACAGCCTCACGCGCCTGGCGCGCGCCTACAACCTGGTCGTGCAGCCGAGCGGTCGCACGCTATCCGGCGGTTTGGATCCGGCCGCGCTTTACCCGCCCAAAAGATTCTTCGGGGCCGCGCGCAACATCGAGGAGGGCGGCAGTCTCACGGTGTTGGCTACCTGCTTAATCGATACGGGCAGCCGCATGGATGACATGATCTACGAGGAGTTCAAAGGGACGGGTAACATGGAATTGCATCTCAACCGCAGATTGCAAGAGTCCCGCATCTTCCCCGCCTTTGATATCCCCCGCTCCGGCACGCGCCGCGAGGAGTTGTTGCTCGATTCCGACACACTGCGCAAAGTATGGTTGATGCGCCGTATGTTCTCGCGGATGCTCTCCGGCACCGGCGGGAAGCCCGGTTACGACATCACCGCCGGCACAGAGGCGCTCTTGCAACAGATGCGCAAGACCCGCACCAATCGCGACTTCCTCGATCAGTTGACCCGCGATCTGAGATAGTTCAATCAAACCGCTTAGACCTTTACCTTCCGGGAAGCTATAATCCGGTTTTCTCGGTCTGAAA
>CAZCAI010000009.1:0-9741 GCA_964496595.1 uncultured Anaerolineales bacterium
TCCGGCTCGTAGCGCGCCAACTGCTCGAAGATCTCGATGCCCAGGGTATTGAGCACCATCTCGCTCTTGCGTCCCAGGCCCCAGATGCGCGTGAGATCGTCCGGGTGGACGATGGTGCGCTCCAGCTCTTCGGGCGCTTCCTCGATTTCGGGTTCGGCGGCCATCGCGCTGAAGGAGAAATCGGCGGCGCCGGCCTGTGTAGTGCGCCAGCGATAGTCGTAATCTAACGACTGTTTGAAATCCTCCAGAATGCCGGGCCTATCGTGCAGCGACCACGCATCGCCCATCCAGCGGTAGAGCAGGCCACAGCGGATCTGCTGCGCGTAAGGGGTTTGATTCCAGCGGTCAAGTTCCTTGAAAATCTCCCGGACAATGCCCAGGTTCTGATTGACCCAGCCCATCGCGTTGGGATCATTGCAGGCGGGGGCGGCCGGCGGGCGGCAGATGTGGTTCATCTCGGTGATGTAGACGGGCACGTCCTTCCATTTGCCGGGGATGCGCTCCATAAAGAGGCGATAGGTCTGGAAATCGAAGTAGTGATCGCCTAAGGGGCCGGAGCCGTTGCCGAATCTCGCCAGCTCGGTGACGCGCTTGGGATCGGGGCCGTGGATGTAGGCGTGAAGGATGACGCCGTCGAGCGCATCGATGTGATCCAGCATCGTGGTGTAATAATCCAGCGGGCGCCAGTGAACGTTGGCCATCAGCTTGAGATCCATGTAGTTGTAGGGATCGACCGCGCCGGTGCAGACGATGCTATTGGGTAGGACGGCCTTGACCTTGGCGTAGGTCTTGTTGAACGCCTCGGCGTACATCTCGGCGGTGATGTGCTCGTGTGGATGCTCGAATCCGCCGGGGTGCTCGCGCGGGTTATTCTGCTCATTGGCGATCTGGATCGTCCAGGTGTACTCGCTCTGCGAGCGATCCGGGCGCTTGAGATACAGCTCCGTCCAGCGCGCGGCGGCCGCGGCGAAATCATCGTAATATTGCCGCTCTGGCAACGTACCATTCGGCTCGTACCCGTTATTGAGCCGGACGATCACGCCGTACCCCTGGTCGGCCCAATCCCACAGGCGATTGCGCAGGTCGCCATTGAGATTGACGTGTTGTGGCTCGCGGCCACAAATCTCGGTGAAGAAGACCCAGCCCTTCTTGTTGCGGCTCTGGAAGAGGCTGCGGATGGGATCGCGCGTGTGGGGATCGTCGCCTAATGTGACCGCGTGGATGCCCTGGATGTGCGGCGAGAGGCCCGTGGGTAGATCCATCTGCGTGGCCGGTTGCCGTTGATCTTCGCCTTCCGGGGTCTTGAGATACCACGCGGCGACGTAACCTTCCCACAACGCGGGCGTGCGGACGTGGATCCACTCGCCCTCCTGTCCGACCTTGCGACCGGTCGTCCTCTCGTCCTCCAGCGAGGTGAGCATCGTGCCGTGCGGAATCCACCATACCTGATCGTGACCGGCGCCCGGCCCGCTGCGCACTTTGAGACCGAACTCCGGGCTTTCGACGCGGACGTACTTGGTCGGCTCGCCCGTTGCGGGCGTGGGGATCGCGGGCGCGGAGGTCTTTTCCAGCGTCAGATACCAGGCCGCTGTGTATCCCTCCTTGCCGGTGGGCGTCTTGACCTGGAGCCACTCCCCGTTCTTCCCGATCTTACGGCGGACCTCGGCGGGCGGCTCCAAGGCTTTGAGGATGGCGCCGTGCGGCATCTGATCGATCTGGGCGTGGCCGATGTCGGGGCCGCTGCGCAACTTGAGCGGCGTCTCAGGGCTGTCGACCTTGACGAAGGTGATCTCAGCCTCTTTCTTGGGCGCCGGTTCGCGGGCCGGGAGCTTGAGATACCACGCCGCGGCATAGCCCGTTTTGCCCATCGGCGTGCGCACCCACAGCCACTGGCCGTTCTTCCCGACCTTGCTGCGGGCGATGTCAGCCTCCTCCAGTGCTCCCAAGCTCTCGTCGTGATCGACCTTGGCGACCAGGTCGCTGCCGACGTAGGGCGCGCTCCGCACGTTGAGGTAGCCAATCTCTGGGCTGTCAATCTGCACATCGATGGTCGTATCGGCGGGCGGGGCGGGCTGCTCTGGCTTCGCGCCGCCGAACGGATCCAGATAGGGCGTGGGATCGACGATGTCGTGCGGAAATTTCGTCGCGCCGCTCTGAGTCGCGCCCTGCTTCTTGAGCGAGAAGTGGAGATGCGCGCCGAAGGAGTTGCCGGTGTTGCCCGCCAATCCGATCAACTGGCCGGCCTGGACGAATTGCCCGCGCGTCACGACCACCTCGGACAGGTGAGCGTAGATGCTGGTGAAGCCGCCCTCGTGCTGGATGCGGACTTGATTCCCGTAGGGCTTGCCGTTGGGATCGGAGTTGCCGTCCAGGCGCACATCACTGACGAAGCCATCGGCGACGGCGTACAACTCGCTGCCCTCCGGCGCCATAAAATCGATGCCCTCGTGTCCCGGCAGGCCGAACTTCCGGTAGAACTCAGGTCGCGCGCCAAATTCTTGCGTAATCTTTCCATATTCTGTGGGCCAACGCATACGGAATGCCATCTTGAATTCTCCTTTTCTTGATTGGTGATGGCCATGATAGGCACCATGGCCAATTGAAGATAGGGCTGAACGTCATCTTCGTCTTGGGATTATGTATCAGTTATTTCCCCCTTTGAAGTTCTGGGCTTGATATAAAAATTCCCTCACAAGATATAGAGGGATTTCGGCGGCAGTTCCACCTTGCTTTAAGTATACGCATAAGGGATAGGGAAGTCAATGCCTGAATTGAGCAAATTCTTGTCTGGTGAACAAGCATTCCGTGGCATAAACTTCTTATTGATGGCTCTATTTGATGGCTCTATGTAGCGAAGTCGTCCTTCGGCGACCGAGTTCTAACCGGCGCAGGCCGGTTTCGCCCAGGCGTAGCTTGCTACGCCCGTAGCCGCGAATTTTATTCGCCAGGCTCATCTTGATGGCGGCGGCTCTATCGCGTCAGGGCCTGTCCCCCAAATCCTTGTTCATACGTGGGGATCGGAGGGGATGAAAGGTTTTGATGGCGGCGGCTCTATCGCGTCAGGGTGGCAGGGGTATTTGACGAATCGCTTCCTTACGGTTATAATGTCTCTGTCCTTAGAGGTAAAGATGTGAAAATCCGCTGCGGGCAACCGCGCGGTTTTTGACTGTATAGGTCCTGTGGACGGCGCATTTTATCCAAGGACGATATTTGTGAATATGAAGAGGAGAGTTAAAAAATGCCAAAACGAACTTATCAACCCAAGAAACGCAAGAGAATGCGAACGCACGGGTTCCTTGCACGTTCCAAATCACCAGGCGGGCGCAAGGTTTTAAAGCGGCGCCGCGCGAGGGGCCGTCACAACCTCATCGCGGTGAAGTTGACCGGGGCAAAGCGTAAGATGAACTGGAAGGAGTGGTCCCTGAGACCACGCCGCCGTTCGTAGGCGTTGCATTTGGAGCGTCATTGTTGGCGCAAAGAGATGCGCTTACGTCGTCCTCAGCAATTCCGTCAGGTTTGGGCTGCGGGGCGGTCGTGGGCGCATCCTTTATTTATTCTATGGGCGCTCCCCAATGAGGAGGGGCGCACTCGCGTAGGATTTACGGCCAGTCGGAAAGTGGGAAATGCCGTCGCGCGCAATCGTGCGCGACGGCTGTTGCGCGAGGCAACGCGCTGTTACTATCCGAACCTGCAACCGGGCTGGGATATCGTCCTCGTGGCGCGGTCATCGTTGCCTCATGCGAAGAAGCCGAAGGTCGAAGCGGCGTTGCGCGAGCTTTTGGCCCGCGCGGCGCTTATCGAACCGGAAAGGGTCAAGACCGAGGAACCGTGAACGTGAAAACCCTGTTGTTGAGTATGCTGCGCTTCTACCAGTGTAGAATTTCGCCTCTCTTTCCCCCCACGTGTCGCTTCACGCCCTCGTGCTCTCACTACACTTACGAAGCCATCGAGCGTTTTGGCGTCCTACAGGGCGGGTGGTTGGGCGTGCGCCGCATCTTGCGATGTCATCCCTTCAATCCGGGAGGACACGATCCCGTTCCATTGGAGATAAAGGCCAGAAAGTCCGAAAACACTAAAATGGCTACAGGAGGAAGATAAGAGCATGAGACGTCAATGGAAGAAGGCCCTGTGGAGCATTGGGCTTCTCTTAATGGTGGTCGTGATAATGTCGGGCTGCGGTCAAGGCGGTGCACGCCATGAGAGCTGGCCAAATTTATTGGTTCACGAGGGCGTGGTCTACGCGGCAAATCTTGAGACCATCGTCGCGCTGGAGGCCGAGACGGGGAATCTGTTATGGGTCTATCCCCCGGAGGACGCGGAGGATAGGGGGCCATTTTACACGGAACCGATGTTGGTTGGGCCTTCTGAACAGTATCAGAATGGGCTGTTAATTGTGGCGGGATTGAAAGATCAACGGGTCTATGGTCTGGCGTTAGATGCCGATCCGTCGCGGCCGCCCACAGCCGAGTGGACATTTGCGGGCGCGGGGGGGCAGTACGTCGGCAACGGGACATTAGTTGATGACACGTACATCATTGGCAACGGGGATGGCACGGTCTACGCCTTGAGCATCGAGGATGGCGCGGAGCAATGGTCTTTTAAGACGGGGGATCGCGTCTGGGCGCGACCCGTGGCTATCGGAGATACGGTCTACATCGCTTCTCTGGATCATAACCTGTACGCCGTGGATGTGCAAAGCGGTAAATTAGAATGGCAGCGTAAGTTAGATGGCGCGATCACTGCGACGCCCGTGGTAATCAACGAGGCTCTGTGGGTCGGCGACTTTGCTGATCAACTCTATAAGATTAACCCGCTGAGCGGCGAGATTCTCTGGCAAGAGAGCTACGGTGATTGGCTGTGGGCGACGCCCCTGGTTGATGGCGCGCGACTTTACCTGACCAATGTGAGCGGCCAGGTGTATGCGTTGGATACCGAGAGCGCGACTATGATCTGGGATAAGCCGGTCGTCATCGGCGAAGGGGAGACCATCAGCGGGCGGCCCGCGTTGGACGCGGATGGTGAGCGGCTCTTCGTCGCTACCCACGAACGTGGCGAAATCTATGCCATCGATGTCGATGGTAACAGTCTGATGAATTGGGGGGCCGTTTTTTCTAATCCAGGGCGTCTGCCCGGTAATCTGGTGACCGACGATGAGCGGCTCTACACCATGCCCATCATGATTGAGGATCGCATCCGCGCCTTTGATCTGCAAGACGGCAGCCTGGTCTGGAGCTACCCGCGAGTAGAATAAGGGTAGAGGGTGCCTCGCTCTAAATTCTCGCCCGTGGTGTTGGAATGAGTGACAGGTTTAACACATTAAGTTATGTAGGGGGCATGTATTGTGTGGGATGCTTTAATTGTACAACCGATTATTAACTTGTTGCTCGTGTTCTATAGGTTCTTGGGACACGAGACCATTGTTGCTGTGACGCTGCTTACCTTGCTCTTCCGTCTTGTCCTCTCGCCTTTGTTGATACAGCAGCAAAAAGCCGCGCGTAAGCAAAAAAATCTGAAGCCTAAGCTGGATAAGTTGCAAGCGAAGTACAAGGATGATCGTGAGAAGTTGGCGCAAGCTCAAATGGAGCTGTATAAAAAAGAGGGCCTCAACCCGGTGGGCGGGTGTCTCCCGGTCTTGGTACAACTCCCGTTGATGATTGGCCTCTACCAGGCGATTATGCGCGCCTTGGCGGGCACCCCCTTGGGTCTCCTGGCCCTTTCCAACGACATCTATTCATGGATTCCCAGCCTCAGCACTCTCATCCCCCTCAAGAATCAATTCCTCTGGTTGGATTTGGCATTGCCAGATCCCTACTATGTCTTGCCTCTGTTAGTCGTCGTGACCGCGTGGTACTATCAGGATTTAATCACGCCCCCCGCAACCGACGCCCAGGCCGAGGCGATGAATAAACAGATGAAGATTATGATGCCTTTGATGACGGGATTCTTCGCGGCAACCTACGCCTCCGGCCTGGCAGTTTACTTCTTGATCTCCAACTTGGTAGGGATTCTGCAATACTTCCTCTTCCGCCGTCACTATGTCTATGATGAGGTGGACGGCGCCGCTTGAGGAGGTTTGAATTACTGTTTTGGCGATATTTGACTTACAAGTTAGAGGATAGTAGGAGGTCGTTATGAACCCTGAAGACTCTATAGAAATTACAGCGCCCTCTGTTGAAGAGGCGATTTTATTAGGATTGACACGCCTGAGTGCGATCCGCGATCAGGTCGATATTCAAGTCTTAGAAGAAGGCAGTAAAGGCTTTTTGGGCTTAGGCTCCCGTCAGGCCAAAGTCCGCTTGACGCGCCGCGATACGAGCATCGAACCACGGGAGCATATCGCGGCGTCTAAGGCGGCAGGGACTGAGATGGAAGCCATGGAGGCCGTAGAAGCCATGGAGATCAAGGAACAGGAAGTTGAATCTCCAGAAGAAGCGCCCGAAGCGCCGCGCCTGGCCCCGGAAAAGAAACCCGCCCCGGCGCCCAGGCCGAAGCTGGAGAAGGCCCCGAAAATGGCCCCAGAGCCAAAAAAGAAAGAGGCCGCAGCGCCGCAACCAGAAGAAGAGAAGAAACCCACGCCAAAGAAGCTGGAGAAGGCCCCCGCCGAGCCGCAAGAGAAGCGGCCAGCGGCGCGAGAGCAGGTGAGCGGCGTTGATCGCGACGCTGTGGAAGCCATCGCGTTAGATGTGGCGGAACATCTCTTCGCCGATTTCGACGTTGAAATCTCCACAAAGTGGCGCGAAGAAGATCGTCCCACGTTGTGGGTCTCCTTGAGTGGCAACGATGCCAGTTCCCTCGTCGGTCGGCGCGCGCGGACGCTTAGCTCCATCCAGTACATTATGCGCGCCCTGGTGCATCATAACATCGGCGACCAATACTATCTCGTGGTGGATGCGGACGGCTATCGCGAGCGTCGTTATCGTAGTTTACGCTCATTGGCCGAGCGCAAGGCCGATGAGGCCGTCCAGAAGCAACGGACGATTCGATTGCGCTCTATGCCCGCCAGCGAGCGACGCATCGTGCATATGAGCTTGCGAGAAGATAACCGCGTCGAGACCCAGAGCGTTGGCTCCGGTCGGCGGCGCGCCGTGACTATCATTCCCAACTAGTCGGCCTATCTCGTCGATTCTATGCCATCCCCCTGTCCGGCTGTAGATTATCTGCTTGTGGGCCACGTGACCCACGATCTACAGCCGGATGGGGGGATGCGTCTTGGAGGGACGGTCGCCTACGCGGGGTGCACTGCCGCCGCGTTGGGGCGCTCGGTGGGGATTGTGACCAGCACTGGCCCGGAGGCCGATCTCTCGCCATTGGAAGCATACGCTTCGATGGTCCGTCGTCCCGCGCCACAGACGACGACCTTCGAGAATGTCTACTCCGCCGAGGGCGAGCGGACGCAATACGCTTACGCAGTTGCGCGCCCCCTCGGTGTGGAAGATCTCCCGGCGTCGTGGCAGGACGTTCCCGTGGTTCACATCGGGCCGATTATGGACGAGTGTGATCCCGCGTTAGTCGAGCACTTCGCGGGGCGGGCCTTCGTCGGCTTGACGCCCCAGGGGTGGATGCGTACGCGCGATAGCTCAGAGCGGGTGTGTTCGCAACGCTGGGCGACCGCCGAGCGCTTGCTCCCCCTGGCCTCCGCCGTTGTGTTGAGCCTGGAGGATGTCGGCGGCGATTGGTCTGTGATCCAATCATTTGCGCGTCAGACCGCCATTTTGGTGGTCACGCGCGGCTGGTTAGGCGGTGATCTCTTCCTTGAGGGGACGGCGCATCCTTTCCCCGCCTTTGAGGTGGACGAGGTCAACGCCACCGGGGCCGGCGATATTTTCGCCGCCGCTTTTTTCGTGGCGCTGACGCGCGAGATGCTACCTCGGGAGGCCGTGACCTTCGCGGCGTGCATCGCGGCGGAGTCTGTGCGGCGCGAGGGTTTGGCCGCGACGCCCGATCTTTCCACCGTCGCAACTTGTGCCGCGTCGGTGACTCGACCTGGATCCGGCCAAAACGACAACGAAAATCTACTCTCTCAATCCCAGAGAGCAAGAAATTAACTCCCCTCACTAAAGTGGAGATTCACATTTAGGAAACCTTTCCGGTAGCCGATGCCGTAATTTGGAATTTAGAATAGTGCTGTTGAGTAAAAAGATTCAAAATTCTAAATTCGCAATTTGCCGATTTTATATTTGCTTATTTTCGAGGAGCCTGGCGAATAAGTAACAGTGACAACGAGGCGCTAAAGATGTCGCGAATTTATGCGTTTGCCAATCAAAAAGGCGGGGTGGGTAAGACGACCACCGTCGTCAACCTCGGCGCCGTGATGGCCGATTGGAACTATCGCGTGCTGGTGGTGGATGTCGATCCCCAGAGCAACGCGACGACCAGCTTGGGACTTAATCCCCGGCAAATCTCCCCCTCTATCTACGATGTGCTGACGGATGATCTCCCGCCCTCCGCCGCGATCCACGCGACGGCATGGGAGGGATTGGATGTTTTGCCCAGCACGCCTGAACTGGCCGGCGCCACCGTGGAACTCAATCGCATTGCCGATCCGCGCGAGCGCGCCAATCGACTCAAGCGGATTTTAGCGACCCTAGATGCCTACGACTATCTGCTATTAGATTCGCCGCCCAGTTTGGGCATCCTTACCGTGAACACGCTCAGCGCGGCGCATGCTGTGATTGTCCCGGTGCAGTGCGAATATCTGGCCTTGGAGGGACTTTCACAGTTGGTGCGCACGATTTCGCTCGTGCAGCGCGGCCTGAACCCCGACTTGCTTCTGCGCGGCCTGGTATTGACGATGTTTGACACCCGCACGACGCTCGCGCATCAGGTGGTCGAGCAAGTTCACCAGCACTTCCCGGAGCAGGTCTTCGAGAGCATCATCCCGCGCAGCGTGCGCCTCAGTGAAGCGCCCAGCTATGGGGAACCGGGCGTCTTCTACGCCGCTAGATCCAAGGGCAGCCAGGCCTATCGTCGCCTGGCGTGGGAATTGTTGCGGCTCGATGGCCATTCCCCGCCCTGGACGCCGCCCGACATCACGTGATTGCGAGTCAGCTTAAAGAGGCCCCCGCTTTTGGCGGGGGCCTCTTTTTTATGGCCGGCCGGGTAGATGACTATCGCCCCTGTGCATTGGCTCATCGCGCGGGGTATGAATGGATGTGGCGGCGCGGGCCGTACTGTAGATCGGCCCTATGATGTTGTTGTAAGTTCCATTGATAATCTCATGGCTCTCTTGCACTGCCCCGTAGTCTGTCTCCGTATTGACCGAGTCGACTTGAGCGTAGATGATGGCGCCCTCGGGCAGCGGCCACGTGATCTCACTGTAAATCTCCCAGTAGTACATATCCCCCACCGTGAGGGTCAGGGTCCCGCCGGGAGCCAACTCGGATAGGGACGACCTCTCTATCCCCCAGACCAATCCCTGGCTTGCCAGCAGCTCCCATGTTTGATTGACTTCGGTGGGAACTGTGTGGGGATTAATATAAGCGTCGATCCAGAATGGATCCGGAACTGGTGCATTCCCTTGATTTTTGATCGTAAGCGTGATGTTATTTGGCGTGGCGACGAGATGGGTGATGATCAAATCAGGGGCCTGGACATAGTTGCGCGTTACAAGCGGCAAGAAGAGAGTAGCGGGCGCGCTTCCATCTGCTGTGACGGTAAGGGCCGCGGTCGCGACGCGGCCTTGATATGCGGCGGCGACCGTCCACGCGCCGGCGATCTCGGCGGTGTAGGCGTTGGCGTCCC
>CAZCAI010000009.1:9841-52010 GCA_964496595.1 uncultured Anaerolineales bacterium
GCGGCGGCGACCGTCCACGCGCCGGCGATCTCGGCGGTGTAGGCGTTGGCGTCCCAGGCCCCGCCCGCGCCGGGGGTGATGGTGTAGGCGGCCGCAGCGGTCACATCGCCCCGGAGATTCTGACAGGCGTCGTGGGCTGTGACCGTGTAGCTTTGCGTGGCCCCGGCGGCGATGGTCGCCGCGGCGGGGCGGAGCGTGATGTGATCCACGGCGCCGGGTGTGACGGTGAGGGACGCGGTCGTGACGTGGCCCTGATACGCGGCGGCGACCGTCCACGCGCCGGCGATCTCGGCGGTGTAGGCGTTGGCGTCCCAGGCCCCGCCCGCGCCGGGGGTGATGGTGTAGGCGGCCGCGGCGGACACGTCCCATCGATTGCCGTAGGTGTCGGTGGCGATAACGGTGTAGGCGATCTGATCTCCGGCTGTGATGATGGCGGTGGGGGGATCGAGTGTGAGTGTGACGGCCGTGTGATGGGTCACAGTGAAGGCGTTGCTCTGGCCCGTGATGCCGGGATCAACTGGATGAGTGGCCGTGAGTACATTAGCCGTCATCGCTTGTGTGATGCTGATCGGCCCAGTCCAGGCGCCATCCGTAAACGGGCCTGCCATTGAGGGCGTGAGGGCGCCTGTCGCGTCCGCCAGATCCGCAGAGCCGGTGTAATTTGTAACAACATCGCCATTCTCAGCCTCAGCCGTGATGGTCACGGTGAAGGCGCGGCCCGCGATTTGGTCCTCCACCTGCCCGAACGCGAAATGATCCACCACGTCAGGGATGAACGTGAGCGTGGCCGTGGCGCTGCGATACCCGGCGGTGGCCGTGATGATCGCGACGCCCGCCGCTGGGGACGCGACTTGGGTCGTGGCTGTATCCGGGGTCGTGGTGTTTGTGGGAGGGTTGACGATTCCCAACGAGGTGGTGAAGGCGATGGTATTGCCGGCGGGGCTGAGTAATCCGCTCAATGTGCCGGTGACCATGCCCGTATGGTTGCCGTCAGCGAGGACGCTTTTCGCCTGCGCTGTGGCCGTGAGCGTGTAATAGCGCACTTCGGCGAGCGCCGCGTCATCCGCCTGGTGATGGATGGTAGCTTCGATTTCGTTAAGATCATCGCTCTCCCAATCATTGTAGAGGGCGAGGATATCAGGCGTGGTGTGGGGCAGCGTGACGCTGATATGGGTCGCATTGTTCAGGAATTGATTGCCCTCGCCGGGCGCGCCGCCGATAATCGTGGAAATAGGTGCGGAACCTCTCAGGTAGATGGCCGTTTTAGGATGATTTACAAAGGTGTTCCGGGTGGCTTGTAGGCTCACCTCATAATCTATCTTCTTACTATCGACCACCAACCCGTAGTTTATATTTCGCAACTCGTTGCCCGCCACGGCCAGATATGCGATGCCCGGGCCAAATGCGGGATCATCATCCTTCAGCCAAATGCCAAAATTTCCTCCCGTAATGGTATTGCTCAAGATATATGTGGTATCAGGCGCGGTATGACAGGTATAATAGCCGATAGCCGAGGATGACGTCAACGTGAAGGCGTTATGCTGGATATGGATGTCGCCATTGTTGATGGAAGTCACTTGCATACCCCAATTGACATCATCCACCCGGTTGTGTTCGACGACGGCGTGAGCGCCTCCACTTAATCCATTCCATCCCAACCCCACGCCGACATTTGTGATGGCGTTCCCGGAGATCAATGTGTCGTTGGCGCTGGCGTTGTTTTGCATAAATATACCCGACAACGTCGCGGTCATCACGTGATTATGGGTGATTTGGGCCGAGGTGTTATTCATAAGTAGAATACCAAAGCCGTGCTGGCCATCGGATGGGCCGCCGAGATGATAGAGGGTGTTATGGTGGATGACGTGATCCTGCCCGCAATATAGATTGATTCCCCTCGCCAAATTGTGGAGTGTGACACGTTCAACGCGCAGCCTATCAAAGCATGGATCGTGCATATAAATACCTCGGAATGCATTGATATCAGCGCCGTAGGCGGATATGCCGCCTCCTATGGTTGGATTGTCTCCATCGATGGTCAAATCACGGAGGATTACGTTTGGAGCTTGGACCCAGACAATCGATCCCCTGTGGGCGTCGTCCGGTTCAGGGATATTCTCTGCGGGATGGATGACCACGCCCGATTCTCCGGTCAGCGTGAGGCTCTTCGTAATCGTGATCAGTTCGGGATAGATCCCCGCCGTCACATTGACCGCGCCGCCGGCAGTGACTGAGATGACCCCGGTTTGGATGGTCTGAACCGCGCAGGCCGGAGCAATGTCCGCGCTGTAATCCACATTCACCGTGCCATGGCAGAGCGCGTCATGCCCCCCTGGCCGGACATAGATAGGCGAATCCGCGCGGACCTCTGTCGTCAATCCCAAACAGAGCACAAGTCCTACGGTGAAGATGATGAAGGCGATGAAGACGCTTGTCCATTTGAATCTATGGTCAGTCCAGCGGCTTTTCGTTAAGGAAGTTCCAGGGTTGAAAATCTCCCCAACCTGATGTGTTTTTCTCCAAGACCGGGTCGTTTGCGGGAGGTTCATTTGTGAGGAACGGCCTGATCCCAGGTCAGACTCGGCGTTCATTTTTGACCTCCTATCCAAATGCTATGGCCCTTGGGATACAGGTATCTGTTTAGTTTTCTGAGCAGACTAAGGTGCAACGCACTTGAACTGAAGGAAAGGCGCAACCTCATGCAGTATATGCGTGGCGACAAGCCTAAAAGTGCGTTGCACCTCACAAGACTAAACGGTTACGGATACAGGATTTGGAGATAACCGCTACGTCATTCACAAGAGCCAGAAAAATATCCGGTAGCTGGTCACTATCCTGGATGGAGGAAAGGATGCGGCGAGGTTCAGCGGGTTATATTTCAGGCGCTTCAGGAATTCGCCGGGGCATCTGCGCTGCTCTTGGGGCTGTGCGGGATGTCGTCCGGCGAAATCCAAAGGCCTGTATTTCTATCCTACCATAGCTGTTTGGGATTTGCAAACTTGGTATAAATTCGGGATAAAGTATATGTCTCAATTTTGAAAGACCCCCATACAAAAAGCCCCCGCCGATGATATACCCGGCGGGGGCTTTTCCATTCGATTTCGATTCTAGCTTTTCTAACTTTGTGCCTACGACGTGATTCCCGTCTCCTGCGGATCATAGTAACGCGCCTCGATGCGGTGGACGGCATCGGCGGCGATGGCTCGAACTCTGGCATCCTTATGATCTAAGAGCTGGTGCAGCGCCTCCAGATGGCGCTGCTGGCCGATTTGACGCAACGTCATCGCGCCCAAAAGCTGCACCCCGACCTTGCCCTCGGTGGTGGCGCGCACCAGCATCTCCAGCGCCGCTGCGCCGACGCCCAAGCCGGAGCCTTGTTGGGCGGCCCAGGCGATAAGCCAGTCCAATTCGTCGATCTTAGGCGGCGGCGCGGGGGTGGGGGACGGCGCTTGATCCTGCTGCATCTTCGCCTTCAAGGCCGCATCGGCGGCGGCCCGCACGAGCCATTGCGGATCGTCGCGGGCCAAACGCTCCAGCGCTTCCGCGGCCCACGGTTGCTCCACGAACTCCAGGCCATGCGCCGCCGCGCGACGAACCATCAGATCCTCTGCCTGTATAGCCTCGCGCAACGCCTCCCGGCCTTCCGCTGTGACCGCTAATTGCTCGGCGATGGTGAGCATCAAGTACTCATCCGCCTCATAGAGGCCCTGGGCCAGCAACTTGACGGCGCCCTCGGTGTTGATATCGGCGAGCGCCAGCACCGCGCTCTCCTTGATCTCCGCGTTCTCGTCATGCATCGCACCGATGAGTACCTTCATCTCGCGCGATGAGCCGACCCACCCGATGCCCCGGAGACCCACGCAGCGGATAGCCGGCTGCGGGCTGCGGAGCGCCTTGATGAAAAATCCGCGCACACTCTCGCCGGCGACTAAAGCGAGCGCGCGGGCCAATTGCAGCCGAAGCGTTGCGTCGATCCCCGGCGTCAGGATATTTTGCGCCAGCGCCTGCATCACCTTTGTGCGCCACGGCATATCCGGCGGCGCAACGATACTCCAGCGCGCCATCCGCTGCAACTCGTCCCATGCCTCCGAGAGCTTGACTCGCTTGAGCAGCGTCTCGATGAGATGTCCCGCGTCGCCCAATCCGGCGTAGAACTCCAGCACCAGACGCCACGTCGGATCTTGCAGATGCGTGCGCGTCAGATCAGCGCCCCACTCTTGCTGGGTTAATGCCCAGGCTGTGAGGAAATCCTCCCAGAGATAGTGATTGAGCACCCACGATTTGCCTTCGCGCGCCAGCAGATCGGAGGTTTTGAGCAATTTTCGGACAGCCCGCTCGATTTTGGCGGCATTTTCTTCCTCGGGGGGCAATTGCGATGTAATGTAGGTCTTCACCTCATCGCGCCCTAAGATGCGGCTATCCAGGCGGCGGGCCTGCGCGATATGCGCTAAGGTCTCCAGCGTGAGCCTCCGGGCCTCGGCGCCCAACGCCTCATCGTCATTTACCGCCAGTAAGGGAATGCGATCATCTAATAGATGATCGATCACATCAACAAAGCGCTCTGGCGCTTTTTGCGTCTGGAGATAGAGTTGGATGCGCAGCGTGAGTTCGATGATGGATGCGCCCGCTTGATCGGCCCACCGAAGCATCGGAAGCAGTGTCTCATCGGGCGATGGCGCATCCGCGATGGTGCTGGCCCAGCCCGCATACAGCGCTTGCAGCATTGCCTCGCCGGTGGGACGTTGTAGCTCCAGCGGAACAAAACCCACTTCGACCAGATGCCCGTAGCTGCGCGGCCCACAGGTGATCACCCAGCGACTTCGGGACAACGCGGCTTGGAGTTCGGCGATCCACGCGGCGACGATGCCCTGCTCGTCGCGCGTCAACGCCTCCCAGTTATCGACTAAGATCAACGAGGGGGACTTTTCCAATCGCGTCGTCACCCACTTGGGTGCAGCGCCGGGCAAGAAGTGTAGGGCCAACTCCACCAGCCGTTCTAAGGGCGTGCTCTCAGTATCCGTGGGCAGGTCTCTCAAGTGTGCGAGATCGATCCAGAGGGGGAATCGCTCCGGGGAAACTGCTTCATCTTCTTCCTGCTGATCCTGAGCTTGGGCGGCGGTCGTAGCCTGGGCGGCATTTTCCCACGTCAACATCGCCAGCGCTGTGGTGCGTCCCGACGCGCGCGGGCCGATGACCAGCAGATAGGGATGGCCCTTCAGTAGGGAGCTGTAGGGAATCTCCTGGAAATCGGGCAGCTTGTCCTGTCCGATCTCTTTGGCGCCAGGCAGGGGCGGGAAACCGCGCAACGTGGGCGGTCGAAAGATGGCGAGAGGGTCTTGCGGCTCGAAGAGCAGCAGACTGCGGAGTTGCTGTTGCAAAGCTTTGAGATAGCGCTCTGATTGTCCAGAACGCATCTCGTGGCGCCATTGTTGGATTGGCGCCCAGAGCTTTTCTT
Source organism: uncultured Anaerolineales bacterium (assembly GCA_964496595.1). Lineage (GTDB taxonomy): Bacteria > Chloroflexota > Anaerolineae > B4-G1 > SLSP01 > JAAAOZ01. The sequence goes on from CAZCAI010000009.1 coordinate 15,297, forward strand.
TGATGCGCTTGATCTGCTTTCGGCGAGCGTAGAGAAAGGCCGCGATCAGCCATGCCACAGCGGCGCCGATCAGCGCCGATGGCAAATCGAATCGCCATCCCCCGCGCTGGAGTAAATCCACCGCGAGCATCTACTATTTCTCGCGTTCTTGTGTTGGATCCACGACCAGGCGGTAGCCCTGTCCCCGCTCGCTCAAAATGCGTTGGGGATTGCGGGGATCTTCTTCGATTTTCTGCCGTAGATACCAGATGTAGAGTTTGAGGTAATCGCGGCGGTTGGAATACTCTGGCCCCCACACACGGCGCAGCAGCGTATCGTGGCTGACGGTCTGGCCGGGGTCTTGGATCAGCGCCGAGAGGAGTTGGAATTCCGTTGGTGTCAGACTAACCATCTCGTCGCCAACCTTGACCTCGTGCGTGTCCAGGTTGACGCGGAGCGTGCCAGTCTTGAAGACCTTCTGCTCGCCGCGAGCGCGTCGGGCGCGCGCCAACGAGGCCTTGACCCGGGTGACCAACTCCTTGTACCCGAATGGCTTGACGATATAATCGTCCGCGCCCAGCCCCAGGCCGTAGGTGATGTTGTGCTCATCCCCTAGAGCGGTGAGGAACAACACCGGAGCGTCGGTGATCCCTTGCAGCGCTTCGTAGACCTGCCATCCGTCCATATCCGGCATCAAAATATCTAATAAGACCAAATCAGGATGATGCTCACGGGCCAATTTCAGGCCTTCCTCTCCATGAGTTGCAGCTTGTACCTCATATCCGGCGCGCTCCAAAAGCAATTGCACGAGTTGGGCGAGGGCCTCGTCGTCTTCGATCAATAAAATGGTTTCCTTCATAGCATACTCCTGGCAAACTCCTAGAGATTAGTAGATGTTTTATCATTGCGCGTGTTGAGAGGGTGATAAGGTAACGAATGGACTACAGCGATTGAATTTTCGTATGGATCAGGCCATTACTTCTAACCTATATAATAAGGTTAGAATTGATCTTTGTCAAACCCAAGCAAGGATTCTTGGCTCTTCAGGAATTCGCCGGTTGCAATCGTTCTATCCCCATCCGCAACCTGGTAACGATGTAAAAAAGGTCTGTGATCCCCACAAACACGTAATTCTTGACTACTTTTAGGGCTGCTGAAGAGGTTGTCCGGCAAAATCCAAAAGACCCGGATTCTTGGTCAGAGATCGGATGGAATCCAGAGGGTGTGGTTTCAGTGTGTGGCCCGGGGGCCGACGGCGGCGCGCAGCAGTTCGGCGCCGATGTCGGCCGTGATCTCTGGCGTTTCAGGGTTTTCCACCATAACGGCGACGGCGTAGCGCGGAACGACGGCGGAGTTGAGACCCATAAACCAGCTTACCGTGCGTTCCGGCCCAGCCAATGCCTTTCCCTGGTGCCCGATGGCGGTATCGTAGGCGGGCCAGAGTGCGCGCAACGTGGCGGCGTCCTCGGCGGATAGCAGCCGCGCGCCCGGTGGGCGCGCCGGCACATCGCAGCCCGCGTTATCAGCAGAGGAGGGGATCAGGTGTAGCGCGGGCCGCAGCCCGTTATTGCCCAACGTCGCCGCGATGCGCATCAATTGGAGCGGGGTGATTAAGAGTTCCCCTTGCCCCAGACTTTCCACCGTGACATCCAGGTCCCAGGCGTCGGTCTCCCAGGTCGTAGCCTCCGTGGAAATTTCCAGGGGCGGCGCCTGGGTCAATCCCCACCGCTCGAAGGTCATCTTCAATTGCTCGGCGTCCCAAGAATCGGTCAGCGCGGCGAAGGGGCCGGGGCAGGTCTGCGCGAGCGCCGCCGTCCACGTCGCCGCCGTGGGGGGCTGGGTGCAGCGCAGCGTGGCGCCGTTGATGTCCATCGGGCGGGTCAGCGATGGAGGCGTGGAGGTGGGCGGTAAGCCCGCGTCTATCGCGGCGCCCAGCAGCACCGTCTCTAAGATGGCCCCGGGTTGCGCCAGGCCCTGCGTCGCGCGGTTGAGCAGCGGCGCGCCCGGCGATTCGCGCAGGGTCGCCCACTTCTCCGCCACCGTCGCGGGATCATACGTCGGGGCGGAAGCCAACGCCAGGATCTCACCCGTGCGCGCATCGACCACAATCGCCGCGCCCTCGTGGCCGTCTAGCAGCGTCTGGGCCTGCTTCTGCAACTGGGCATCGATGGTCAGGCGCACATCCTCGCCGACGGGCGCCCGGTGGTGGAGCGCATCCCAGAAGGCCGCTTTGGGCGATTGCCCCAGATCGCCCCGCAGGCGCGCATCGCACGTCGCTTCGATGCCTGCGGCGCCGTATTGGAGCGTCGCGTAGCCGACGACCGGCGCCGCGTGTGGCACAGGGTAGGTGCGCGTGACGTACCCGGCGGCGTCGCTCTCCGTGCTGGCGAGCACAGTCCCGGTGTTGTCTAAGATGCGCCCGCGACGGATGCGCGCCTCGGCCAGGATGGTGCGCGGATTCGTCGGGCGCGCGCGCAACTCCTCGGCCCGGAGCACGCTCCACATCCCCGTGGAAAGCGCCGTGATCGTCAGGAGCATGAGCAGCGCCATCCCCAAGCGCCCGGCGGTCTGGCGTAGCGGCGGCGTGGCATTGCGTGGCGGACTGAGGCTCAGCGGCGGCGGGTGGGGCGCCGAGAGGTTGAGCAGCAGTCCGGTGGTGATCATCATCAGCAGCAGCGAGGAGCCGCCGTAGCTCAGGTAGGGCAGTGTGACGCCCGTGATGGGGATCAGCTTGGCGTTCCCGCCGATGATGACCCACGTCTGGAGACCGATCATCGTGGCAATCCCGCCGGCCAGCAACGATTCGAAGGGCGAGGTGGCTTTCTGAGCCAGCCGCAGCCCGCGATAGATCAACACGGCGAAGAGCGCGATCAGGGCGATGGCCCCGATCAGGCCGAACTCCTCGACCAGCGCGGCGTAGACGAAGTCGGTGTGCACGGCGGGGATCAGCGTGGGCGCTCCTTGGCCCAGCCCCTGGCCGATCACGCCGCCGCCCGCCAGCGCGTAGAGCGATTGCAGGATCTGGAAGGCGCGATCCGCCTGCTCCGGCGCCCAGGGATCTAACCAGATGCTAACGCGCAACGCGACGCGACTGGAGAATAACATCCCGGCGATCATCACGGGCGCGAAGAGGCAGAGGCCTAAGATCACGGGCCAGAGCTTACCCCATGCCAGGTAGAGCATCGTGACGAAGGTAAGGTAGAAGAGCATCGCGGCGCCCAAATCCTGCTGCCATCCCAGCAACAGCAGCGAGATGCCGACCATTGTGAGCAGCGGGCCGATGATGGTGAGCCACAGCGGATCGGCGTGATGGCCTGGGGGGGCGTCGGAGGCGCTTTCCTGCCACAGCGCCCGCCGGTCAGAGAGGTAGGCGGCCAAGTAGATGATGAAGAGCAGCTTGAGCGGCTCGGATGGCTGGAAGTAGACGCCCACTCCGCCGCTGAAGGGCGCGCCCAGCCACAATCGCTGACCATACCCGGAAGGATTGACGCCAAAGATAAAGGTGGCGCCCAACAGAATCAGGCCGGCGGTGAGGAGGGTGTAGCGGTAGCGGCGGAGCCAGCGCGCCAGCGGTGAGAGCAGCGCGGTCGCGCACATCGCGCCGACGCCGATGAAGAGCCACAGGATTTGGCGATCCAAGAAGCGCGGGGCCAGGCGCGTGATCATCAGAAGGCCCCAACCGGTGAGCAGGGCCGTCACGGGCGCGATGAAGGGATCAGCGTCGGGCGCGCGCGTCTGCAAGATGAAGAGGCCCGCGCTCCAGGCCAGCGCCCATCCGCCCACCAGCCTGATGAGATGCCCGGTCGTGAGGGCCGGCGTGGGCGCGGCGAAATGGAGCGTTACCGCGCCGGTGAGGACGAAGAGCGCGGCTAAGCCCATCAGGCCTACGGTGATGATGCGCGGGTTGAGGCAACGCCGCGCTTTCTGGATCGGCTGAGTGTTCATTGGTGTGCTGTTTTTAGTCGTTGTTTTCGACGATGAGGCGTAACTTTTCTTTGGTCGCCGGGGGAATGTGATCGGCGTCGGTGATCAGCGCCGTATCCAGCGCGGTTGCGCACTCGCAGGCGGGCATCGGCTCGGCCAGGCGCGGGATGAGCCGGCGCAGCGTCTCGCGCGCCAGCTTGACGTTGGCCTGCAATTGGCGCACGATCATCTGGACGGTGACGGTTTCCTCGCTCGCGTGCCAGACATCGTAATCGGTGACGTGGGCCAGCACCGCGTAGCATATCCCCGCCTCGCGGGCCAAGAACGCCTCCGGGCTGGTTGTCATCCCGATGATGTCCATCCCCCACGAGCGGAACAGCCGGCTTTCGCCCTTGGTGCTAAAGCGCGGGCCTTCGATGGTGATGAAGGCGCCGCCGCGATGGACGGTGGCATCCATCGCTTGTAACGCCTCCCCCAGCAGCGCGGAGAGCGCGGGGCAGAAGGGATCGGCGGCGGAGATGTGGCTCACCCAGCCCTCCCCGAAGAAGGAGCTGGTGCGCAACTTGGTGAAATCCACCAATTGATCGGGGACGACGATGTCGCCGGGCGCGATGTCCTCGCGCAGCGAACCACACGCCGAGACGCTGATGACCTTTTCGACGCCCAACTTCTTGAGCGCGTAGATGTTGGCGCGATAGGGCACCTCGCTGGGCGTGTGGACGTGCCCGCGTCCATGGCGGGGGAGGAAGGCCACGGGGATGCCGGCCAACTCGCCCGTGATCAAAGCATCGCTGGGATCGCCAAAGGGCGTGGATACCTCGATCTCTTGGATATGCTTCAGGCCCTGGATGCGATACAGGCCAGAGCCGCCGATGACGGCAATTTTGATGTTGGGCAACGTCATAGAACTAAGTCTCCTTTTCTCTCAAAAGTGGAATTGCGAATTTAGAATGATGAATGGCCCCAGAGTGAGTGATTTGAATTATGGCTCTTCAGGAATTCGCCGGGTGCAATCATATCACTCCCCCTCACAACCCAGTAACGACGCGAAAAAGGTCTGTGATCCCCACCAACACCCAATTCCTGGCTGCTTTTAGGGCTAATGAGGGGGGGACCCGGAAAAATTCAAAAGACCCATCCGTGTTAATCCGTGAGCTAAGAAGTGTCGGGTGGATAGATCCTATTCCATTCCCTTCGTCTCCTTATCCGGCGCCGCGACGACGAATGTGGGCAGCGGATGACAACGCCCGCATCCGACGTAGGGATCGGCCACCGGCTCGCCCGTCAGCGTGCAGGTCGCCTCGACGAGGATGCGCTTGGGCTGCCAGAACCAGGGGCGCCCGATCCGCGCGTGCAACACCATATTCTCGCAGGCGTTGGCGCGGCGAATATCGGGCACGGGGCACGCAGCGCAATAGTCCGATGTCCACATCTCGCCGTCGGGCGTCCCTTCCAGTAGGCGGCAGACTTCGACACCCACATCGCGCCGGTGGAAGTTGGCGTAGTAATAAGGGCATTCACGACCATCGGGGATTCGCATCATATCATTCCGTAGAGACGCAAAATCTTGCGTCTCTACTCAGCCGCCCGTGTAGCTGAGCACGGCATCGCGGTTAATATAGAGCAGGGGCGTTTCGGCGGGCTGTTGGGCGGTGCTTTCGGCTAGGTAATAGACGGAGGCATCGCTGATGGGGAAGAAGACTCCGCGCCAGAATTCCAAAAAGTTGCCCAGTTCGGCCTCACTGAGGAAGGGCGCCTCGCCGTGAATGACCGCCAGCGGCGTGTGGATCATCACCTTAGCGGTTCTGATTGGCTCGCGAAATTGTTCCATCGCGTCGTCGCCGGGGAAAAAGAGGAGTTGGAGGCGACTGATCGCCGTCACGATCAACGGCGGCTCGCTGGTCGGGAGGCCCGTGAACGTCCACGGCGCGACATGAGGCTCTTCAATCGTCAAAAATCGCAAGCCCTCTTGATTAATGTAGTTGTGGGGATTCCCGTTGGTCTGGAGCGTCCCCTGAATCCAAACGACATCGTTAGCCACATAGGTGGGGTGATGTTGAATTGGCAAACCGCCGCTGCCGCCAGCGCCGGGGTTACGACCGGTTTTTTTGAGCATCTCCATAGCGATTTCTCCCTTATCTCTTGGTGATGGTGTATTTTACGCTTGTCACTTATGATAACCCCGAACCGCAGAATTTCCAAATGTATGGAGTCTCTATGGGGATGGATTGGGGCCGCCGGGCGTGGGATTGAACGTGGCTTGCCAGGCGGGATCGCTATCCGGCAGGCGGGCAAGGGGGATGTCCGTCGCTTGCGGGCCGAAGGCGATCCAGTCGCTGGCGCAGTAGCGGCCCGCGCCGCACGCGATGAAGAGCGCCAACGTCTCGCCGTCGCGGTTCAGCTTGAAGGGCGCGTGGCGCGGCCCTTCGCCGGGCGCGTCATCAGCCCAGATGAGGAGATGCTCGCCGGGCGCGAGGCTTGTTCCCGACGGCATGCGCCACTTCGGCGCGCGATTGAGCGTGTCGCTGAGGAAATACCCGCCTAACTCGACGGTGATGGCGCTGCGATTGTACAGCTCGAACCAATCGTCGTAGCCGCCGCGCTCATCCGCGATGGTCTGGTCGTTGGCGGCCATCAGCTCGTTGAGGACGAGGGGCGGCGCCGCGCCGATCTGATAGCCAAAAGCGATCTCCGGCGTGCCGTTGGGCGCGAGGGCGCGCTTCCCGGCCTCATCCACGGCGATGATGTAGTAGGCGACGGTCGCGCCCAGCGCCAGCGTCCCGCCGGGCGGCGCCGGGATGGAGGCGACGTACTCGCCCGCGCCCGCGTGTCTCATCGGCGTGGACTGCGTGAATTGCCCGCCGGCGCTCTGATTATACTGCCAGTGCAGCGTGGCGGAGATGACGGCGGTGTCGTCCGTGATGTGGGCGCGGACGCGCACGGGCGCGGTGGCCGAGGGCGCGCGCGGCTCGTGGCGGATGGCGGTGATCTCCGGCGGCGGCTGGACGTTGCGCGCGCCGGGCGTCGACGTTAAGCGGCGCCAATGTGCATCGCCATCGGGGTAGCGCCCCCACGCCTGATCCACCGTCTGCGGTCCGTAGAAGACCTCGTCAATCAGGGCGTGATAGTGATCCGAATAGCCCGAGGCCCCCGCGTACAGCGCCAATCGACCGCTGTCGCCATCTAACTTGAAGTTGGTGTGCCGCGGCCCCTCGTCCGGCTCGCCATCGGCCCAGAAGAGGACGTGGCTGTGGGGCGGCGCGACGATCCCGGCGGGGATCTGCCATTTGGTTGTGTTCTCCAGCGCGTCCGTCAGGTACATCCCGCCCAGCGTCACCGAGGTGACGCCGCTGTTGTACAGCTCGAACCAGTCGGCGCTCTCGCCGCGTTCGTCCTCGCCTGCATTGCGATTGATTGCGACCAGTTCGTTGATGCGGATCGGCGGGCGCTCAAAGCCGACGATGTAGGCGTAGGTGCTCTCCGGCGCGCGGCCCGGGTCGGCGCTGACGAGGCTGGCCGCATCGATGGCGCGGAGGTAATAGGTGACCACCTCGCCCGCCTCCAGCCCCGGCAGGAGTGCGCCGTAGACGCGATCTCCGGGCGCGCCGTCGCCGTGCTGGCCGTCGTCGCGCATTGGCGTTTGATGCGCGCGGCCCTCGGCGCGCCAATACAGCGTCGGCGTGATGGTCTCGTCCCAGCGCAGGGCGTCCGCATCGCTGATGAGGGCGGTCACCGTGACGGGTTGTCCCGCCTGCGGCGTCGCTGGCGTCCGCCCGGTGGCCGTGATCGTCGGCGCACGGCCCAGGTTCGACCCGCCGGGCGTGGCGTGCGTCAGGGTGATCCACGCCGCCGCGCCGTCGGGGCGCCGGCCCCAGAGCGCGCTCAGGGTAGGGGAGAGCGGCTGCACGCGGTCGATCACCTCATCGCCGTAGAGCGGCGCATCGACGAGCGTGACCGCGTCGCCCGCGTCGAGGCCGTCGGCCCAGATTCGCAGAAAGCCGCCGGGCGGGATCACCGTCTCCGGCGGGATCGCCCAATCCAGGAAGAGCGTGCCGGTGGTGGGCGCGCGCAGCCGCATCCCGCCGACATCGAAGCTGACCAGGGCGGGGTTGTATAACTCGATCCACGGGGTAATGGAGAGCGCGTCCGTCGCGGAGATGGGCCACTGCACCTCATTGATCACGGGCGTCGGGCCAGATTCTGGGCAGTAGGCGGGCATCTGGGCCAGGAGCCAGATCCGCCGCTGTGCGATGTAGGTCTTCAGCTCGGCGGGGCCGGCGTGGAACTCCTCGTTGGTGCCCCATTTGTGGGGATCGGCCTCGGCGGCGGCGCGGATGTAATGGTAGGTCGCGTCGATCTGGGGATAGAGCGCGGCCTCCGTGAAGGGGCCGTGGAGCAGCGCGCGCAGGCGGCGGCAGTAGGCGAAGCGGAGCGCCTCGTCGTCTAGCACGCGGGTGATCAACTTGTTGTATTTGCCGTCGGCCTTGGGACTGTCCACTGTGCCGGAGTCGATGGGATTGTCCCAGGTGCTGTCCTCATCCAAAATGCCGTTCATCCCCCAATTGTGGCCCAGCGTCAGATCCAAATCCCAGGGCACGAAGGCCCACCAATCCGCCGCAAGCTGATGATAGAGGTAGTAGTTCTTCTCCAGCCACTCGTAGTTGCCGATGGCGATCTGCACCGCGTACCAATCTAAGTAGCGGCCCACGTCCAGCTCCTCGGCCAGCGCCGCCGCGACCTCCTCCTCCGGCGTCAGATTGATGCGCCAGAGCAGGTCGATGAGGTCGCGGTGGCTATCCTCCTTGTTGGTCTTCTTGACGTAGGCCTCCTCGTAATCCACGCCGCCCCAGTTGAAGTTGCCGCCGTAATCGCCCTTGTAGAGATTGCCGTTGGGGTCCCAGCCGACGCGATGCAAGAAGTGCGGGTCGATTTGCTCGACCTGGAGAAAGAGACCCATATACTCGCCGTTGACCTCCAGACGGACGTAGCGAGTGCGCGCGGCGGGGAATCCTGCGGCGTGGAAGACGTTGTAGGCCAGGTGCTCGCGCAAATAGGATTTGTCCGTGTACTCGGCGTTGAGATTTAGCTCGCGCTGGTCCTGAAAGGGCGTCGCGGCGGGGAAATCGATCTTCCACGATTTTTTGGAGAGGTAGCGCACCGTGCCGCCGCGAAAGCGCACCTCGACCTCGTAGGCGATGCCATCGTAGAGGAAGACGCCGGGTACCGTCTCGTAGGTCCAGCGGTTGGCGGGGTCGTAGAGCCATTCGAGATCCTCCTCCGCCACGATGAGGCGATAGAGCGGGGGCTGCGGCGCCGGTTGGCGGATCACCAGCGGCAGGTAGATGCGCGGGGCGTCCGGCGGCAGGCTGGGCGTGGCCGTGACGGGCGCGCCCGCCATCAGGCCGAGGATCAACAACAATGCGGCTAAGATCCAGTGTTGGGGCATATTCGGCTCCGTGTGGATTGTGTCAATGATTTTTAGATGAGACACCTTTAATCTACACGATTTTTCTTTGGGAGATGTTACGCTTGTGTTACAGGATATATCGGGCGGGTTGGGGCGAGGCAATTCTCGATTCGTCCTTTGGAATGATGGGTGACGCGCATTCCGATACATCTTCTGCCGTGAATGGTGATTGTGGAATTGCCTCGCCTCTACTACGGCGCGTCGGGATGCAGGCGGTCCTGTTCCCAGCGGGCGGGGTTGTTGTGGATATAGGCCTCGATGCGTTTGTAGGCGGCCTGGTTGCGGATGATGTGTTCCCAATAATTGCGTTGCCATACCTCGACGCCGGGGGTGTGTCGCATCCGGTTGATGCGCCGGGTGGCGATGGATTTGAAATTCCCGACGATGGCGCCCAATGATCCCGATGGGGCGCCGGTGGGGTGTGGTTGGGTCGGTGGTAGGGGCGAGGCAATTCTCGATTCACTCTCTGGAATGATGGATGACGCGGATTCCGATACATCTTCCGCCGTGGTTAGTGATTGGGGAATTGCCTCGCCCCTACTACGATGGTCGTCGGTGATGGTGATGATGGCGTGGACGTGGTTGGGCATGACAACCCAGGCGTCCAATGTGACATGGGGAAAATGATCCGGAATGCGCGATAGATAGGTATCGACCACGCGCCCGTAGGGATTCAATTGCATTTCGGCGTCCACGACCTCGCCGAAGAGGCGCACGCGATCCGGCGTGCAGATGGTGACAAAATACGATCCTGGCGAGGTGTAATCGTATCCTTTGAGGCGGATGGATCGGCGGTTATGCTTTTGCGGGTTGTAGGTCATTTGGATATCTCCTGTTGGGGCGAGGCAATTCCTCAACTATCATTCACGGCGGAAGGTAATTTTGAATTTGCCTCATACGTCCTTCCGGTAGGTCAATGGGGAATTGCCTCGCCCCTACGGTTCTGGTATTTCGAATGTCCCGATGGTGTAGAAATCCCCGATGATCTGTCCGGCCTGATTGCGCACGGGCAGGCGGCGCATATCCGCCAACCGATACCAGCCCACGATGACCTGGTGTTCGCCGGGCGGCGCGTCCGGCGCGATGTAGAAATGGTAGCGGTCATCGATCTCTTCGCCGCCGCGCCACTGGCTGGTGGGGGACGCGCCCTGCACGGGCCAGCTATCGACCTGGCCGTAGAGCTGGCCATCCGGGCCGATGACCTGGACGAAGACGGTGTAGTCGTGCGCCATCTCGCGCAACGCCCGCCAGCGTAGATCGACGGCCAATTGCCCCCCGGCGGGCACGGCGCTCGCGTCCAAGTCCGCGTCCACCAGCAGGATGCGCTGGTCGAAGTTCGCCAGCCCCGCGTTCGATGGCCCCACATTGACCTCCGCCAGCAGGCACATCGTCTTCTGGGCGCCGAGCCAGGCGCAGCGCGCCGGGACGGGTGCGCCGGTCTCGGCGTGCCAGGCGATGTAGAGCTTGTAGCGTCCGGGCGGGGAGGGCGCCTCGACCTCGTAGCGGCGCGTTTGGGCGGCGGATGTGGACGTTGTGTGGCCCTGCGCGCCCAACATCACCGGCGGGAACCAGCGCGCGTTTTCCTGCGGCTGCCAGGTGAGCGAGGGCTGTCCTGATGTCTCCGTTTCGCCGCGCCAGGTCAGGTCGATGGCGAGCGGGGCCTCGGCCCAGACCTCGCCGGGCACGTCGGCGCTCTCCAGCCAGATGGAACCTCCCCCTCCACTGGGGGGGGATTGAGGGGGGGTAAAGTGCGCGCCCACGCGGCGCGGGAGATCGGCGGCGGGCTGGGCGGGCACGGTGACGCGCGTGAGGGGGCGCCACGACGCGGCGCCAGCTTCGGCGAAGCGCGGGGCGATGGCCATCTCCAGCTCGTACTCGCCGGAAGGAAGCCACGCCGGCCACGCTAAGGCGTGATAATCGCGCACGATCTGGCCCGCTCGCCACGCCTCGGTGGTGGTGTAGCCGTTGACGGGGCGTGTGGCCTCGCGCTCCCACACGATTTTGGCATTGTGCGGATTGCGTAACCGTAATCGAATGGTTAAATCCGCATCGGGCGCGGTCACCGCCTCCCACGTCAGCGTGAGGTGATGCAGCGCGCGGCCCTCTGGATCGGCCTCTAAGGTGTGATCATGCAGCCGCAGCGCCGCGGCGAAGTTGGGCTTCCCATCTGCCGGGGGCGTGATTGCCGGAGGCGCGACCTCCACCAGCGGCCCGACGGAGGTCACGCCGCCATATCCATCCAGCCCCGGCAGATAGCGCGCCAGATAGACGCGCTGGCCCGCCGAGAGTCGCGCTTCCATATCCGCCCGATATTGGGCCTCGTTGAAGAGCGTGACCAACTCCAGGTCGGGGCGCAGGCCCTCGATCTGTTGGAGATAGTAGAGCGGCGGGAACTTCTCGCTATCGGCCAAGATCGCGGCGCCCTCGGCTAAGGGTTGATGCAGGGAGTAGCGGCCCCACGCTTCGTCCGCGCACCCCTGGCTGAGGGTGTCCAACGTCGGGCCGGTGATCCACAGGCGGGAGAGGGGCAGCAGGGCGATCAGAGGGAGCAAGACGAGGTGCAAAGTATTCCCCGTCGCTGGCGACGACTCAAACCGCGCGTGGCGCGCCAGCAGGCTCTCGATGCCGGCGCCCATCCAGAAGATGAGGACGACGTGCGCGGGAATGAGGAAGGCTGAGTAGTCGGGATCGGCGACGTAGAAGCTGAGGTTGAACCAGACCCATGCGGCGAAGGCGAGCGTCGTCCCCAGGGCCAGGGGCCAGCGGCGGCGCGCGAGCGTTAGCAGGCCCACGACGGCCAACATCAGCCCCGACCAACTGACCTGGGCCAGCAGGCGTTCGCCGACCAAGGCCCAGCGCGCGGGATCGTGCCAGAAGGCTAAGGGGTGCAGCGCGCCGCCCGATTCCGCGTTGGCGACGAAGCGCAGGAAGCGCGCGGGCGTCATCCACTCGCCGTTGATGGCCGGCCAGCGCAGCGGGATATAGAGGTAGAGCGCCAATCCCAGCAGGCCCAGGCCCGCCGCCGCGAGCAGTGTGCGCGGTTGCGGGCGCGGCTTGGTGGTGAGGAGCAGCGGCAGGGCCAAGAGGCCCAGCGCGCCCAACGTCAGATGGGAGGCCATCCCCACGCCGACGAGCAGGCCAAAGGCGGGCAGCACGCGCGCGGTGATGTCCTCACGGGTGGCCCAGTGCGTCGCCAGCCATAGGCCCAGCGCGACTAACAGCGTGTTCAGTGCGTATGTCTCGGCCTCGATGGCGCGGGACCAGAGGGTGGGTGAGAAGGCCAACGTCAGGGCGGCGATGAGCGGCGCGAGGGTTGTCTGGGATGCGTCGCCATCCAGGCGCGCTAGTGTGCGGTAGAGCATGCCCGCTGCTAAGGCCGCGCAGACGGCCGAGGAGAGGTTGACGCGCCACGCCACGGAGCCGAAGGGCAGCAGGGAGAAGAGTTTGCCAACCAGGATGTAGAGCGGGTAGCCGCTGGGATGGGCGATGCCCAAGCGCGGCGCGACGACCTGGAACTCGAAGGTGTCGGCGCGGCCCACGTAGGGCGAAATATCGGGCAGATAGATGAGAAGCGGCAGCAGCACGGCGATCGCTGTGCCGAGGTTGATTCGGAACCTGGCGGAGGTTGTCTCTCCATTCGGGACCTTCGCAAGGTTGGCTATCGTGAGCGCCAATCCGCCGCCCAACAGGACAGGCCCGCGCCAGGGGACGAAATCGCCGGCCAGGAGGTCGACGGCGGGCAGGAGCAGCGGCAACAGCGCGAGCGCCGGGAGCGCGAGGGCATACGTTGCCCCGGCGGCGAGGCTCGCGCCCAGCACGGCCGTGAGCGCCGCGCCCGCGCTGCTCAAAAAGAAGGCGCTGTGGAGTTCCAAGGCCAGGACGCGCGCTGCGCCCAAGCCCCATACGCCGCCGCAGAGGGCCGCGATGAAGAGTGGGAGAAATGTTTTGGCGTTGCGTTGGGCTTTCATAGTCAGTCCTTCGTTGGATAGCCTTTCATCTCAGTTGAAATCCTCCTGGCAGATGAACCAGTGCGTGTCCAGGCGGCGAACGATGGCGCCGTCGATCCCGCACCACGGCACCTGTGCGATGGCCGCCGGATCGGCGACGTAGACGAGCGGGCGATAGTAGCGCACGGGTCGGAAGGTTGCCGTGGTCGCGGCTTCTATTCGACTCTCATAATTGGCCCGATGGCGGCGGAAGTGGATCTCCTCGCGGGTGAGGAGGGGGGCGCTCAGGCTGGCAATCACACCGAGTGATAATCCGACGATCGCGGCCCAGCGGCGGCGACGAATCAGCGCATCGAGGCTCCAGCCTGCGCCTAACATCGCGCCCAAGGCCAGGGCTAAGAGCAGCGGCGCAGCGGCCATCAGCAAGAAACCCAACCCCAATCCAACCAGTATGAGCGTCTCATCCAACAAAAAACGGGCGGCGTAGATCAACATCGCCGTCCCGGTGCTCCAGCAGAGAGTCTTTTTTATGGCCATCAGGCATCAAGAGCGAGGCGAATGGGCCTAGGGCGTCGGTTCGGCGGGAAGTAAGTCGCCTTCCTCGATCTCTTCTGGCTCTTCCGGCCCTACGATCTCATCCTCGCCGGGTTCCTGCTCTTCTAGCTCATCCAACCGGCCCAGCTTGCGGCGGAAGTAGTACTCCATCACCTCTTTGACGATGGGCGCGGTGGTGACGGAGCCTTCGCCGCCGTCATAGACCCAGGCGAGTGCGACCAATTCTGGCGTCTCGGTGGGCGCGTAGGCCATAAACCAGGCGTGGGTGGGCAGCGTCTCGTGCTCCTCGACATCACAGCGCCCGGCCTTGAAAGCGATGTCGTCGCAGTACTCGGCGGTCCCCGTCTTGCCGGCCACGTTGATGTCCAACTCGGTGAGTTCCGCGCGGCGTCCGGTGCCATCCTCGCTGACGGCCAGATCCACACCTTCTTGGACAATGGCCCAGATAGGCGCGTCAACCTCGATGCGATGCAGCACCTCCGGCTCGAACTCGCGAATGAGGTTGCCCTCGGCGTCCGCGATATGATGGATGACCTGGGGGCGGTAGATGACGCCGGCGTTGGCGACGGCGGCCATCACGTTCGCCATCTGGATGGGCGTTGTCTGCAAGAAGCCCTGCCCAATGGACATATTGTATGTGTCGCCCGTGGTCCAGGTCTCCTGATAGTTGGCGCGCTTCCATTGTGGCGTGGGGACGAGCCCTGCAATTTCGCCGGGCAACTCGATGCCTGTGGGTTGCCCCAGGCCAAATTGTTCCGCGTAAGCCGCCAGCCGCGTGACCCCCAATCCTTCAAAATCGGTCTCTGGGTAACCGCCGCTGACCTGATAAAAATAGGTATCGCAAGAGTGTTTGAGGGCCTCCACTACATCGACCGGGCCGTGGCCGATGCCCATCTGGAGATGGATCCAGCAGTAGAAAGGCTGGGCCAACTCCGGGTTGTCGGGGGCAAACTTGTTGGGCAGCAGCATCCGGCCGGGACAGTTGATGGTCGTGTAGCGATTGACTACACCTTCTTGCAGCGCAGCGGCAGCCGGGACCATCTTGAAGATGGATCCGGCAGGCATCTGATCGGCGATGGCGTGGTTGAGGAAGGGGAAGTGAGGGTTCTCTTCTAGCTCGCGTAGCTTATCCATATCAATGCGCTTGCTGAAGAGGTTGTTATCGTAGGTGGGCAGACTGACCAGCGAGAGGATTTGCCCATCGCGAGGGTCTAAGGCGATGAAGACGCCGCGCTCGGAGCCGGCCTCGGCCATGCCCGCGAGCAGCGCCTCTTCGGCCACCTCTTGCAGTTCTAGATCCAACGTGAGATGCACATTGTCGCCGGGATGGGGCGGGGTCTCGCTGAGCGTGCGCAATTCCTGGCCCAGTACGTCTCTCTCCACCAGGCGGCGACCCGGTGTGCCGCGCAGCGACTCTTCCAATCGATATTCGATACCGTCGTAGCCGATGCGATCCACGTTAGCATTGTAACCTTTCGCCTCGTAGTTCTCCACCTCTTCCGGCGGGATCGGCCCCAGAAAGCCCAAAATCTGGGAGGTGAGCGGGCCGGTAGTGTAGTTGCGGCGCGGGATGATCTGGATGCCGACGCCGGGCATTGTCACGCCGCCTTCCTGGGCGATCAGGAGGGCCAAATCGCGTTCAATGTTCTGAGTTACGACGATAGGCGTGTAGGGTTCCAACCAGCGCACCTCATTCACCATCTCCAGCAGGCCCGGCGTTGGCGGTTGGCCATAGGGCGGGAACTGCTGGCGTCCCACGCTGCCCAGTTCGGCTTGATAGATTGGCGCGTCGTTCCCGTTGCCGCTTGCGGCGGAGCTGTACGGGACCTCGATTATTTGACTGAGGCGCTGGAGGACGGCGCGCTCGCGCTCCGCCTCATCCGGCAGCAACCCCGGCGTGATGGTCACGTTGTAGGCCGGGATATTGCGCACCAGAATCTCGCCATGGCGGTCGAAGATCACGCCGCGCGGGGGGGAGATGGTGATCAATTTGACCTGCTGCTGCTCCGCCTGGATAAGCCACGACCCGCCCTCTAAGAACTGGAGTTGCCAGAGACGGATTAGATAGAGGCCCATCATCAGCAAAATAACCCACCCGATGATGACCAGGCGCGGCGCGCGTTGCAGCCATGTGGAGCGCCCCGCCTCACGGGACTTTTTGCGCGTCAGGGGGCCGAATCTGGAGTGTTGCGATTTCACAGACATTATCCAGCACCTCCAGTGGATTGTGAGCGTTGATGGAACCAGACCAGGAAACGGAAGGCGAAGGGAGAGAGCAGGAAGTTGATCAAGGCGGCCGGCCCGGCGACGGTCTGGACGGCCTGCCCGAAATTGGTCGCATAGCCCATAAAGGCCATCATCATCAACAAAACCAAGTGCCCAAAGAGTGTGCCCAGCGCCGACATCAACGCCAAGCGGATGACCGTTGGCCCCAGCGAATAGACCCAGGGTTGGCCGGATAGGAAACCTATCGCGGTGAGGGTGATAGTCCACAGGCCGAAGGCGCCGCCGGAGAGCAGGTCGGAAAAGACGCCGCCGATGAAGCCCCACATCGCGCCCTCATCGGCGCCCCGGATAATGGCCCACGTGATAGTGAGCAATAGCGCCAGGTCGGGCCGTCCGCCCAAAATATGCAGCGATTCGAGCCACGTGCTTTGGATCACGGCGGCCAACATCATAATGGGAATGCCAAAGTAGAGGCTCATGGGGCCTCCTGTAATTCCTCGATGTCGGGTTGGGGGAAGTCGGTAATGACCAGGACGGTCTCCAGACGGCGGAAGTGGATCGCCGGGCGCAGGATCGCCTCTTGGAACAGTTCCGATTCTTGGTAGGCGACGCTATCCACTTGGCCCAGGATCAGGCCGCGCGGCAGCACGCCGCCGGCGGCGGAGGTGACGACCGTCTCTCCGGCGTTGACCTCTTCATCGGGTAGAATATCCGTCATCACAATGTTCCCTTCGGCTGTACCAATAACCAGTCCGGTCACGCGAGATTGTTGGAGCATCGCGGCTACCTGGCTTTGAGGATCGTCGATCAGTTGGACATACGAGAGGTTAGGGGAGACGCGGGCGATGCGTCCGACCATCGCCGAGCCGCCGGTCACGACCGGCATGCCCACGGCGACGCCATCACGGCTGCCGGTGTTGATGATCACGTAGCGGAGATAAGGGTTGGTATCCTCGCCGATGACCGCGCCGCAGGGGAAGACCTCGCAGCCGCGTTCGAGGATGTCGGCGCCGACCAGGCCGTAGGTGGGGTTTTCCTGAGCGAAATTTAACTGTGCGCGGAGGCTTTCAATTTCGGCTTGATACTCGCGCAAGCGGATGTTCTCTTGAATGAGGGCGTTGTTGGTCTCTTGCAGATCCTCAACTTGTTGTTGGAGTTGCTGCACGTCGCGCGCCGTTTGGGTGAGGGTGCTCATCGTCTCGAGGACGTTGGAGACGCCGCGTTCCACGGGGGTGATGATGAAGCTCAATATATTTTCCACGGGCTTGAGGGCGCCGGTCTCGTGGAGCGCCAGCGAGAGGAGCGCGATGAACAACAGCGCCCATGGCAGCCATGGTCCGTTATCACGTCGCATAAGATCTTAGCGGGAGTAAGATGCCGAGCCGCCAGGATGCCGATGGTCGTCCGCGGCCAGCGTGGCTCGGAGAGCGTCGAAGCTTTCCAACACCATACCGGCGCCTCGCGCAACGCACGAGAGTGAATCTTGCGCGACCCACGCGCGGATGTGCGTCTCTTCGCTGACTCGCTCGGCCAGTCCTTTGAGTTGTCCGCCGCCCCCGGCCAGGCAGATGCCGGTCTCCATCAAGTCGGAGACCAACTCCGGCGGCGTGTCGTCCAAAGAATCACGCACCAGATCCACGATGATGTTGACGGAGCGGCTCAAGGCCTCGCGGATCTCGATACTGCTGATTTCGACCTCTTCGGGGAGACCGCTGATGAGGTTGCGTCCGCGCATCGCCATTGTACGTTCCTCCGGCAGAGGGTAAGCCGAGCCGATGTTAATTTTGATGCGTTCGGCCATCCGCTCGCTGATGGCCAGGTTGTACTTCTGCCGGGCATACTGGACGATGTCCTCATCTAACTCGTCGCCGGCGATGCGAATGCTTTTGCTCACCACGATGCCCTTCAGTGCGAAGACGGCGACCTCCGTCGTCCCGCCGCCGATGTCCACGATCATACTACCCTGCGGCTCCGTCACCGGCAGGCCTGCGCCTAGCGCGGCGGCCATCGGCTCCTCGATGAGGTAGGCCTCGCGGGCGCCGGCTTGCAACGCCGCATCGCGCACCGCGCGCTTCTCTACCTCAGTCACGCCGCTGGGAATGCCGACGACGACGCGCGGTCGCGGGAGCAACAGTGGAATCTCATGATGGGCCTTTTCGATGAAGCGGCGCAGCAGCGCTTCTGTAATATCAAACTCGGAGATGACGCCATCGCGCAAGGGCCGGATGGCGACGATATTGGCGGGGGTTTTCCCCACCATCTCTTTCGCCTCCGAGCCGATAGCAAGCACTCTGCGGCTTTGTTTATCCAGGGCCACCCACGAAGGTTCGTTGATGACGATACCGCGTCCCCGGACGTAGACCAAAGTGTTGGCCGTCCCGAGATCGATACCGATATCGAGCGAAAAAAGCCCTAAAAGCGCATCAATGGGATTAAACACGTTATATCTTTACCATGTCTCTTTCGGTGTGCATACTGTCGCGATTATACCATATCGAAGGTGGATAGCAATGTTTTTATAATGGTTGGGCTTCCTAATTCGTCCGTTAGCGCGCTTGCTTATGGATTTTCATCACATCTCTAGGGCGCTACGGCCTGGAGTTCTTGCAGGGTCGTGATCGGCGCGATGCGGCGCAGAAAGGCGTTGGGCGTCGCGCTCAGCGCCCACAGGCGGCGCACCCGCGGCCCGATGGGATCTTCGCCGGCCGCGCCGCCGGGATGGCTGGCATAAGCGCCGTGGAATGCAAAGTAGGCCTGGTTGAGCCGCCGAATTTGATAGCCGTGCTCGACGAAATATTGCCGTCGCTCCTCCATATACGCCTCCGCCGCCTCGATCTCCCCGGCGGCCAACATCTCATCGACGTTGACGCGCGTCTCGTGCATCTCCGCGCGGAAGTCGAAGCGCGGTGGTTCGGCTGGCGTCTCTTCTGCTTCTGATGGCTCTTCCCTCCCGATGGCGCTCGGCAGGGCCTTCTCTTGCGCCAGCAAAGGTGCGTAGTAGCGCAGCATAATCTCCTGGCCGGCCCACTCGCCCATCAGCGAGGCCGTGGTCTCGTTGATGATGCGGGTCTCGGCGTTGCGCGTGTAGTAGATGCCCAACGGATGGAACATCAGGTAGTGATGCGTCCACTCGTGCGCGAAGACGTTGGCGATCCAGTGGATGTCGCTGCTCTCCAACAGCATCGAAGGGTAGGCCGAAAGGCCGCCGATGGCCGTCACGTAGGCGGCGTAATCGGGTTGCGCGGCTTCGATCTCGCGCTCCAGCGCGGCCTGATCGGCGGCGGTGAAGCCCGTTCGTAGCGAGCGCTGGTAGACGCTCTCGATGCGCTCGCGCGGCGAGATGATCAGCAGGTAGGGCAGGGGCGTGAAATCCCCGGTGACGGGCGGCAGGATCTGGCGCAGCAGACCGAAGTTCGCCGCTTGCAGCACGCTGCTGACCTGCTCGCCCAAGATCGCCTCCGCCATCAGGCTCGTGCGATCCATGCGATGGCGCAGGTCGTCCAGCGCGGCGCGTTCTTCCGTCGTAGCGGCGACGGGATCATCGATCTCCGGGTCGCTGTAGCGTTGATGAATCTCCCGGGCGAGCCGATCCGATTCTCGGACGTGATCCAAGTAGTCCAAGACGAATCGCGCGCCGGCCTCGTCATCCATCCAGCGCTGTGGGGCTAACAATCCGAACGCAACCTTTCGCGCCAGGGATTTGATCTCCCAATTGACGAAGTTGAAGGTCTCCGCCGCGCTGATGCGATCCGCCTGAAACTTGAGCGCCTGCGGCGGCGGCGACTCCCATCGCATGGTGAGCATCAAGCTCACCAGGATCAAGATCAGGGAGAGCGTGCGCTCCCAATATCGGGTCCATTTTCTCAAAATTGGCATATCTGAGGTTCGTTATCCATTCGGATGGTATGAAATCTCTGTAACCCCGGCCAAACCGTCCAACGCAATCACGAGATGATTGAGCACATTGCGGCCCAAAATTGCTTCCGTACCCTCGACCGCGATTACCCGCACGCTGTGTACCCAATTTTCTCCAATTTGTAGGGTCACCAGATAGATATCCATCATTTTACTGTGTCCTAAAACGCCACGCATACGCGCTTTGTCTACATACCGAGCGCCAACTTGCTCCAAGATGTCGATAGGAATGAGCGAGCCATCTGCGCCCGAATCAACTAATGCCCTTATCGTCGTAGATGTATGTCGCTGTCCTGGCGTGGTGACGGTTATATCAATCACAGGCATAGGAGGCACATAGGCAATATCATACGGGTATGTGTGGATGTTATGCATATTCGACCTTGGGGGAACGGAAGGTGTAAACTTTCTCCGCCTCTGGCAAGACTTGGCGGATCAACACCACCTCGTGAGGATATTTTTCCTCGATGCGCTTGTATAATTCGAGTTCGCTTGTGTCATAATCCACCACGTTGCCTTGATAGATGGCCACGTATGCATCTGGATATTGCTCTCGCAGCTTGGAGTGCATCGCGATAAATGCCTCGATCTCACGCTGCATTTTTCGTTGTGCTTCCTCGTGCAAAAATCGGTGGATGATATGTTCTACCAGCGTCGTTGGGGTGTCACCCCGTTCGGTGGCAGCTTTTTTCAATTGGAGCATAGAAGTTTTCTCAATGGTTATTTCCAACATTGCGTTTAACCTCTCTTGGTATTACTGCGATCTCTCGCTGACTTCATCGCGATTTCCTCTTAGTGTAAGTCTAGTGTAAGTCGAAATGGGAAAGAATCAAGGTCGTGGGGTGGGTTTCACTCTTGGTATGGATGTTATGTTATAATGCGGACATTATGCCAAAGACAATCGATGCATCCCGTGATGTCGTAAAAGTGCCGAGCGCCCTATCAGCAGTCTCCTCGCACGTGGCGCGCTCCGCTGTGCTGGTCGCGTCGCTCTTCGCTGCCGATAAAGTCCTGGGTCTGATCCGTGATGCCGCCGTGGGCCACGCCTTCGGCGCCTCTGCCGAGTTGGACGCCTACTACGCCGCCTTCGAGCTGCCCGACGGCCTCTTCACCGTCATCGCCGGGAGCGCGATGGCGACGACGCTCATCCCGATCCTCTCGGCGCACATCGGGCGGGGCGAGCACGACCGCGCCTGGCGCCTAGTCTCGGCGGTGATCAATCTGGCGCTGCTGCTCGTGGCCTCGATGGGGATCGTGGCCGCTATGTTCGCCCCCGATGTCATTCGCGCCGTCGCGCCGGGCTTTGACGCCCAACAGGTCACGCTGGGCGCGCAGTTGATGCGACTGGTCCTACTCCAGACATTTCTCTTTACCGCCAGCGGCATCCTCGTGGGCGTCCTGCGCGCCTATCAGCACTTTCTCCTGCCCGCGCTGGCCCCGCTGGCTTACACGCTGGGCCGCATCGCCGGCGTGATCTGGCTGGCGCCGCGCTGGGGCATCTTCGGCCTGGCCTGGGGCGGATTGGGCGGCGCGGTGATTTACTTCCTCGTGCTCCTGCCAGGGCTGATCCGCTTTCGCGCCCGCTGGACGCCGACCCTCGTCCATCCTGAACTGCGCTCGGTGCTGGCGCTGATGGGGCCGCGCATTTTGGGCCTGGGCGCCACCTATCTGAACTTCGTGCTGCCCACGTTCTTAGGCTCGCGCCTGGCCGATGGCGCCATCTCCGCCTACGAGTACGGCTGGCGAGTGATGCAATTCCCGGAGACGATCATCGGCACCGCCCTGGGCATCACGGTCTTCCCGACGCTGGCGGCTCTGGCCAATGCCGGGGATCGCGAGGGGCTGCGTCAAACAGCCTCCTGGGCGCTGCGGTTGATGTTGGCATTAGCTGTGCCCGCCGCGGTGGGGCTGTGGGTGCTGGGCCGCCCCTTGACGGCCATGATCTTCCAGCGCGGCGCGTTCGGCGCCACGACCACGGATCGGGTCTACCTGGGATTGCAGTTCTTCGCCTTGGGGTTGATCGCGCACACGGCGCTGGAGGTGGCCAGCCGGCTTTTCTACGCGCAGCGCGATATGTGGACGCCGCTGTGGGCGGCGCTGGCCGGCCTGGCGACCAACGCGGTGTTGGGGTGGCTGCTGCTCTCGGAGCTATCGCACGGGGCCATCGCGCTGGCGAACTCGCTGGGCGCGGGCGTGCAGGTGCTCATCCTGCTGTGGATCGCCCACCGGCGCTTGGACGGGATCGAGGGCCGCGCGTTGGCGCTCTCGCTGGCGCGGACGATGGCCGCCTCGCTGGTGATGGTTCTGGCCGTGAGCGGCTTTCGCCGCCTGATCGGCGCTGAGGCCAGTACCTACCTCCTCGGCGGAGGCGGGATGTTCATCGGCGGCCTGACCTACTTAAGCGCCGCGATCCTGTTGGGCAGCGAGGAGATCCGCCAGTTGCCGGCGTTGTTACGTCGCGGCCCCGAGGCGGTGGATTCGCTGCCGGGGTGATCCTCGCTGTCAGCCATCGTCTAAGCTTGCGAGCGCGTTCGCGGCCGGCGGCCAATCCTCGTGATAGCGCAGCGCGGCCTCGAAATCGGCGCGCGCGCCCGCCTCATCGCCTTTGGCCAGGCGCGCCATCCCCCGCCAATAGTACGACTCCTCCAGATTCTTCGCCGTCGCGAGCGTGGCATCGGCCAGCGCGATGACGTCGTCGTAGCGGCCCACCGCATAGTAGCTCTCGTAGGGGCCGAACTGGTACCATAACATTCGATAGTGCAGGCCCAACTGCCGCGCCTGATCGTAGGCCAGCGCGGCCTCCGCGTGGCGTCCCAGCGCGGTCAGGTTGGCGCCGATATTGAACCACGAGAAGGTCAGCCAGTCGCTGCACTCGGCGTAGGCCACACACGTCTCCGGCGGATTATCGGCCTCGGCGCGCGCCCGCGCCAGTCCTTGTTCGTACATCGTCGTGTCGTCTATGGCGTCGCCGATGAGGGTCGCGAGCGCGTCCGCGCGCTCCGGCTCGTAGACCACCAGGTAGAGCCGATTGAAGACGCGCCACAACTCGGCCATCTCCTGATAGCCCAACATCACATCGGGGCCGTCGAGCGAGTCGTAGGTGATGAATTGTTGCGCTTCATCATCGTAGCCGATGACGAGGCGATAGTGGCCGAGCTGATCGTTCGCATCCTCCACGTACCAGGTCTCGACGATGACGGGGAACCCGGCGCGGAGCAGCGCCTTGAGCTGTTCCAGCGTCCCGTTCACCCGCACGGTCGCGTCCAGACCCAGATCGCGCGCGTAGGCGGCCATCTCGTGCGGGCTGACGTTCTTGTCATCGGGATCAGGTTTGAGCGCCGGCGCGATCTCATGCTGGCTCTCGGTGCGATCCCAGTAAGAGAGCGCCATTGCCAGCGTGACCGGGCCGCAGTTGTTCCAGCCTTGATGCTTATGCGTGACGCCGGTGAGAATGCACTGCGCGGGCGGCGTGGGCGTCGGCGTGGAGGTCGGTTCAGGCGTCGAAGTGGGCGCCGGCGTGCCGGTGGGAGAGGGCGTCAGTGTGGGCGTCGGCGTGGGCAGCGATAGGGGCGTCATCGTCGGCGGGAGGTGAGTGATCACCGGCGTGGGCAGCACATCGGGATGCGGGTTGTGGCGCAGGGCTTGCAATGGCTCCGGCAGATAGTAGGCGTAGCGACCCGGCAGCGCCTGGATAATCTCCGGCGTCGCCAATAGGGTTAGGCCCAGCATCGTCAGGAAGACGATCAGGGCGATATAGTGTGTTTTTGACATATTCTTGATCATAATGGGAGTCATCATAACAGGATTGAGGCCGGTTGGCAACACCTACGCCTGTGTGGGATAGGGTTTTCCTATTTGTAATTGGGATGGTTCATCCTACAAGCGAAAATAGGTTTACACTTTAGTTCTGATAATTTAGGTCATAAAATGCAATGAATTTTTCAAAAACACTCCTATTATCTTAAAAGTATCAATTTTGGTTCGTAGTAAGCCTCGGAGCGGCGCCGTTAGGCGTAAGCGGAGTGGCGTTTTTCGGGCTTCACAACGGCACTCCATTCCATTGCGTGCCTGACTACGAACAATTGTTAACCAATTAGTGAACCATCCCTTGTAATTACATTCTATTCGCTCCAAGCGGATTGCCAAATCCGGGCCTCTGGGGCATATTTTGAACGTGTTTTCAGCTTGCGTAAGCAAAACGGGGATCTACGATCCCCTTGGAGCGAGAATGGGAAAGCCCTGCTGTGTGGGATAGAGATTTTCCATATTTGGTTAAAACCACAGAGTCGGCGAAGGCCGACTTTGTAAACGTGGCCGCGACTTCAGTCGCCGGGCCTCGCGCTTGCTAAAACTGCTGACTTCCTTTATAGTTAGCAATGTCTATGTTAAGGAGGAAGGTGCATGGAGTTGGGAATCGTCAAACAGAGAGATATTAACACGGAAGTGCAACGCGCGTATTTGGATTACGCGATGAGCGTGATCATCGCGCGCGCGCTGCCCGATGCTCGCGATGGCCTGAAGCCCGTCCAGCGACGGATTCTATTCGCGATGCACGATTTGAACCTGCGGCCCGACAGCCCGCATAAAAAGTCGGCCCGCATCGTCGGTGAGGTCTTGGGCAAATATCACCCGCACGGGGATAGCGCCGTCTACGCCGCGATGGCGCGTATGGCGCAGGATTTCTCGTTGCGTAATTTATTGGTCGATGGTCAGGGGAACTTCGGTTCCATTGATGGCGACGCTCCCGCCGCGATGCGGTACACGGAGGCGCGGCTGGCCCCCGTCTCGATGGAGGTGCTGGCCGATATCAACAAACAGACCGTCGATTGGGTCGATAACTTCGATGGGACGTTGAAAGAGCCGTCGGTTTTACCCTCGCGCCTGCCGAACTTGATCGTGAACGGCGCGTCGGGCATCGCGGTCGGCATGTCGACGAACATCCCGCCCCACAACTTGGGCGAGGTCGTCGATGCGCTCGTCTATATGTTGGAGCAATGGGAGACGCTGGACGACGTTGATACCGAAGCGCTGATGCAGTTCATCCAAGGGCCGGATTTCCCGACCGGCGGGTTGATCTACCGGCGCGAGAAGGAGGGCGGCGAGAACGTGCTCCTCAAATCGTACGCCACCGGGCGCGGGCGCATTCGCATCCGCGCGCGGGCGCACGTGGAGGAGGGCGCGCGCGGCCGTCAGCGCCTCGTCATCACCGAGCTGCCCTATCAGGTGAACAAAAGCTCGCTGATTGAGAAGATCGCCAAGTACGTGCGCGCCGGCAAGCTGGAAGACATCGCGGACCTGCGCGATGAGTCGGATCGGCAGGGCCTGCGCATCGTGATCGATCTGAATATGAGCGCCGATCCCGACGCCGTGCTGGAGTCGCTCTACAGTCGCACGCGCCTGGAGATGGGCTACAGCATCATCCTCCTGGCGCTGGTGGATGGCGAGCCGCGCCGCCTCTCGCTCAAGCGGGCGCTGAAGGTCTTTTTGGATCATCGCCTGGAGGTGTTGCAGCGCCGCGCGAATTTCGAGTTAACGCACGCCCGCGAGCGCGCGCACATCGTCGAGGGGTTGCTGACGGCGTTGGATCATTTGGATGAGGTGATCGATACCATTCGCCGCTCCCAGCGCGTGGATACGGCGCACAAAAATCTGCGCCGCAAATTTAAACTCTCGGATGAGCAGGCGCAGGCGATTCTGAATATGCCGCTCAAGCGTCTGGCCGCGTTGGAGCGCAAGAAGCTCCAGGATGAATACGACGAGTTGACGGCCTTGATCGATGAGTTGGAGTCTCTGCTGCGCTCGCCGGCCAAGCAGCGCAAGACCATTGAGAAAGAGCTGCTGGAACTCCGGGATGAATATGCCGATCCGCGCCGCACCCACGTGCTGGACGTGAAGGGCACCAAGATCGAGGCTGAGGATCTGACGCCCGATATTCCCGTATGGGTCTCGGTCAGTCGTGAAGGTCGCGTCGCGCGCATCCCGATGGAGGATGCTTCGCCGCCGCGCGCCTATGCTCGCCCGGAGGAAGCGCCGCTCGCGCTGCTGGAGGCCTCCACGCGCGATGCCCTCTATCTCTTCACCGAGAAAGGATCTGCGGTGGCGCTGCCCGTTCATCAGGCGCCGGATGGCGTCTCGTGGGATGGGGAGGGCGCGCCGTGGTCGCAGTTGACGCGCGCGGAGAACGGCGATCTCGTCGCGGCGTTGGCGCTGCCGGCGGATCCGCCGGAGGATGGCGCGATCTTCTTAGCCTCGGCCCAGGGCCAGGTCAAGCGCGTTCGTATGGAGGAGTTGCCGGCGGTGGGCCGCGAGTTGGCCGATGTGATGCGCCTGGATGACGGCGACCGCCTGGTGGCGGCGCTCTGGGTGCGGGATGGCGATGAGGTCATCTTAGGCGCCAGGCAGGGGAATTGCATCCGCTTCGAGGTGGACGATGTGCGCCCGACGGGCGCGCGGGCCGGCGGTGTGAACGGGATGCGCCTGGAGGCCGGCGACGAGGTCGTCGGCGCCGGCGTCATCGCGCCCGAAGCGATGGTGTTGGCGATCAGCGATCAGGGCATGGGGAAGCGCACATCCGTGGGCGAGTTCTCCACCCAGCGCCGGGGCGGTAAGGGGATGCAGGGCATCAAACTGCGCGCGAAGGAGCATCTGGCCGGCATCGATGTCGTCGATGATTACAGTCGCTGCTTCCCCGTGACGGAGCGTGGCGCGTCGAAGACGGTGACGGGGCGCTCGATCAGCGAGCAGGGCCGCGTGACGCGCGGCGAATCCGTGATCGCGCTGCGGGCCAATGATCGCGTGATTGATGTTGTGATCCAGCGCGCGCCGATTACGTGAGGTGCGTGCATCCAAGTGAGATGTGAGATGTGATGTGAGCTTTGAGTTCGTGAGAAAGGGACGGTGGAAGAAAGAGGCGTAAAACGTAAGAGAGGAATGCGACGTAAGTAGATGTAACTGTGACGTAAACTTTTAGACGATACTTTGATGAGACTACGAATTAGCGGAGAAGACAGGAGTGAAAGATGACGACCTATCGTGATCAATTTGTGACGTGTGAGACGTGTCGGAAAGAGTTTGTGTTCCGGGTTGAGGAACAACGGAAGTTAGATGAGGAAGGCAAGGAGTTGGCGCCGCCGGAAAATTGCCCCGATTGTCGGGTCGCCGAGAGCTTAGGGCCGGGGCTGCACGCGGGCGTGGTGCGCTGGTATCGCGCCGACAAGCACTTTGGCTTCATCGATCAGGGCAACGGCAACGATATTTTCTTCCACCTGAGTGGCGTGACGGGCGACCCCAAACTGGTGTTGCACGAGGACGCGCCGGTGTGGTACGAAGCGGAGATGACCGATCGCGGCCCGCAGGCGATCAACGTGCATCCACGCGAATAAGCCGTTCTCGAGCGAGTCTGGCCCAGGGAGGCGACCCCTTCCTGGGCTTGTTGTTTTTTGGACGGCGAGTGACGAATGACGAATGACGGAAACTGATCAAAGGAATCTCAGTTATTGCTTTTGAACGAAAATTCTGGTAAGTAGACTGTTGACTTTCAACTTGCAACTTTTAACTTGTAACTTGTAACTTTGATCGATTTGCAATTCAACGAAGGACTTATCCTAATGCACGTCGCTTTCAATGGATGGTTCTGGGAGCAGCCGACGACGGGGAGCGGTCAGTACGTCCGGCGCCTGGTCGCGGCGCTGCATGAGGTAGCGCCGGACCTGCGGATCTCGGTGCTGGCGCCGGATTTTGCGGTGAGTGAGAAGGACGCGAGCGCGACCGAGATTTTCCCGCTGCCGGCGCGGCGCGATGCTCTGGGCAAGCTCTGGTGGGAGCAGGCGACGATGCCCCGCGCGGCGCGACGTCTGGGCGCCGATCTTTTACACGTGCCCTACTGGGCCGGGCCGTGGGCCACGCCCACGCCGACCGTCGTCACCATCCACGACATCATCCCGCTGATCCTGCCGGCCTATCGCGGCAGCGCCTTGGTCCGCGCCTACACCGCCCTGGTGCGGCGTACGGCGGGGCGCGCGGCGCACATCCTCACCGATTCGGAAGCCTCGCGGCGGGACATTCTGCGTCACCTGCCGGTCGCTGCCCCAGACGTAACCTCCGTGCCGCTGGCGGCGGATGCGAGCTACGTCCCCGCGTCGAGCGGGCAAGCCCCGCGCGCGGGAGATGCGGCGATTTGGCAAGCGCTGGGCGTGCGACCGGGCTACGTGCTCTATTTAGGCGGCTTCGATGTGCGCAAAAACTTAGCCGGCGTGATGGCCGCCTTCGCGAGAGTGCACGATCAGGTCGCGGATGCGCGGCTGGTGATCGCGGGCGCGCTGCCCGCTGAGGACACCGCCTTCACGCCCGATCCCCGGCGCCTGGCGCGGGAGGTGGATTTACCAGAGGAGGCCATTCACTTCGTGGGATTTGTGCCGGAGGCGCAGAAGCCCGCGCTCTATCGCGGGGCGCGCGCCTTCATCTTTCCCTCGCGCTACGAAGGCTTTGGCCTGCCGCCGCTCGAGGCGCTGGCCTGCGGCGTGCCCGTCGTCGGCAGCGACGCCGCCAGCCTGCCGGAGGTCGTCGGCCCGGCGGGCCTCCTCACCGCGCCCGATGACGTCCCGGGCCTCGCGGCGGGCCTGATGCGTTTCCTCACCGACGAGGCGATGTTTCTGGTGTATCAACGTCGCGTCGTCGCGCAGGCCGCGACCTTCTCCTGGTCGAAGGCAGCCCGCGCTACCCTGGCGTGCTATCAACGAGCGTTGAATCGGTGATTGGAGAGTTGGCCCTTGCACATTGATCCCGCTACCCTCCGACAGCTTGTGGAGGAAACACAAGGACGTGAGATCTTGCTGCGGCAGATCATCCGCCAGATGAAACAGCGGCATGGTTGCTCTTTGGAGGAACTGGAAGCTCGCCTGGCTCGAGGCGAAGGGCAAGAGCATCCCGATTGGGAGGACTCGATTGAGTGGCGCAATGCTGTTGAGGCGCTCCAACGTACTCGAACACCATAGATGCTTTGCTCTTAAACAGAAAGCCTCCCGTCGACGCCGACGGGAGGCTTTTTTGTTGCCTATTCTCAACTTTCGTCAACCTAGCTCTTCGAGCAGATGCGTGGCTTCGATGTCGCGCTGGGTGTGGGTCTCGCCGCGCATGATGAGTGAGTTGGAGGTCGCGCGGTTGCCATGGTAATGGATGCCTTGCAGGATGACGCCGTCCGTCACTCCGGTTGCGGCAAAGAAGACCTGTCGGCTCGTCACCATCTCATCAATCGTCAGCACCCGGTCGATGTCGAGACCTGCCTCGCGCACGGCCTGAAGCTCCTCATCACTTTGGGGCGTTAAGCGCCCTAACATCGCGCCGTTAGTGGCCCGCGCAGCGCACGCGGCGATTACCCCTTCGGACACATTGCCGATCCCCATCATAATATCCACCCCGCCTTGGGGGAGCAGGGCCAGGAGCGCGCCGATGATGTCGCCATCTGAGCGTAAAATCACGCGCGCGCCCGCCTGGCGGATTTCGTGAATCAATTCCTCGTGCCGGGGACGGCTCAAAACGAAGACGACGAGATCGGAGATTTCTTTTTTCTTGGCCCGCGCGACGAGGGCCAGCGTCCAGCCTGCCGGGGCGTCGAGGCACGCCGGGACGAGCGCCGGGGCGACCTCCGCATCCACCACGATCTTGTCCATATAGATGGCGGGCGTAGCATCCCAGAAAGCGTCGCGCGGCCCGGCCACCGCTACCGAGATCACGTCGGGATGGCCGCGCGCGAGGAGCCGCCGCCCCTCAATCGGATCGACGATAATATCCACTTGCGGGCCGTTCCCGGCGCCCACCGCTTGGTGGAGATGCAGAGGCGCGTCCGGCTCCAGTTTATCGACTTCACTGAGGACGATACGGCCATGGAAGTTGCTCACATTTAAAGCGTGTTCCATCGCCTGCGTTGCATAATTATCGCTGCGATCTGCCTCGTCGAGGCCCATCCACCGGCCCGCGACAAGGGCCGCGGCCTCCGTGGCCCGTACCAGATCCAACCCTAAATTGTGATAGAGAATGCGGTTCATCAGGATGTCTTACTCCTTCTGTTCATATTTGTGATCGAGAACCTCGATGGTCTTGGCGCTCATCGAGGCCGGCGACCGGGTGGTTGATTCCACGGCCGTGAGCAACTGCTTCTGGCGCCAGGCCTGCATCCCGCCGGCGAGCGTTCGGACGTTCTTATAGCCTTGATCGATCAAGAGCGCCGCCACGTGAGCGCCCCGTCGCTCGCCTACCAGGATGATCTCTTTATTCCTCGGTATCTGCGTGGGGTTCTCTAGCAGATCGTGGAAATCCATTCGTTTCGCCTGGGGGATGTGCGCCTGGCGATACTCGCGCGGCTCTCGCACGTCGATAACCTGGGGCGGGGTTTCCTGAGCCAGGGCCTCCCAAAGCTCCTGTGGCGTGATGGTCGGCACTTTGTCGAGCGTTCTATGGTTGTGGGGCGCGGGGACGCCGGCCTCCAGGCTTTTGGGCAGATTTTGACAGTATTGAAAGACGCGCTTGGGACATTCGTAGATGCAGATGGCGGGATCGAACACGCGATGGAAGAGGTAGTTGATGGCTTCGTCGGGGTCGAGGAAGTGATCGGCCCCGACATAATCGTAGAAGCCGCTGGTTTGCATCAGGAATTTAACCGCCTGATGCACGTGAACGAAGTACACATCTCCATCTCGTTCGCGATAGAGGCGCACGATGCTCTCCAGCGCATAGATGCCGCTGATGTCGCAGTTCTCGACGGGATACATCCGCAGCAGGAGGAAGCGCTGGGTCGGATTTTTTTGGAGGTTCTCGTGGATCTTCTCTTCGATATGGCTAACCGCGCCAAAGTAGAGATCGCCCAAAATTTCGATCACGCCCAGTTGGGTGCAGGAGGGTTGATCGGGGCGCGGGGTGAAATAGCGGAAATCCTCGCTGGGGAGGACGACGCGCACTCTCGGCTTGCTGGTCTTGAGCAGATAGATGACCAGGGAGAGGCTAATCCCGGCTAACACGGCGTACTCCAAGGGCGCGGCTAAGGTCGCCAGCAAGGTGATCACCATAATGGTGCGATCCTCGTGGCTGCTGTGCCAGATGCGCCTGATCTCCTCCTGATCGATCAGCCCATAGGCGGTGATGATAATCACGCCGGCCAGGGCCGGTTGGGGTACGTAAGCAGCCAACGGCCCCAGGGCCAGAATTGTGATCAATATGAAGAGGCTGGCAAGGATGTTGGCGAGCGCAGTTCGACCTCCGGCGGCGTGAAGGACTGCCGAGCGCGTGAAGGACCCGGCTACAGGGTAGCCGCCGAAGAAGCCGGTGGCGATATTCGCCAGTCCCTGTCCAAAGAACTCCTGGTTGCTATCGAGCCGCTGGTTCGTATGGCCGCTGATACTCCGGGCGATAGAGATGGATTCGACCAGCCCAATGGCGGCCACGGCCAGCGCGCCCGCGAAAAGCTCGCCGATCAACGCGGCATTGATCGGCGGCACGACTAAGGGCGGCAATCCGCGCGGCATCTCGCCGACGACCGCGACGCCGCGCTGATCCAGGCCGAGGAGACCGACCACGAGCGCGGCCCCGATCATGCCGATGAGCGGGCCGGGCAGATTGCGGTTGATTTTTCGCAGCGCCAGCAACAGGATGATCGCGCCGATGCCGATCAACATGCTCGCGATGTGCGTGTCGGGCAAATGGGTGAGGATCTCGGGTATGGTCTCGGTGAGGTGGGGCGATGAGGGAATATCGAGCCGGAGCAGGTTCCGAAGTTGATTGATGGCGATCAAAATCCCGGCCCCGCCGGTGAAGCCGACGATGACGGCCTCGGAGATGAAGTTCACAATGACGCCCAAGCGCGCCAGGGCCAGCAGCACCTGGATCAGCCCGACGATGAGGGCCAACGTCCCCGCGATGAAGAGGTAGTGGGGATCGTTCGGGCTGGCGACCGCCAGCAGAACCGAGAGCACCAGCAGCGAGACGGTGTTGGTGGGGCCGGTCTGGAGGTGGCGGGATGATCCCCACAGCGCTCCGATCACGGCGCCGACGATCACGGCGTAGATGCCGGCCTCGGGCGGCAGCTCGGCGATCAGCGCGTAGGCCATCGCCTGGGGCACGGTGATGACGGCGATGGTCAGAGCCGCGATGACATCGGCTTTGAACGTCTGAGCATCCATGTCTTGGAATCGATTCTTGGGGTGCAGGACGAAATTCTTTATCGGTCCCAGACTGTTGGTCAGCCATCTGAGGTAGGTGATGGGGTTTTTCTCTATGATCGTCACGGGTTCCGACACGCGCTTTGAATCCGCATCGGCTGAGTTTTGGGTCTCGAAGATATTCAAAGTTGACCTCACATGCGTTTTTTGATGTTCTGTAGAGAAATCCCTTTCTCCGTGCCGCTCTGTGCCTTTTCTGCGACACTTTGTGTCCTAATCTGCTATATCCATTGACACATCTGCCGATCAAAACTATGCTCGAAAAAGCGTCGCGATAGATTAAGTCTCGAAGCGTGCTCATTATACTACAAACGGACGGCTATTTTAGCATCGCTTGCAGGGTCGCGTTGGCGCGGGACAGGCGTTCACTGAGGAGGTGCGCCATAAACTCGTGGATCGCGGCCTTGAGGTGCGGGTCTGTGGCTTCAAGTTCCTTTAATTCTGCCTGGGATACGACGTATACCTGCCCCGGCTGATCGACAATGACAGAAGCCGAAGCCGGCGTCCCCAGATAGAAACTCAGCTCCCCCACCACCGCGCCAGCGCCCATCGTGCTGAGGCGGAGCGTTTGCCCGTCGTTTTGTGCCAACTCGATGGTGACTTGCCCGGATTCGATGAAGTACAGGCTATGGACGGTGTCCCCCTGCCGAATGAGAACATCCCCGGCGACGACGGCTATCGGCCGTAGCGTGGATTGCCGCGCGAGCATATCGAAGGGGCGGTGGGCTGCCAGGGGTTCCTCATCGTCGCTGCCCAGGAAGGCGCGCAACTTATCGAATTTGGCATCGGCGGGCAATGTCTCGCGTCGGAGCCGGAGGCCGCGCTGACCGGTGTGGATGTTGAATCCGGCCTCCTCCAGCGATTGCAGGAATTGCGCCTCGCACCACTCGACCCCGTGATCCAGATCGGGAAAAACGCGCCAGACATGCTGCTCGTCCGGCTCGTCCGATTGAAAGACCTCTTTTTCGAGTTGGCGCTGTATGGTGGGCGCGAGATGCGTGAAGACCAGCACGAAGTCGTGCGCCAAAGCCAGTTGCTTCAGGCGGGTAAAGCTGAAGACGGCGGAGGCGTCGAGACCGCTGACCAGCCGGAAATCCAGCGCCACAAAGCGTGGCTTCGGGTGCTCTTGATGGACGCGCTCTTTGATCTGTTCGAGCAACTTGTGCGCCGTGCCGAAGAAGATAAAGCCCTGTAACTCGAGGATGTAAATCTGTTGCCCCTTGTGTTTGAGCAATTGCTGATACAGCCGCGTATATTGAAAATTGCTCTGATAGGTCGCGCCCGATAGCGTGTGCCTGACGATGTTGACGCGGCTGTAATTTACCACGAACAACATCACGGTGAGAGCTAATCCGACCCCAATGCCCTCTAAGAAGCCAACCAGCGTGATGACCAGCAGAATCAGGATGAGAAGGCCATAATCCACGCGCGGCAGTTTGAACCAGGTTTGATAGACCCACGTGACCAGGAAATCGAGACCCAGAAAGAGCAGCAAGCCGCCCAATACCGGCTTAGGCAAGAACTGGATCACAGATTCCCCGGTCAGCAGCACCAATCCACACATAACGGCCACAATCAAACTCACAGTGCGCCGGGGCGCACCCATTCGATAATTCAACGCCGTCTGGCTCAAGACCGGGTAGCCTACCGTGCTGCCACCCAATCCGGCCAGTAGATTGGAAAGCCCCGCCGCTTTGAGTTCCTGGTTCAGATCAACGTCGCGCTGGATGGCTAATTCGAGGCCGCTGGCGTTCAGCAGCAGAGCGATGACGCTGATTACGGCGACCGAGACGCCGCTCAATGCTTGTTGCCATAGCGCCGGCCAGTGGACGTGTTGCATATGCCATAGCATCAGCGGGTTGGCGAGTGACGCCGCGGGAGCCTGGCCCGACAGGTCAACTGAGCCTAATGGCGCGGATGGAGGGGATGGCGCGGGGAACGCGGGCCAGAGCTGGGGCAGGAAGTAAAACACAATCGCCGCGCCGAGCACCATCCCCGGCAGCGTCAGGGGATGGCTGAAGCGGTTGAGGGCCGCGAATAGCAGTACCGCGAACAGCGTCCCCGGAAACCACGCCGTCCAAGTCGTCCCCATGAACAATTGCGGGACATCGGCTAATCCGTTAAATCCCTGCACCATTGTCGAAAGCGCGCCCAACACTAGCAGCAGCCCGGTGCCGCCCAAAAAGCCGCCGATGACGGGATAGGGGATAAATCGGACGAGATAGCCCAACTTGAAATGGCCTATCAGAAAGAAGATGGCCCCGGTCAGCAGGGAGGATAGGCCCATCGCGGCCACAATCGTAAAAAACACCTCGGTTGGCGTCGCGGTAGGGGGCATTGTGTGAACAATGGCCGCCGCGACCACCGCCATAATCGCCACCGGGCTATCCTGCACCCCCGCAAACACTCCCGGCAGCGAGCTGGTCAGCGCGCTTACCGCGACGATAACGATGGACGCGATCAGCATCAAGTTGACGCCGGCGGGGAGATGGCCGGGTAAATGACTGGCGAAAATGAGGCTGGCAAACGCTGTGGCGATGATCACGGTGATGATGCCATTGATCAGGCCGGCAGAGAGGGTCGCTAACAGCCCCTGGGGCTGTAATTCTTGACGCACGCTCTTGGATAACCGTTGTAGAACGGTTTGCGGTGCTGACATCTTTCCCTCCGGTTAGGCCATTCCAAGAAAATAAATCCTCCAAAAGCAAGTGATTTTCTGAGGAAAAGGCGTCAGGTTGGGGAGGTCTTGAATCCTGGAACTACCTTAGCTGTGAATAGGTTGGGATACTGCTTACGATCTCAGGACACGTGAGCTTCGCACTCACATCTGGATCGTTAGCCCATCATAGGCGATCTCGTAGCCGTGCTGGGCGGCGAAGGCGCTTAGCTCCGGGTGGACGGGGTTGCCGGGATGGGAGATGTGCGACGCGAAGGCGCGGGCGCGGTCGGACAGCAGGCCCGCCGCGCGCATCCGCGCCACGTGCGCGCTGACCTGATGGGCGCTGAGGTGATCGGTGCCCGGCTCGTCGGGGCCGTAGGTGTGATCCCAGACCACGAGGTCGAATCGCAGCTTGGGCCGATGGTCGCACAGCGCTTGCCAGGTGCTCTCCGGCAGCGCCGCCGTATCGAGGCCGTAGAAGAGCGCGGCGTCGTCCGCCTCGATGGCGTAGAGGAGCGACTCCACAGAAGGATCGTGGTTCGCGGGGAAGGCGGTCACGCGATACCCGCCGGCGGTGAAGGTCTGCCCCGCCTCGATGGGGTGAATCGTCAGGTTCAGACGGTCGCCCACCTGGGGATCGAGCAGGTCGGCGCCGTCGAGATCGCGCGCGAAGATCCGCGCGGCATAGCGCAGCGTCCCCGCCGAGGCGTAGAAGTGGAGGCGCGGCGCCCCGACGACGTCGTAGGCTGGGCTGCGGGAGAGCAGATGCGAGACATCTAAGTGATCGGCGTGGGCGTGTGTCTGGAGGCACGTGCGCACGTGGGTCAGCGGCCGCCCGTGGAGGTTCGAGGCAGCGATGACATCCGGGCCGAGGTCGATCAGCAGGTCGTCGTTGATCAGCGCGGACGAGCGCTTGCGCAGGCTTGGCCCGTCGAGTTCGCGGGCGCGCTCGCAGTTCTCGCAGCGGCAGAAGGCCTCCGGGTAGCCGTTCGCCGCGCCGGTGCCTAGGAATGTGATGTGCATGGGTGGTTTGTCCTCCTGTCTAGATGATTATCATCTGCTGATCGTCTACCAGATGCCCGGCGCCAATCGATATCGCACCCGCTGTGCATAGTCGCAATAGCCGGGCAGTTGCGCCTGGAGGGTCTCATCCCGCCGCCCAGACCGACCAGCGCTTTCCTTCAGTTCAAGTGCGTTGCACCTTGGCCTGCTCATAAACTAAACAGATATGCTTTGCTCAGGCCGTGGGTTTGCGCGCGATCACGGCCATCAGTTGGGATTGGTGTGTGTGCTCGCGCCCGGGCCCCGTCAACGAGGGATAGAAGGCCACGTCAGTGAAGCCGCTTGCCTCCAACATTTCGCGATAGCCCGCCTCATCGTAGGCCTGGACACTGGCCGAGTAGCGCGTGACTTCGCCGCTGGCGGCCTTAATGATGTAATAGCGCTGGATAGCGACCTGCTGCTCGGCGTTCCAGAAACCCTCCTCCAAACAGATGTGCGGTTCCGGCGAGAACAACCCGCTCTCCGCGCTGTACCATGTCTTGCCGACGGCGCCAAGCACGCGCACCCCCTTGAATGTGTGCGGCTCGAGCAGGAGAAAGCCGCCCGCCGTCAACGCATCGTAGGCCTTCTGCACGATGGTCTGCGCCTCGCTGCGCCGAAAGACATTGAATTCTCCGTAGATCAGCATCACCAGGCCGTAGCCCGCGCCATACGCTGTCGTGCGGATGTCTCCCTCTCTGTAGTGCTCGATCCCATCCGCCGGGGTGCGTTCGTCTCGCGCGTGCGCGCTCGCGTGGGCGACGGACGCCGGCGAGAAATCAATCCCCACGC
>CAZCAI010000009.1:52110-58359 GCA_964496595.1 uncultured Anaerolineales bacterium
CGCGCGTGCGCGCTCGCGTGGGCGACGGACGCCGGCGAGAAATCAATCCCCACGCACTCGTGGCCTAATCTCGCCAGGCGATGGGTGTAGAAACCGGGGCCACAGCCCAGATCTAAGATCTTGGTCGGCGTCTCGGAGAGCACGTCGTGATGAATCCAGGCGACCTGGCGCTCGATGATCTCGAATCGCCGGCTGGCCGCGTCGTGCGCCTGGGAGAGATGCTCCTTGAGCATCCGCTGGCTAAAGCTCGGCTCGTTCCACGGGATCTTTTCGCCCTCGGCCCACGGCTCCGGCGGGGTCTGGCGGTTAACGATGTCTATCAATTCCATGATGTCCTCCTAAGCACAATCCTTGCCCAACTCCGCCTCGATCTCCTGCTCTAAGCGTTGCTCCCGCTCCCGCTGATAGGTCGCGTAGTCCGGGACGACCCGCGCGTAATCCTTTTGCATCAGCGGCGAGGAGAACATAAAATCCGCCGTGGCGCGATTGGTGGCGGCGGGGATGTTCCACAGCACGGCCAGGCGCAGGAGCGCCTTCACGTCGGGATCGTGGGGCTGGGCCTCGAGCGGGTCCCAGAAGAAGACCAGGAAATCGATCTCCCCCTCGGCGATCAGCGCGCCGATTTGCAGGTCGCCGCCCAGCGGGCCGCTCTGCATCCGATGCACGTCGAGGCCCATCTCCTGCTGTAACAGCCAGCCGGTGGTGCCCGTGGCGTAGATCTTGTGCCGCCTCAGCGCCGCGCGATTGAATTTCACCCAATCCAATAAATCGTCCTTCTTGTTATCGTGCGCGACCAAGGCGATATGCTTTTGTTCCTTGATCAGCAATGTGGTGGATCTCATCCGTGATGCCTCCTTTTCGGATTAGTTGAAAGTTACTGGTTGCAAGTTGAAAGTTTTTTTGATGTGAAGTCGAAAGTCGAAAGTCAAAAAGTCAAAAAGTCGAAAGGTTGGCGTCTTTGCTTCCTTGCGCCCCTGCGTTACCCCATCAAATGCTCGACGAACCAATCCACTGCGTCGCGCTGCATCTCCTGCGTGACGGTGTGGCCCGCCGGGTAGATGTGCAGGCGCAGCTTGTCTGGATGTGCCTGGTAGTGAGGTTCCAGCTCTCGATAGGCGTAGATCGAGTAAAGCTTGGGTTGGTCGGTGTCGAAGTCGCAGTTCATCATCAGCAGCGCGCGGGGAGCGGCCTCCTTGAGCTTCTCGTAGGGATTGATCTGCTCGATGAAGGCGGTGCGGCGGCGCGTTTCTTCCGCGTGCTCCGCGATGGCCGCCGCCCACGTCGGGTTCGAGTAGGCGCACTCATCCAGCAGATCCTGCCAGCGGCGTGCGAAGCTGGGAATCCCGATCATCGGGACGGCGGCCTGTATCTGCGGCAGGTTGGCGAAGACCAGGAAGCTGGCGTAGCCGCCCATCGACAGGCCCGTCACGCCGCAGCGCTCCAGATCGAGCCGGGGATCATTGGCGTAGTAGGCCAGCAGCGTCTTCACATCCGCGAGGCAGCGATGGATCACCTCGAAGAAGGCGAAGCCGGTGTCCATCCCCATCTCCGGCGGATAGATGCCGCCGTGTTGGGGATCGGCGGCATGATCCAGGCGGGGATCGTAGCGCGCGCCGTGCAGCCACGCATCGAAGCTGATGACGACAAAGCCGCGCTGCGCCAATTGATAGCCCAGCGACAGCCCGCTCTCTCTCGTCCCGCCGTAGCCGGAGATGCAAAAGACGACCGGGCAGTTCGTTGCCCCCTCCGGTGAGATCGTGAGCGTGGGAATCTCTTGAATCATCAACGTCTCCAAATGCAAGTTCATTAAGGTCTCTCCTTGTTGCTTTGTGAGGTAGTTTGCCGTTTCTCGCCCGGACGTGATGGACTTTAAAAAATTAATCTGGGAATAGTTGTCGCCTCGCCGCCCGTGGATGCCTTGGCCCCAAGGCCCAATGGCCGCGGGAAGTCCACGGGCTAAAAGAACAAAGCCCTTCGAGCTAATACGTCGAGCCTCCAACGGAGGCTTTGCCTTTCTATCCCGGATGTTCACGTCCGGGCGACGACTTTATTCTTTCCCCAGCCAGCACAGCGCCGCCGGATCGACGGTGACCGTCACCTCGGCATCGACTGCCGGGACGTCATCGCCCAGGCTGTGCGAGAAGGTCAGCGTCACATCCTCCACCGCGACGGTGAGGTGATAGAGCTGCCCGTGGAAGGTGCGTCGCTGGATGTGGCCCGTCAGGGCGTTCTCTGCGTCGGATGCGACATTCGGGCCGGCGATCTGCACGCCCCAGGGATGGATGAGGAGCGTGCCCTCGGTCCCGGCAGATGGGAGATCGCACGCTGCGCCCAGCGTGAGACGCCCCACCGAGGCGGCGACCTCGCGGGGGCCGACCACGCGCGCTTCTAACAGGTTCCGCAGGCCCAGGAAGCGCGCGACCCACGCGCTCGCCGGCCTGCGATAGACCTCGGCCGGGCGACCCGATTGGACGACATCTCCGTCGTGCAGGAGTATCACGCGGTCGGCCATCGCGAAAGCCTCCTCCTGATCGTGCGTCACGGTGATGGTCGTCACGCCGACCCGGCGCAGGATCGCGGGCATTTCCGCCATCAGCCGCTCGCGCAGGTTGCGATCCAGCGCGCCTAACGGCTCATCTAAGAGCAGGAGGCGAGGTTCCGGCGCCAGACTGCGGGCCAACGCCACGCGCTGTTGCTCACCGCCGGAGAGGTCGCCGACATCGCGCGCGCCGAAGCCCGCCAGGCCCACGCGCGCCAGCACCGCCGCGACGTGCTCGTCGATCTCTTGGCGGTCGGCGCCGCGCATCCGCAGCCCAAAGGCCACATTCTCCGCCACGGTGCGATGCGGGAAGAGTGCGTAGGCCTGGAACATCAACCCCACACCGCGATGATGCGCGGGCAGCGCTGAGATCTCCTCGCCTGCCAACCACACGCGGCCTGCCTCCGGCGTCTCCAGCCCGGCTAAGATGCGCAGGAGCGTCGTCTTGCCGCTGCCCGATGGCCCCAGCAAGCTCATCACCTCCCCGCGCGTCACCTCGAATGAGACGCCGCTGAGCAGCGGCGCGCCTTCATATTGCTTGTGGATGTTTTCGACTCGGAGAAACGCCATTGTGCTTACCTCTTTATCTGGCTTGAGATAGATCGTTGCCGGTTCATAGCTGATGATCAACGCTTGAATTATATCACAGGCCGACGCAGGCAATAGGAAACCTCGGCTGCTGATGGCCGGGACGTCGGGAGCAAAACCTCCGTTTTGTGTTAGAATTGTCCCAAATTTTTTAACCGCCAGGCGGGCATAGCGCCCCCGCTATTTGGAAAAGATGTAAAAAGGAGCAGCAATAATGACCGCTAAAAGTATAAACTATCAATCAATCTTGAAAACTCGCCGGCCCGATATCGCCGGGCTGCGTTTTCGACCCTTCCAAGGCGAGCGCGATTATCCGGCGATGCACGCCGTCATCACCGCCAGTAGGAAGGCCGCCGGTATTGAGTACGCCGGAACCGTTGCGGATATCGCTCGCAGTTACGATCACCTGGTCCACTGCGACCCGGCCCGCGATATAATCTTCGCCGAAATCGATGGCGAGGTGGTGGGTTACGGGCGCGTCTGGTGGGAGCGCGAGGAAGATCGCCGCTACCTCTATCAGCAATTGGCCCCCATGCATCCCGCGTGGCAGCAACAGGGCATCCGCCGGGCGATTGTGCGCCATAACGAACGCCGCATCGCCGAAATCGCCGCCGAGCACGAGCCTGACATCCCCAAGTTCATCCAGGCCTGGGTGGAGCAGAAGGACGCGGATTGGCGGGAGCTTCTGGAAGCTGAGGGATACGCGCCGGAGCGCTACTTTTTCGAGATGGTGCGCCCGCACCTGGACGACATCCCTCATCTGCCGCTGCCCGAAGGGCTGGACGTGCGCCCGGTTCCGCCGGAGCACTATTACCGGGTGTGGAAGGCCGCCGAAGAGGCGTTCCACGATCACTGGGGCGCGACGGAGTGGCACGATGCCTGGTTCGAGGAGTGGCAGGAAGAGCCGAACTTTCAGCCGCGCCTGTGGCAAGTGGCCTGGGATGGCGACGAGATCGCCGGGATGGTGCTCAATTTCATCGATGAGCAGGAGAACGAGAAGTACAATCGGCGGCGCGGCTATACCGAGACCATCTGCGTGCGGCGACCGTGGCGGCAGCGTGGATTGGCCCACGCCCTTATCGCCCGGAGCCTCGGCGTGCTCAAGGAGGCCGGGATGGAGGAGGCCGCCCTGGGCGTCGACGCCGAGAATCTGAGCGGGGCGCTCCGTCTGTATGAGAGCATGGGCTTCCGCACCATCCGGCGCAACACGGTCTACTACAAGCCGCTAAATGGAAAATAAAGCGCGAGGATAACCAGATTTAGTTCGTAGTAAGCCTCGAAGCGGTAGCGGAGTGGCGTTTTTCGAGCTTCACATAAGAGAGGTTTTTATGAAGAGACTGGAGAGCCTGGAGAGATTGAAGAGCCTATGGGAGGAGCACAAAATCACCGGGATGATGATCCTCCTGATCTTTGCTATGTTTTTCATCTTGATGACTTCCAGAGATACCCAAAGACACATCACCCCGGAGATGGTGTTGGTCAAGGCCGGCACGTTTCAGATGGGGGATGAGGTGGGCGATCTCTGGGATGGCGCCAGGCCCGTCCATACCGTCAATTTGACCTACGACTTTTGGATCGGCAAATACGAGATTACGTTTGAGGAATATGATAACTTTTGCCAATCAACAGAGCGGCCCCGCGCCTATGACCATGGATGGGAAAGAGGCGAGCGCCCGGTGATCTATGTCAGTTGGTGGGATGCGATGGCTTATTGCAATTGGCTGAGTGCGCGCGAGCGGTTGCAGCCCGCCTACAACGCGGATGGGGAGCTGCTGGATCGCGACGGCAACATCACCACCGACATCACAGCCGTGGAGGGGTATCGTTTGCCCACCGAGGCCGAGTGGGAATATGCCGCTTCGGGCGGCCATCAAGCGCTCCCGTTGCCGCCGAGATATTTATTTTCCGGCAGCGACGAAGTTGATGATGTCGCCTGGTATTTCAGTAACTCTGGGGAGTACAAGCTTGCCGGCAGTTCGTTAGGCATCGACTATTCCCGTCACGGCGGCACGGCTATTCAGGGGATATCAACCCATCCGGTGGGACAGAAGCAGCCGAACGAGTTGGGGATCTACGATATGAGCGGCAACGTCTGGGAGTGGTGCCACGATTGGTATGGAGCGTACATGGCCCAAGAGCAAACCAATCCCATCGGGGCCGCAACGGGCCATGTGCGGGTTATGCGGGGCGGAAGTTGGATTTTTGGCAAGAATGATTGCCGGGTGGGAAACAGGTTCTACCGCTCCCGGCACGATAAAATCTTCCGCCTGGGATTTCGGATCGCCAGAACGGATGTGTGACATAACGTGCGGATAGCCCGCAAATGAATCGCGGAGGAGGGACGGAGATGATGCCCGCGCACCTTGCCTCGTCTGATGTTTATCACATCCACACGCTATGGACGGTGGGGAGTTACGCCTACATCCTCGCCGGGCCGGAGGGCCTGGCGCTGGTGGATGCCGGGCTGTGGCGCAACGGCGCGCTCATCCTGCGCGCACTGCGCCGGTTGGGGCGGGATGACCTGCGCTTGATCTTCCTCACCCACGCGCACGTCGATCACTATGGCGGCGCGGCGGCGATCCGGCGGGCGACCGGCGCGCCCATCGCTATCCATCATGCCGACGGGGATGCGCTGGCGCGGGGCGCGACTCCGCTCCGCGCTGCGCCCCACGGCCCCGGACGCTGGCTGGCCCCGCTCTTCGCGAACATAACGCGGTGGCAGCGTCCTCCACCCACATCACCCGACCTCCTGCTGCGCGATGGCGACCGGTTGGACGACTTCGGCCTGGACGCGGTCGTGCTGCACACACCGGGCCACACGCCCGGCTCGGCATGCCTGTGGGCGGCGGATCAGTGGCTCTTCGCGGGTGATCTGCTCTCCAGCACGGGACAACCACATGCCCAGCGCTATCTGGCAACGGATTGGGACGCGCTGGCGGACAGCCTGCGGCGCGTGCAAGTCCTGCGCCCCTCGCTGACCTATCCCGGACATGGCCGGCAGCCGATCCCGGCCAAGGCGCTGGCCTCCATATCCTGTGCGATGGGTTAAAGAAGGGGGGCTCATGTGGGGAATTGGGTGAAAGATGAGGGGGGCGAGGACTAAAGGCCTCTGGACAGGC
This sequence comes from uncultured Anaerolineales bacterium, assembly GCA_964496595.1. Taxonomy (GTDB): domain Bacteria; phylum Chloroflexota; class Anaerolineae; order B4-G1; family SLSP01; genus JAAAOZ01. The sequence continues at coordinate 58,357 of CAZCAI010000009.1, forward strand.
CTA
>CAZCAI010000010.1:0-48870 GCA_964496595.1 uncultured Anaerolineales bacterium
GCCGGCCCAGCAAGCGCAATGGGCCTATGACTTCGCCAGCGACGAACGGCTGGGCGTCTATCTGACCAACGCGCTGGAGGCTGTTGAGGAAGAGATCGAGAGCCTCTGGGGGCCGTTGCGCATCGTGACCGAGGAGGCGCAGCAGGCCAACAAAGTCAAGCGCGATGATCCGATTATGGTCGTCATCGGCAATCCGCCATATTCAGTCAGTTCATCCAACAAGGGCGATTACATCGAAAACCTGATGGATCGGTACAAGGCGGCAGTGCGCAGCGAGCGCAACATCCAGCCGCTTTCTGATGATTACATCAAGTTCATTCGCTTCGCCCACGACCGCATCGAACGCACGGGCCACGGCGTCATCGGCTTCATCACGAATCACAGCTATCTTTCGGGGCTGATCCATCGCGGGATGCGTGAAGAATTGCTCAAGACCTTCGATGAAATCTACATCCTGAACCTGCACGGCAACGCGCTGATGGGCGAGACCGCGCCGGATGGGAGCAAGGATGAGAACGTCTTCGATATCCGACAGGGCGTGGCGATTGCCTTGATGGTCAAGACGGGCGCAGGCGAGGGTCTGGCGACAGTCTATCACGCGGATTTGTGGGGCAAACGAGCCGACAAGTACCAGGCCTTGAACGAGAACGATGTGGAGACATTGATGTGGAAGGAGCTGATGCCGGTTGCGCCACACTTCTTCTTTGTCCCAAAGGATTTTGATCTGCAAGAGGAATATAACAGAGGGTGGAAGGTCAATGCTATCCTGCCGATTCACAGCAATGGGATCAAAACGCACCGTGATGATTTCGTGATTGACTTTGATAGGCAAACGCTGCGCAATCGCATCGCGCTATTTCGCCAGAGCACATACACCGATGAGGAAATACGGGAACGATTCAATCTCCAGAGCAACAGTACTTGGTCACTTTCGGAGGCGCGGCGGAATTTGCAAGCGCGATATGATTGGGAAAATGCTATCGAACCTATCTTGTATCGGCCTTTTGATCTCCGCGCCATCTGTTACTTAGACGATTTGATTGACCGCCCTCGAACCGATGTAATGCACCATCTCCTACATGAAAACTTATCGCTCCTGACGGTGCGACGCATTCGCTCAGATACACATACTCATTTTGGTGTCAGTCAAACATTGGTAGGGAAGGATGCCGTCTCTATGCTGGACAGTTGTGTCGTGTTTCCGGTGTATTTATATCCGAATGGACATTACGCCTTGTTGCTCGACTCTGCCGAACTCTCTCCCTGGGAACCCGATCCCGACCACGGCAACCGCGTGCCCAACCTCGCGCCCGCGTTCATCGCGGACGTCGAAGCCAAACTCGGCCTCTCGTTCCAGCATCCAGCTTCTAGCAACGAGCCATCAACCACCACCTTCACGCCCGAAGACCTCCTTGCCTACGCTTATGCCATCTTCCACAGCCCCACCTATCGCGAGCGCTACGCCGAATTCCTCAAGATCGACTTCCCGCGCGTGCCTGTTACCTCCGATGCGGATCTCTTCTGGCAGTTGGCGGCCTTGGGGCAGACATTGATCGACCTCCACCTGATGAAGCATCCCAGGTTAGAGCAGCACATTACCAGCTATCCCGTCAAGGGCAGCGACCGCGTCAAGCAGCGCGGCGGCTTCCCCAAGTTTATCTCTGCCGGCGAGTCACGGACCAAGACGAGCGAGGTGGCCGAGCAAAATCGGGTCTACATCAACCTGGAGCAATACTTCGCCGGTGTGCCGGCGGAGGTCTGGGAATTCGAGGTAGGCGGGTATCAGGTCCTGCATAAGTGGCTCAAGGATCGCAAGGGGCGTGAACTTTCTTTGAGTGAGTTGATGCACTATCAGAAGATCGTCGTTGCCTTGCAGGAGACGATGCGCCTGATAGCGGAGATCGACGCGGTGATCCCGTCGTGGCCGATCAAGTGAAAGGCTGAACGGCGCAAGTAAAAAAGCCCGGTGGAGGATAACCCCCACCGGGCTTCTTCGTTATGTATTTCCCGTCTATCATCGTAGAGACGCAACATCTTGCGTCTCTACGAAACAACCCCCTAGATCACAAACTTCCCGTTCTGATAGAACAACTCCCCATCGATCCAGATCTCGCCGCCGTCGCGCATATCGCAGATCATATCCCAGTGGATGGCGGAGCGGTTCTGGCTGCCGGTCTCTGGATAGCCCGCGCCGACGGCGGTGTGGAAGCTGCCGCCGATTTTCTCATCGAAGAGGATCTGCTTGGTGAAGCGCTGAATGCCAAAGTTGGTGCCGATGGCGAACTCGCCTAAGTAGCGCGAGCCGTCGTCCGTATCCAACATCTGATGGAGATATTTCTCATTCTTCTTGGCCGTGGCCTTGACGACCTTGCCATCCTCGAACCACAACTCGATCCCCTCGACCACGCGCCCGCCGGTGACCGCCGGATAGGTGTAGCGCACCCAGCCGTTCGCGCTATCCTCGACGGGGCCGGTGTAGACCTCGCCGCTGGGCATGTTGTAATGGCCGTCCGAATTGATAAACGTCCGCCCCGCGATGGAGAGCGTCATATCAGCGTTGGGGCCGGCGACCTTCACATCCTTCTTGCCCTTCAGCCAGTCGATGACGCGCGCCTGCTTATCATGGATCTCCTGCCACGCCGCGAGGGGGTCCTCGCGATCACAGAAACAGGCGCTGTAGACGAACGCCTCATAATCGCGCAGGCTCATATCCGCCTCCAGCGCGTAGGCCGGCGTGGGGAAGAGCGTGCTGTTCCATTTTAGCTCGCCCGTGGCGCCGCGCTCCATATAGCGGCGCAGCAACGGCGCGCGCGCCTTGCTATGGATCGTCTGCCGCTGCGGATCGATACCGCTCAACTCCCGCGTGTTGGCCGCCGAGCGGATCTTGATCAGCGCGTCAAACTCCTCGATAACCATCTTCTCGACCGGGCTGATGTGCTTCAACTGCGCCTCATCCGCGCAGCGGAAGAAGATCTCCTCCAGACCGGGCAGTTCTAAATAGATCAGGGGATGCCCACCGCATCGCAGCGTCTGCTCATAGATGCCGCGCACCAACTCGGCCGCCAGCGGCGACGCCATAATCGCCACCGACTCGCCCGGCTGCACATCCACAGAATATCCCACCAACAACTTCGCCAACCGCTCAGTTCTTATATCCACTCGTATTGCCTCCTCAAAGTGACTTTCTTTCATCTATCGTACACCAATCCCCCAAAAGCACAACGCCCCCCTTAAATCCCAGGATCGAATGAAACCTTGACGAGTTATCCTCCAAAGGTATAATACATCGCACTGACAATATCCACAAGAAAAAGGGAAGAAAAACTATGTTAGATGCGAATCAATTAAGAAAAGGCGCCACGTTTCTCCTAGATGGAAAACTGTACCAGGTTTTGGAGTATCAACATCACAAACCGGGCCGAGGCAACGCCATCATCCGCACTAAACTGCGCGATTTGCGCAGCGGCACGATCCTGCGCCGGAACTTCTTGGATAACGACCGCTTCGAAGAAGCCCCAGTCGAGCGCCGAACGTTCCAGTATCTCTATAAGGATGGGGAATTCTACTATTTTATGGATACTGAGACCTACGACCAAACCCGCATTCCCCAGGAACTGATCAAAGAGAAGGCCGGGTATCTCAAAGAGAGCAAGGAACTGGTCTTGGTGATGTTGAATAATGAATCAATCGATATCGAACTGCCGCCCACCGTCGAGTTGGAGATCATCGAAGCCGAGATGGCCGTCGTCGGCGATACCGCCACGGGCGCCCAGAAATCCGTCACCTGCGAGACCGGACTAAAGGTCAGCGTCCCACTCTTTGTCGAGGCTGGCGACGTCATCCGCGTCGATACTCGCAGCGGCGAGTACGTCACCCGCGTGTAGCCCGCCCCGACGCCAAACCGACGCCCGATCCCATCCATGCGGCGCGCCCTCCAGCGCGCCGCATGCCCTTTGAGATACCGGCGTCATAGGAGGAATCGAACGACATGACCGATTGGAGTCTGTACGCCGGGCGCTGGATCGCTCTGCGCGAAAATGACCAGGTCGCCAGCGTGGGCGATACCGCCGCCTACGCCCGCTACGCCGCGCGCGCCAAACTCCCCAAGGAACGCCTCCGGCTGATGTGGGTCGCCCCGCATCCACCCCACGTCCTCATCCCCGAATGGCCCCTGGCCCACATCCGGCCCGTGCTGCCGGAGGAAGGCATCTGGCTGGCCGGCGGCCCCGTCCGCGACCTGCTGCTGCGCCGTCCGCTGCACGATTGGGACTTCGCCGTGGCCGGGAGCGGGCGCGAGATCGCGCGCGAGGTGGCCGACACACTTCACACCGCCTACTACGCCTTGGATGAGGCGCGCGATACCGGGCGCGTCGTCGTCGCCCACCCCGCCACCCACCGCCCCATCACGTTGGATTTCGCCGCCTTGCGCGGGACGGATTTGGCCGAGGATCTTCATCTGCGCGATTTCACCATCAACGCGATGGCGATGACCTTGGATGGCGAGATCATTGATCCCCACGGGGGGCAGAAGGACCTGACCGCCAGACTGATCCGCGTCACCAGCGAACGGAGCTTCAGCGACGATCCCGCGCGGCTGCTGCGCGCCGTGCGACAGGCCGGCGCGCTGGGCTTTCACCTGGAGACGATGACCGAGATGGCGATCCAGGCGCAGGCCGCCAAGATCAAGTCCGTGGCCGCCGAGCGCATCCAGGCCGAGCTATGCCACGTCCTCGCCAGCGTCCCCGCGCCCCATAGCCTCCAGGCCCTGGCCGATCTGGGCCTGCTGCATTACATCCTGCCCGAAGCGCAGACCCTCCAGTCGGTTTGCCAATCCTGGCCCCACCACTACGCCAGCACCTGGGAGCACACCTTGGCCGCCGTCTCCGCCGTGGAAGGCATCTTGGCGATGCTCAACGGCGCGCCGCGCCCCGAAAGCACGCGGGCCTACGTCCCCGCGCCAAACTGGGCGTGGGAGCAACTCGAGGAGACGCTGATGCCCCTCCAAGCGCCCTTGTTAGACTATCTAAACGCCGAGCTGAGCGTGGAGATGCCCCGCCGCGACTTGCTGAAGTGGGGCGCGCTCTATCACGATACCGGCAAGGCCAAGACGCGCACCGTCGATAAGCGCGGGCTGACGCACTTCTACGGCCACGCCAGGGCCAGCGCCGAGACGACCCAGACGCGGCTGCGGGCGCTCCACTTCCCCAACCGAGCCATCGACTTCGTCGTCGCACTCGTCCGCCATCACATGCGCCTCATCGATTTCAGCAAGTCGGGCGGCAGTCGCCGGGCCAGCTATCGCTTCTATCGCGCCACCGGGAAGAGCGGCGTGGGCGTCGTGCTCCTCGCCCTGGCCGATGCGTTAGCCGTCTGGGGCCCCAAGTTGAATCAGAAGCGCTGGCTCAACCTGCGGCAAAGCGCCGAGATGCTCCTGGACGATTACTTTCACCGCCAAGAAGAGACCATCGCGCCGCCGCCGCTGCTCGACGGCCACGATCTGCTGGCGATGAACGTTCCCCAAGGCCCTGCGATCGGGGATTTGCTGGAGGCCCTGCGCGAGGCGCAGGCCGCCGGCGAAATCGCCACCGAGGCGGAAGCGCGCCGCCTCGTGCGATCTCAACTCGACCGCGCAGAAGTCAATCACGAGATGCGCAAGGGTTGATCGGACGATGATGATCTCCATCCATAACCGGCGCCGCATCGCCTTAGCACTCTGGCTCGCGCTTAGCGTGATCGTCAGCGGCTGTCAACCCAGTACGCCGGAGCCAACGCCCACCCCCACGCGAACGCCCATCCTGCCCACGGCCACGCCGACGTCCACCCCCACACCCACGCCCACCGCCACCCCGACGCCCACGCCGGAGCCGACGCCCACACTCCCGCCCGGCCTGATTCTGCCGCCGGAGCCGAGCGCGCCAGCAACAGAAGAATGGCCCGCCCTCCCAGCCGATCTCTACTTCCTCCGCGCGGGACAGCTCTGGCAGTGGCTGGCCGAAGGCGGCGCCGCCGAGGCGATCCCGCTGCCAACAGCCCCGCTCACGAGCACAGACGGTCTCACGGAGACGACCGAAACCGAGGCGCCTAGGTCCAATCCCAACGTCGTGGCGTACGCTCTCACCTCGGATGGCCGATACTTAGTCTACGTAACGGCCAGCGGCGAGGCGCATCTAGTGGATCGCGCGCAGTGGGCGTCCATCCCGCTGCCTACATCGGGCCGGCTGGTGAAAGACACGCCCATCCAGCCGACTCAGGTCGCGATCACGCCGGACGGGCGCTGGATGATCTACCTCGCCTGGGACGTCCGCCCCAGGGCCAGCCAGGGCGTCGCGCGCCAGACGGAGCACCCCTTCGGCTCCGTGCTCGCACTCGATCTCCAAAATCCAAAGGCGTTGCAACACATCTTAGGCCTCTGCGAGGGCGACGCCCAACAGCCCTGCGGTGATCTGCGCCTCTCGCCACAGGGGACGCACGTGGCTTTCAGCGACCGTCACGGCGTCTGGGTCGGCGCGCTGACCGAGAAGGAGACCTACGAAGCAGCGCCCGCCCGCCTCGCGATGTCCGCCTCAGCCTTAGAAGAGAAGAATCTGCGCTGGGAATTGGGCGAGTTCTCCCCCGACCAAGCCTGGCTCTCATTGGAGATCCACGGCCCGACAACGCGGACGTTGGGCCTGCTGTCCATCGCCGAGCTTTTAGCCGCGCCGCCCGCCGAAGATGAAGATGATAACGTTGGCAGCGAGCCGTACCTGCTTCCGGAGTTGACCGTCGGTGCTGAGGGGCATCTGAGCGCCGATTGGGGCGCGCAGGGGATGTGGGTCGCCGTTGATACACCGGAGATCGGCTGCCTCTATCAAATCTGGCCCGATGCAACGACAGGCGCCGCCAGCGTGAGCGAGGGTATCTGCCACACCAGCGGCTGGCCGCTCCATCCCGACGCGCCGCAGACGCTACCGGATGGCGGGGTCGCCTTCCTCCATCGCGGCTGCGGCGCGGCTTGCGCCGGCCCAGCTCCCGGCCTCTACTTCCTGGGGACCGAGACGCGGTTCCGTCCCGTCGCGCTCCTGAGCGATGACGACCTCGGCGGCGCCATCCACTGGACGGACGACGGTTCGGCCTTCGTCATCCAAGACGCCGCCGGCGTCCCAACGCGCATCGGCGTGACCAGTAGCGGGCATTTCTGGGATGTCGCCGCGCGGCTGGAGGGGGCAACCACGCTACGCTGGGGGCCGGTCTATTCGCCGACGCCGTGATGACGCGCCAGGCGAGGGTAATTCTATGAGACAACAGAGCTTCCCACTTGTGCTGGCGATGGCCTTCCTTATTGTGTCCATCGCCGCCTGCACCGCGCTGCCGAGCACACCCCGGCGCGTCACGCTCGTGGCGGATGGCGAGCAGCGCACCTTCCAGACCGAGGCCCAGACCGTGCGCGCGCTGCTGGACGAGGCCGAGGTCACCCTGGAGCCGTTGGATCGCGTAACGCCGCCGGAGACCACGGCCTTGACCGACGGCGCAACGGTGCAGGTGATCCGCGTCACGCAGCACACCACGACACTGACGGAGACGGTGCCCTTCGAGCGGCGCACCGTGCGCGACGCGAACTTAGCGGAGGGCGAGACGCGGCTGCTGGAGACGGGCGAAACCGGCGTGTTGGAGCGCGTCTATCGCATCACGGAAGAGAACGGCGAGCCGGTCGCACGGACGCTGATGCAGGAGCGCCTGACGCGCGCCCCTCGCGATGAGGTCATCCTGATCGGCGTGCGCCCGGAGGTGGAACGGGTCACCATCACCGGCACGCTGGCCTACCTCAACTCGCAAGACGCCTGGCTGATGCGCGGGAACAATCGCGCGCGGCGACGGCTCACCAACTTGGGCGATCTGGACGGGCGCGTCTTCACGCTCTCGCCGGATAGCGAGCACCTGCTCTTCACCCGCGCCGTGACGGAAGCGGGCGATCTCAACGCGCTGTGGATGATCAACACCCGCGAGGCGGACGCGGCGCCCGTCGATATGGACGTGCGCAATGTCCTCTGGGCCGATTGGTCGCCGGACGGCAACCGCGTCGCGTGGACGACGGCCACGACGGTGACGCGCGCGCCGGGCTGGCGCGGCGAGAATGACCTGTGGATCGCGCGCTTTAGCCTCAGCGGGCGGCTTTTCATACACAGCGAAGTCCTCAAGCCGGAGGCGGGCGGCGGCTACGGCTGGTGGGGCACACGCTACACCTGGTCGCCGGATGGGGAGCGACTGGCCTACAGCCGCCCGGACGAAATCGGTGTAGTCGATGGGCGTCGCAATATCAAGACCCCGCTGATCACCTACCCCGCATATCGCACTTACAGCAGTTGGGCGTGGCACCCGGAGCTGATCTGGACGCCGAACGGCAATTTCATCGCGGCGACGCTGCACAGCGCGGCAGGCAGCCCAGCCGACCCGGAGGAGAGTCCGGTCTTCGATCTGTGGATGATCGAGGCGACGGGAGCCTACAGCGCGGAATTGGCCTCCGAGGTCGGGATGTGGGCCACGCCGCGCCTCGCGCCCGACGGGGCCACGCTGCTCTTCGGGCGCGCGCGCGTCCCCTACCAAAGCGAGACCAGCGCGTACATGCTCTGCACCATCGACCGCGACGGCTCCAATCAAAGCTGCTTCTTTCCGCCGGAGGATCAAGCCGGCATCGCGGCGCCGACGTGGCGCTGGAGTCCCGACGGCGAGCAGATCGCCTTCGTCCAGCACGAGAACCTCTATCTGCTGTCGCTGGCGACCAACACCGCGACGCCGCTCACCGATGAGGGGCAGGTCACGCTCTTGGATTGGCAGTAAAGCGCGGCGCCCCGTGTTTTTAGTTTACGCTTTCTCATTGTATAATCTTCTCAGATCGCGTTCGTAAAACCTTCGATATGTCGAGAACGCACAAGCTCAATCCTTCAAAATCAAATGACGCAAGGTCGTCCTGTCGTCATACTTCTGAAATCCCACGACACAACAAATACCACAGTACCACAAGGGAACATCACAAGGAGCCATTATGCGCATTTTAATCACCGGGGCTACTGGATTTGTCGGCGCCTATTTCCGCCGCCATCTCCTGGCCCACACCGATTGGACCATCGTGGGGACGTCGTACCCCGATTCCGCGCCGGCCATCGATCCAGAGCGCGAGCTGATCATTCCTCTGGATCTCCGCGATGAGCAGGCTACCAGCGCCGTCGTCGAGAGCTACCCGCCCGACTACGTCCTGCACTTAGCCGCCCAATCGCACGTCCCCACCGCTTACGAGGATCCGTGGGGCACGCTAAAGAACAACATCCAGGGCCAACTCAATCTATTGGAAAGCTGCCGCGCCCTGGATACCAGCCCGCGCATTTTGGTGATCGGCTCCGGCGAGGAATACGGGCGCGCCGCCGAGGAAGATCTCCCCCTGATCGAAGAGCACCCGCTCCGACCGGAAAATCCCTACAGCGTCAGCAAGGTCGCGCAGGACGTGATGGGCTACCAGTACTTCATCAGCTTCGATATGCCCATCATCCGCGTACGCCCGTTCAACCACATCGGGCCGGGGCAGTCGCCGCGCTTTGTGCTGCCGGCCTTCGCCAGCCAGGTCGCCCAGATCGAGCGGGGCGAGCAGGAGCCGGTGATGTACGTCGGCAACCTCACGCCCGCGCGCGACTTCACCGACGTGCGCGACGTCGTGCGGGGCTACCACGCGCTGCTGGTCAAGGGCGCGCCCGGCGAGGTTTACAACATCTGCACAGGCGAGGCGCACACCGTCCAGTCGCTGGTCGATCACCTGCTCAAGCTGTCGAGCGCCGACATCCGCATCGAGATCGATCCGGCGCGCTATCGCCCCGCCGATGTGCCCATCGTCTACGGCAGCCCGGCCAGGCTCACGTTAGACACCGGCTGGACGCCGGAGATCCCCTTCACGCAGACGGTCGAGGATGTCCTCGAGGAATGGCGGGGAAGAGTAATGCGTAATGCGTAATGCGTATTACGTGGTTTTTGCAAGACTTGACGGTTCATATTCAAAACACAACTGTACAACTCAAAACGCTTAAGGAGGACGACTAATTATGACCAAACCACGCGCGTTAATCACCGGCATCACCGGCCAGGATGGCTCGTACCTGGCCGAGTTTTTACTTGAGCAGGGCTACGAGGTCATCGGGATGGTGCGCCGCACCAGCACCGTGAACTTCAACCGCATCCATCACATCCAACCCAAAATCACGTTGGCTTCGGGCGATTTGCAGGATCAAGGCTCGATCCTCAATCTCCTGCGCGAATATCATCCCCAGGAGGTCTACAATCTGGCCGCGCAATCCTTCGTCCCCACCTCGTGGAAGCAGCCGGTCTTCACCGGCGGCGTGACGGGGCTGGGCGTCACGCGCGTCCTGGAGGCGATCCGCACCGTTGATCCTGAAATCCGCTTCTACCAGGCCAGCAGCAGCGAGATGTTCGGTAAAGTGCGCGAGGTGCCCCAGACCGAGGATACGCCCTTCTACCCGCGCTCGCCCTATGGCGTCGCCAAGGTCTACGGCCACTGGATCACGGTCAATTATCGCGAGTCCTATGATCTCCACGCCAACTCCGGCATTCTCTTCAATCACGAAAGCCCGCGCCGGGGTCTGGAATTCGTCACCCGCAAAATCACGTACAACGTCGCCAAGATCAAGCTGGGCCTTTCTGAAAAGGTCGGCCTGGGCAATCTAGAGTCCCGGCGAGACTGGGGATTCGCGGGCGATTACGTGCGCGCGATGTGGCTGATGCTCCAACAAGATGAGCCGGGCGATTACGTCGTCGGGACGGGCAGGACTTACTCCGTCAAGGATTTGTGCGAGGCCGCATTCTCCTACGTGGGGCTGAAGTGGCAGGATCACGTCTACCAGGACCCGCGCTTCATGCGCCCCGCCGAGGTCGACCTGTTGGTCTCCGATCCCAGCCGCGCGCGCGAAAAGCTCGGATGGGAGCCGAAGGTCAGCTTCGAGGAGCTGATCCAGATGATGGTGGAGGCGGATATGGCGTTGCTGAAGGAAGAGCATAAGCTGTAGGCGCCATCCTAAACTAAAGGGGATGGTGCTCTTGGATTTTGCCGGGCAACCCCTTCAGTAGACCTAAAAGTAGCCAGGAATGCGGATTGACAATCGCGCTAAGGTAGTTCCAGAAATTAAAACCTCCCAAACCTGATGTTTTTCCCTCTGAAAACTCCCCGTTTTTGGGAGACTTATTTTCTTGGAACGGCCTAATCTTAGCTACATTGTAAATGGAGGTGCATAATGACACAGACAAAGACGCCGGCAAGAGAGGTTGTGGATGATGCTTTGCTCCGTGAAATGGTAGTGGCGGTGGCGCAGGAAGTGCAGCCGGAAGCGATCATTTTGTTTGGGTCACACGCCACCGGCCAGGCGCGCCCAGATTCGGACGTGGATTTGTTGATTGTTGAGGCGGCGCCATTTGGCGAACACCGTGACCGGCGCAACGAGATGACCAAGGTGTGGCGGGCGCTGGCCCGGTTTATGGTGGCGAAGGATATTTTGGTGTATAACCGGGACGAAATCGAACAGTGGCGCGATGCGCGCAATCACGTCATCGCGCGGGCGTTGCGCGAGGGAAAAGTGCTCTATGGGCAGCTCTGAGGCCGATCACGAGGAAGCGCGAGTCTTGTTGCTGGCGGCGCGCAAAGATTGGCAAGCATTAGGCGGCATGAGTAACAGATCCATTAAGGCGGAGGAAAGTTACGCAGCGTGTTGGCGCGCTCTTGCGCCGTGTAGAGGATTTGGTAGACCCACTGTAATCATTGCAATAGAGTTGACCGACAACGAACACCTTGTCACCTGTTCCCCCTAACTAACCACAAGGAGACCTCTTATGAACATTAACCGCGTACTTGTCATCGTCTTAGACGGCGTGGGCGTGGGCGCGCTACCTGACGCCGATGAATACGGCGACGTGGGCAGTAATTCCGTCGCTAACACCGCGCGCGCCATCGGCGGGCTGGATCTGCCGAATATGCAGGCGTTGGGCCTGGGCAACCTGACCGACATCCAAGGCGTGCCGCCGCGCGAGGACACGTCAGGCGCGTACGGCAAGATGGCCGAAATCTCCAAGGGTAAGGATTCCGTCACCGGCCACTGGGAACTGATGGGCATCCACTCGTCCACCCCGATGCCCACCTATCCCGACGGCTTCCCGCCCGATCTCATCGCCGAGTTCGAGGAAAAGACAGGCTACAACGTCATCGGCAACAAAGCCGCGTCGGGTACCGTCATCATCCAGGAGCTGGGAGAAGAGCACCTGGCGGGGCACAACCTGATCGTCTACACCTCCGCCGACAGCGTCTTCCAGATCGCAGCGCACGAGGAGCAAGTGCCCATCGAGGAACTCTACGAGATCTGCGAAATTGCGCGCGACATGCTGCGCGGCGAGCACGCCGTGGGGCGCGTCATCGCGCGGCCCTTTCGGGGCGAGCCGGGCGATTTCTGGCGCACCGAGCGGCGCCACGACTACCCCCTGCTCCCGCCGCGCCCCACCATGATGCAAAAGCTGGTCGCCGCCGGACACGATGTGGCCGCCGTCGGCAAGATCGACGATCTCTTCGGCAACACGGGGATCTCGCTCAACAAGCACCGCACGAACAACCAGGACAGCATCGCCGCCACGCTGGAGTTCCTCCAGGAGGAATTCAAGGGGCTGCTCTTTACAAACCTGATCGAATACGACATGATCTACGGCCACCGCAACGATCCGGAGGGCTACGCGGGCGCACTGGCCGCCTTCGATGAGCGGCTGCCCGACATCCGCGCGCAGATGCGCCCCACTGACGTGGCGATGATCGTGGCTGACCACGGCGTCGATCCCACCACGGAGAGCACGGATCATTCGCGAGAGTACGTCCCGCTGCTGGTCTTCGGCGTGCAGGTCAAGCCCGGCGTCAATTTGGGCACACGGGAGACCTTCGCCGATGTCGCCGCCACCATCGCCGCCATCTTCGAGCTGGAACCGCCGGAAATTGGCGCGAGTTTCCTCAGCGAGATCAGGCGTGTGTAACCACACGTGCGGGTAATCACCACACAATCACATTCTCACACTTTTGACGTTTGACGTTCGACTTTAGCAACGTTCAACGTGCAACCTGTAACTTTCAACTGTTTCACACTGTTTCCCAAGGAGGAACCATGAGCGATATCAAATTTGGAACGGACGGCTGGCGGGCGCGCATCGCGGAGGATTACACCTTCGATAACGTGCGTCGCGTCGCGCAGGGATTTGCGGAATATCTGAGACGTCACGAACTGGCGAGTCAGGGCGTCGTCATAGGCTACGATCAGCGCTTCAGTAGCGATCTCTTCGCCGAGGCGGCCGCCGAGGTGATGGCCGGCAACGGCATCGTCGTCTGGCTCACGAAGGGCAACGCCCCCACGCCGGTGATCAGCTACAGCGTGGTGGAGCGCGGGGCCGGCGGCGCGATCAACATCACCGCCAGCCACAACCCCCCACCCGATAACGGCTTCAAAGTTCGAGACCCACAAGGCGGCGCCATCGCGCCGGACGGCCTGCGAGAAATCGAATCGTACATCCCCTACACGATGGAAGCGGTGCATCGCATGCCCCTCGCTGAAGCGGAGGAAACATCGCTGGTGCGCCGCTGGGATCCCAAACCGGCCTACGTGGAGCACATCAGCGAGCTGGTGGATTTGGACGCCCTCCGCAACGCCGGCTTGAAAATCCTGGCGGAGCCGATGTGGGGCAACGCCGCCGGCTGGTACGCTGATCTGCTGAGCGGCGGGAACAACATCATCGAGGAAATCCACGGCGGGCGCAATCCCCTCTTCCCCGATATGGAGCGCCCGGAGCCGATCCGCCCCAACATCGATGCGGCGCTGGAGCGCACCGTCGAGATCGGCGCGGACGTGCTGCTGATCAACGACGGCGACGCCGACCGGATGGGCATCGGCGACGAGAACGGAGAATTCATCGACCAGTTGCGCGTCTACGCGCTGCTGGCCTACTATCTGCTGGAGGTTCGCGGCGAGCGCGGCCCAATCATCAAGACGATCTCGACGACCTCAATGCTCAACAAGCTGGGCAAGATGTACGATGTGCCGGTCCACGAGACCGGCGTGGGGTTCAAATATATCGCGCCCAAATTCTTGGAGACCGACGCGCTCATCGGCGGCGAGGAGAGCGGCGGCTACGCCTTCCGGGGCAACGTGCCGGAACGCGATGGCATCTTGGGCAATCTCTATTTCTTAGATTTGATGGTCAAGACGGGCAAGACGCCCTCGGAGCTGGTCGAGATCCTCTTCGACAAGCTGGGGCAGGCCTACTACTACGACCGCATCGACACCCGCTTCCCCGACGCCAAGCGCCCAGAGGCCCGCGAGCGCCTGGACAACGCCGAGCCGGAGACCTTGGCGGGCGTCCCCGTCGAGGAGATCATCACCGTCGATGGCTACAAATACGATCTCGGCGACAAGGGCTTCCTGCTCATCCGCTTCTCCGGCACCGAGCCGATCATCCGCGTCTACTGCGAGGTGACGGATGAGTCGTTAGTCGAGCCGATGTTGGACGCCGGACTGGAATTAGCTGGATTAAAGGAGTAGGAGTGACTGCATAGAAGAATTTCTCTGCATATTTCTCTACACAAGGAGGGTAAAAATGGTTCCCACAGTGCAACCGCCCATCCATACTGAGAAAACGATGACTGCGGAAGAGTTGCTGTCTTTCCAGGAGGATGCCGAAAAGCAACGAGAGGACAGCAAACGCTATGAACTGACGGGAGGTGAATTGATTATGATGAGTCCTGCCGGTACGCGACATGGAAGAATAGCTATGCGACTAGGGTCAATCATCGAAAGGCACGTCCGCCAACATGACGCCGGCGCCGTCTATGCCGCCGAGACAGGTTTTCAGATCGCTCACAATCCCGATACCGTGCGCGCGCCCGATGTGGCCTTCGTCGCCCGCGAGCGCATCCCTCCCGAAGGCGAACCGGATGGCTATTGGGCCATCGCGCCCGACTTGGTGGTGGAAGTGATTTCACCTCACGACTCTGCCGCCTACATCCAAGAAAAAGTGATCGAGTGGCTGGAGGCTGGCGTGCGCAGTGTGTGGGTCGTCTATCCCGATGCCCGTAGCGTCGTCGTCCACGAGCCTTCTGGCCATGCCGCCACGTTGCGGGAGGACGACATATTGGACGGCGGGGATGTCCTTCCCGGTTTCAGTTGTAAGGTGCAGGAAATCTTTGTATGAGACCCCTCCAATCAAAGTCATCAGCCTGAATTAAATTTCCCCCGCATCTCCACGGGCGGCCCCCTCACGGGGGCCGCCCGTTTTTCTTTCACTTTTCTGCTTCGTATTCCCCTTTTGCGCACAACCTGCGCATTTTTGTGTAACTTCCTCCCATCTCGCTCTGTTTTTTCGCTTTAACTGTTTCGTAACTTCCCCGAAACCCCCAATCAAGCCCTCCTATGATATGCTTAGAGTCAGACAGGGAGGAAAGGAAGTTATGCACTGGATTCTAACGGTATCAGATACATTTTCACTCACGCAGGTCATTCGCCGCTCCCAGTGGTTCCTGCACCCACCGTTTCGGGTGCGAGAAGTGCAACGGCAACTTTATCGCGTGGAGCGCCTGACCTCGGGACACACGGTGGCTATCATCATCTCCCAGGTGCCGGCCGGCTTGATCCTCCACACGGGGGAGCGGCTCACCAGCAAGGAGACCGAGGAGATCAGCCATCGGACCTGGCGGATGTTGCGACTAGGTGAGAACCTGCGCGGTTTCTTGGAGATCGCCAAGCACACGCCAGGGCTGGATTCCGCGATTCGTCAAGGCGTGCGATTCCTGCGCGGGACAACGCTCTTCGAGGATATCATCAAAGCCGTGATCCTCACACAACTGCCCCCGGCGCGCCATCACTCCTACATCACTTGGATCGTCGAGACCTTCGGATCGCCCCTGCCCACCAATCCCACACATCATGCCTTTCCCACACCACACCAGCTCATCCAGAAGGAAAAGCTGCTCGTCGCTCACAACGGCGGAGATCTCGGCGAAAAGATCGCGAAAATTGCGCATATCTTCCACACCGATGGCGACGATCTCCAAACTCTGGTGAGCGCCAATCTCCCGCAGGAGACGCTCATCGCGAACCTCCAAGAGCACCTCCCAATCACCCAAGAGACACTTAGTTTAGTTATGCTCAGCCTGGGACGCTACGACTATATTCCCACAGATGAACAAGCGCGATATCGCGTCAGCCGCTACTGGCATCAGGGCAACGACATCGACCCGGAAACGGTGAAGGCGGCGTTCGCGCCCTGGCAACCGTGGGGTGGATTGGCCTACTGGCTGTGGGATTGGTCAGACGCAATGTCCTCACCGTTTGTTTCCGGGGAAGGAGAACTTATTCATGGAGAACCTCAGAGAGAACCTCAAAATCGACGCCACGCGACCTAAAGAAATGCTCGCTCAACTCAAAGCCCAAATACATCAACAGCGCAAGTCCTTGAACGGCAGCGCCTCGCCGGAGTTGACCTCACATCTCAAACAGTGGGAGACTATGGTTCGCCAGCTCCAAACGGAGATGTTGTTGGAAAAAAGCGCCCAGTTGAGCCTGTTGTACGAGGTTTCCCAGTCGATTAACGAATCGCTGGATTGGCGCCGGACCATTCAGGCCGTGATGAATGCCGTCATCCGCATCACCGAGGCCGAGCGGGGGATGCTCCTGCTCATTAATGACAAGGATGATGCGGATGATCTCCAGATCGAAATGGAGAGCACGGCCAGCGGGGATCCATTTTCCGATGAAGATAAACAGTTCAGTTATAGCATTGTGAAACAGGCGCTGGAACGCAGCGAGCCAATTATCACAACGAACGCGCAGGTCGATCCGCGCTTCGAGCACAGCCAAAGCATCATCGCCTACGGATTGCGCTCTGTGCTCTGCGCGCCGCTGATCTACGAAGGCGAGCCGCAGGGCGTCGTTTACCTGGATAATCGCGCCAAAGCGGGCATTTTCAGCGAGGAGGATCGCGCGATGTTGGGCGCGTTCGCCAAACAGGCCGCATCGGCGCTGAACAAGGCGCGCCAACACAAAGAGACCAATCAGGCGCTCTCCCAGAAGATCCGCGAGTTGACGATTTTGCAAGAGATGGCGCGCGATCTCAACACCAGCCTGGAATTCAACCGGGTGATGGAGGGCAGCATCACGTGGGCCATCGCGGCGGCCAACGCCAAAGGCGGCGCCATCGGCACGCTGGCGGAAGAGGGCATTCGCTGGGCAGCGAAAGAGGGCAGCGTCCACCCGGAACCTGATATCCAGGCCATTACTCGAAGCGTCTACACACGCCAACCCATCTTAGAAGAAAACCGATTCGTGTTGCCACTCCTGCGCGAGAATCGACCGGTAGGCGTGCTCTACTTAGTGACCGAAGGCCGCACGTTTAATATGGAGAAGACCGAATTTGTCCTTCGGGTGGCGGATAACATCGCGATTGCCGTGGAGAATGCGCGCTTATACGCAGCGCTGAGTCAAGCCAACCGCGCAAAGTCGGAGTTTGTCTCGCTAGTCTCGCACGAGTTGCGCACGCCGATGACCTCGATTTTAGGCTACGCCGACATCCTCGACTCCGACATCGTAGGGGAGTTGCAACCTGAACAACGTGAGTTTGTCACCGCCATCCAACGCAATGTCAGCCGGATGAAAATTCTGGTGAGCGATCTGATGGACGTCTCGCGCATCGAAACCGGGCGCCTCCAAATCAACCCCCGCCCCATCCGGTTTGCGGATGCCTTAGACGATGCCGTGGAAATGATCGGCGAGTTAATCGAAGAGAAGCAACAGATCCTGACCATTGATGTTTGGGATCGATTGCCGCCGGCCTATGCTGATCCCGATCGCCTGCGGCAGGTGCTGACCAACTTGTTAAGCAATGCAATGAAATACACGCCGGATCAAGGCACAATTGCCATCCGCGTGTGGCTGCCGGCCGAGGAGCCAGGCTTCATCCGCTGCGCCATCATCGACAGCGGCATCGGCATCAGCCCCAAGGATCAGGCGCGCCTTTTCACCAAATTCTATCGCGCCGACGATCCCAACGTCCGCGAGCAGCCCGGCACCGGCCTGGGCTTAGCCATCACCAAGAATTTGGTCGAGATGCACGGCGGGCGAATTTGGATTAAAAGCGAACCAGGTGAGGGAAGTACTTTTTTCTTCACCATTCCGATTGCGGTCCCCGGAGCGGGGATCTGAGGTAGCACCGTCGGACCCTGATTTACCCAATACGTCGGGGATGGGCACCCTGGCGTTAGGGATTCTCCTTTCCTCTGCCCCCGGAGTAGGGCCTCCGGGGGCATTTTTTTTGTGGAGATTTCAACCTAGCTATAGCTACCCTTGCGAAGGTTCCAATCGGCTATTTACGCCAGCGGACCTTGTGGCCCAAATATCTGGGCCTTATGACAAGGTCTTACTAACCTTCGCAAGGTTACCCACGAACTATTTACAAACCTGCACCCACACCTCATCCACATAGAGCGCGGCGGTATCGTCGTCGCCGTCGTTCTTCACGCCCAGGTAGAGCTTGACCTCCTGCCCGGCGAACGCCGTCAAATCAAGGGAGCGCACCTCCCATACCCGCGCATCCGAGGTGGCCGTGGAGAGCATGTGAACGGTCCCCGCCGCATCCAACAGGCTCACATAGTGCATATCGCCCGTATCCGAAGCCTCGTTGATCGGATAGGCCATATAGTCCAAGGTGATCGCAGCGGCGTCCGCCGGCAACGTCACGCGATGCGCAACAGATGAGTAGGCCGCTGCGCCCGGATCGCCTGGCGGGATTCCCACCCGCGCGGCCCAATCGCCCGCGTAGACCACATCATTGACGCGCTGCGCCAGCGCGTTGTACTCCCACGTATCCACCGCCTCGAAGCCAGCGTCCAACACCAATGCGCACGTCATCGGCGCGGAGAAAACGTTACGCCCCACCAGCGGCAGATAGATGGCGGCGCGGGCGACCGGCGCCTCGAAGGTAAAGATAGCCGTGCGGCTCCACGGCCCGATGTTGCCCGCCGCATCGACGGCCCGGACGCGCCACGTGTGCTCGCCGGGCGTCACCTCGACAGCGTAGAACGTATCCTCTGTCTGATAGCGGTCGCCGTCCAGCTCCAACTCATAGCGCAGCGGCGCGCCATCGTCCATCGGAGCATCCCAGACCAAGATCGCCGTCGCGAGCGAGAGCGTCTGCCGGTCAAGGGGCGCGCGCAAGGTCGGCGATAGCGGCGGGACGACGTCGTAGAAGAAGCTCACCTCCGCCGGCGAAGGATCAGCCTCCGGGCCGATGGCCCGCGCGCGCAGCAAATAGGCGCCCTCTGTGAAGTACGCGGGAGAGGGCAGTGCGTAGCTCCAAGTGAAGACGCCGGTGGCCGTCAGCCACGCCGGCGCGCCCCACGCCGATCCGGTCCAGCCCGCGCCATCGGCGGCGCGAATCACCTGCACCTCCACGCGCTCCAATTCCGCCCCAGAGGCCGAGCCTTCAAACGGCGGCACGGCGTTGACATAAGCGCCCTCCCGTGGCGACGCGATCTGCGTATCTAAGAGCGCGCAATCGTCCAAGAAATCCATCACGCGGGCCATCACCTCCGGGCGGGAAGCCGCGCGCACCGTCTCGAAGGGGAAGCCCCACACCATCGTGCGCCGGCATCCCGCCGCGGATTGAATCGCCGCCGCGCCGCCGGCGCCAGCGACGTAAGCATAGCGCAATGCCACGCGGGCGCCACCTATCGTTCCCAACACGTCCGGGAAATCCGCGTCGTACTCGCCCGCCGCATCGAAGGCAATGGTCTCCAGTCCCTCGAACGCCCCGCCCGTCTCCGGCGTGACGGTGTAGGTCTCCGCATCATCCGCCACATACACGGTGTGCAGCACCTCGCGCAGAAAATCGGTATCGCGCGCCATCGCCTCCAAATCCCATGCCAGCTCGGCGCCGCTGATGAAGAGCGCGCCGTCGTTTTCGACAAAGGCCCGCAGCGCCGCGCGCTCGACCTCGGAGAGCGTGCCCGCCTCGTCCAGCGACTCCTCGCCCAAGATCCAGTCCACCATCGTGTAGGCGTCCAGATCCACCAGACCATCCGCCACTGCCTCATTGCTGGCGCTATCCCACGCATAGCGCGCGGGCACAGCCTCGCCGTGATGCACGACGTAATCACGGCGGTTCATCTGGGCAAGCCACATCCGCAGATTTTTGCCCTCGACGGGATCATCCTCCTCCACCAGGCCAAAATTATTCAGCTTATCGAAGCCGTTGACAATGAGCAGGTTCGGCGCGCCGACCCGCACGCCCAGCACCTCGGTGGGGAACGACTCGCCGCCGGCGTTGGTGGCCGTCACGCGGAGATAGAGCGCCTCGCCCGGCGCGAGGCCGGTCAGCGTGTGCGCAGTCGTCGCCACTTCGAGCGGCGCCTGCCAGGCGAAGCCATCGCGGCTGACGGCGAGCCGATAGCCGGTGGCGGCCGCCCCGCGCAGGCCAATCGCGTCGGTCTCCGGCGGCAGCCACGAGACGCGCACAGCCCCGCCGCCCAGATTCTCGGCGCGCAGATGCGTGGGCGGCTCCGGCAATTCGATGAGATCGATGCCATCGCGGGCCTCAAAGTAGCGCACGACGCCCTGATAGACCGCGCGCGCCGCCAATTGATTAAAGCGCGGATCCTTGAGCGCCGCCGCGTCCTCCGGGTGATCGTGAAAGGCGATCTCCAACAGCACGCCGGGCATCCGCGCAGTGGGATCTTCATCCCAGAGCATGCGCAACTCGCCCAAGTTGCGCTGCTTCTTGCCCCGGTCGATCCAATCCACCTCCCACCCGGCGCGAATATCGTGGATCAACTCATCGTGCACCGCCTGTTGCAGCAACTCACTGTGCGCCGTGCGCGGGTAGGTCGAGCCATCGTGGATGTAAGATTCAGCGCCGCGCGTCGTGCCGTTCCAGCCGTTGGTGTGCCAGGAGATGAAGAGCGCATCCTCGCCGCTGCCCTTGTGATGCCAGCGGGCGAACATCGGGCGCGAGACGATAGTATTGAAGTAAGAAAAGTCCGCCGGATCGAGGCCCATCCACTGGCTGAAGTAGAAAGGATCGACCTCCCACCAGGGACGATGCGGCGGCGCGGGCGGCGTGGTATCGACCTGCGTGAGCCGCTGGAGGCCCGCAAAGCTGTCGAAGCTGCCACCGCCCACGCGCAGCGCGTCGGCGGCGACCAGCGCGCCGCTGATCACCGAGTGGTTATCCAAGGTGACGGTCAAGCCCTCGGTGATGGGGAAAGCGCCAAGATAGCGCCATGTCGGTTGATAAAGCCGTTGATCCAACCATACTTCGGCGACGCCGCCGGCGTGATGCACGCGGTAATGCGCGTCGGGCGCGTGAGCGGCGCCGGGATGAATCCAGGCGTAGAGCGCATAATCGCCGGCCTGCGGGACGGTCAACGTCCAGGCGGCCGTCATCGTGGCCGTGCCCGTCACCGTGCGGGCGACGCGCGCGACGCCCCCGGCGTAGCCCGGCGCATCGGCGATGGCCCACGCGCCGGCGTCTTCTTTCGCGATCACCCGGGCAGTGTTCCAATCGCGCTCGCGCAGGGGGATCACCGTGGCGCCGGCCTGCTCCAAATAGGGGATGAGGAATTGATCAACCGCCTCGGCATTGTTGTGATCCTCAATAAAACCTTGGTAGACAATGCGCTGCGTGCGCCACGCCCAACTGTTCCACCACCAGCCGTGCCCGGCGCTGATGTAGACCGTCTTGCCGGCCAGCCCTTGGGGGACATCGGTCGGGCGTGCCGGGGCAGGCGCCAGCGGCTGCGAGGGCGTCTCTGCGGTCGTGGCGGGGACCATCGCGGGCAGGAAATCCGAAAGCGCGCGACATCGGCCCCGCGTCGCATCCCACGCGCGGACGTGCAAGACCTCCCAATCTAACGGCGTCAGCGCGCGCGCCACTGCCGTCTCAACACGCTCGGCGCCCATCCCCGCGTCGGCGCGGAGCTTTGCCGCCGGTACTTCGAGGCAGACCGTCACCTCCCCACCCTCGACATCGAGGGTGTGAATCGGCCACGGAATCTGCGCTTCGTCCACAGCCAACAGCTCCCGCACGCGCGCACTTCCCTCCGGCGGCGGCGGCGCCGCGCCCAGCGAAACGACCATGCCCACAAAAATAATCAGCCAGCCTACGATGCGCCATCCTAGATCTAATCGTCGCTTCATATCTCTTCGTCCTTACTTTCAAATTCGATTTGTATTCCGCCTCTATTATATCAGATTATCGTTACGAATTGCGCATATCGATCATACATCGCACTTTCCTCAAAACCGCAAGGGCCTGACGGGAAACTCTCCCATCAGGCCCTTTGAACTTGATCGCGTCGTAAAATTACAGGTTACATCAGCCCTTTAACGATTTGCACCGCTCCGACGATGGGCGCGCGCTCATCGCCAACGCCTGCGGCTTGCGCGGGCAGCGATTCACCCAGGGCCATCCGCACCAGGTTGGTGAGAAAGATCGGCTCCAGGCCGGCCTCGGCCGCCTCATCGCGCATCTGCAATGCGCAGAAGGGGCACATGAAGACCAACGCCGCCGCGTCGTGCTCCAAGGCATCCTGGAAGTTGCGGGCTTTGTTGGCCTCACCGGCCTCGTGGCCCAGATGGGGCGCGACGGGCGAGCTACAACACAGCGCATCGCGCCGGTCGTATTGACGCGCCACGCGCTCAACCCCGATCAACTCAAACAACTCATCGATGGACTCATCAATCCACGGGGTGTAGCGACTGGAGCACGGCTGCTGATAGGCGACCTTCATATCCAGCGGCTGCACCGCATCGGGGTGCGCCTTGACGTACGCCACCAGATATTCCACGTAATGCTTGACCTCAAACGGCACATCCACGTTGTACTCCATCGCCTTGGTCGTGTACGCGCCGTAGCAATCATCGTGGAACATGATGATCTCATCGTAGCCGGTCTCGGCCAAAGCATCGATCTTCTCCTGGAGGTGATCGCGGAGATAGTTCTCCTCGCCCACGTGGATGCCGCCCAATACGCTCTCATACGCGCCGCCCCGCAGGAACGTGGCGCCCTCAAAAAGTTGCCCTTCAAATAAGTGCGGGATGACATCGACAGCACAGATGTTGAACACCGGCTTGCCCGGTTCTCCCGGCTCGACCTCGCCGGGGGATTTGTCGATAGTCTCGACAAGCTGATAGTAAGAATCCGTGGTCTTGTAGACGCCAAATTTCTCCTGATAGCGCAGGATCAGATCGAAGGGATTGGCGCCCTTCTCGCAGTACGTGTTGCACGCCACGCACGTCACGCACTCCGTCAGGATCTCGGCCTGCTCGCCGCGAATGAGCTTCTGGATTTGCTCGATGGCCCCATCTCGATCATAGTCCGTGTACTTACACGCGATAAAACAATCCCCACACTGGTCACACTTCGCCAAATTAAATGCCATAAAACCCCTCCTTGGTTAAGAATTAAGAACTGAGAATTGAGAAATAAGACACAAGGGATGCGTATTCACGTGGCTTTTCGTGAGTGGTACATCCCATCTTCACAAGATGGACTGCCCGACTACTTCAACGCCTCCTCGCCCTCGAACACCCGATACGGCGAGAGAATCTCCAGCACCTCTTCGTCCTCCGCTGAAAGCTCCTGCGTGACCATGCGGGTCAGCAACTCGCCGAGGCCCGGCCCCAGCATAAAGCCCTGCCCGCACATCCCGATAGCCATCAGGTAGCCCTCGACCTCGCGCGCCCAGCCGACCAGAGGCGAGCCGTCGGGCGTCATCGGGTAGAGACCGCGCCACGTGCGCCGCACGCGCACATTCGCCAGGCGCGGCATCAGGCCGACCATGCGCGGCGCGACCAGCGGCAGAAAGTCGCTCGTCTCGCGGCAATCAAAGCCGGGGATCGGCGGATCGGGCGTGATGCAGAAGACGATCTGCCCGCTGCCCAACTGGAAGAAGTAGTAGTTCCTGGAGCCGGGCGCCGGGCGAATATCGACCACCATCGGGTTGAGGAAGTGCGCCACCGGCTCGGTGATGCCCGCCTCGTGCGAATCGGGCGCAATCGGATGATCGAGGCCCACCATCGCGCCAACGTGCCTGGCCCACGGCCCGGCGGCGTTGATCACCACCGGCGCGTGATAGGCGCCCTTGTCGGTCACGAGGCCCGTCACCCGCCCACCCTCACCATCTAATGTGATGGCGGTGACCTCCTCATTGAAGCGAAATTTCGCACCGGCGCGCCTGGCCGCATCGTAATAAGCGTGGCCGGCCAGCAGCGTCGAGCAGTGGCCGTCCTCCGGCGAGAAGGTCCCGCCGATGAGGCCCTCCGGGTTCAGATCGGGGATGATCTCCAACAGCGCGGCCTTATCGTACCACTCGATGTTCAGCCCGTAGGCCTGTTGCACCTCCAGCAGGCTCTTGAGCGTCTGCGCTTCCGGCTCGCGATAAGCGACGAAGGAATAACCCCCGGTCGTCCATTCGATGTTGTGGCCGTAAACCTCCTCCCACGATTTAACGATCTCCAGCGTGCGCAAGCCCAATCGGATCTTCGCCGGATCGGAGTGCGTGGCGCGGATGCCGCCGATGGCCGCCTTGTTGGAGCCTTGCCCCTGGCTGGCGAACTGATCGAGCACGAGCACCTCCAGCCCGGCCTCCGCCATCGCCAACGCCGTCGGCGCCCCCACACTCCCCGCCCCGATAATAATCGCATCGTAATTCCCATCCGCCGGTACTGTTATCTCGCCGCCTTGCTGTTTTGTTACTTTGTTGTTTTGCTGCTTTGTTGCTTTGCCGCTTTGCCGCTTCGCCGCTTCCCCAAACGTCCCCAGCGACACCTCCATAAAGATCGGGCGCTTCGTATTCGAGGTCACCTCCTCCAGCGGCACGCCCTCCTCGCGGAAGAGACGGAGAATCAAATTAGTGCAGGTCTTCGCGCCACACGCGCCCATTCCGGCGCGCGTCACCGCCTTGATCTCGTTCATATCGCGATAGCCCTTGCGGATCAGCGCGCGGATCTCGCCCGCCGTGACACGCTCGCAGCGGCAGACGATCTCGTCGTCGTCCATCCGCCGGACCTCGTGCGCCAGCGCCTCGGTGATTTCTGGCGCCTGCACGCGGATGCCGGCGATGCGCTTGGCGATGGCCTTCGGCGCGGCGACCTTGACGACGACCGTGCGGTCATTGCGCTTGAGCGCGCGCACCTTCGTGACCTCGACCTCGCCCAAAACCTCGCCCTCCGCATCCAAGACCGTCACCCTATCGCCCACCTGCACGCTCTCCTCCAGGAACTCGTAGGCCAACGTGACGGTCGGGTGCTCCAGGCTCTTACGATAATCGACCAGCGTGACCGCCAGGCCGGGGCAGACCGTGACACATTGCTCGCAACCGATGCACTCCCGGCCATTCTGTGGCCCCACAAATTCGGGCAGTTGGCGGATGTCATCCTCCTGGATGTGGATGAGGTGCTGCGGGCAGACGGCGGTGCAGGGATTGCAGGGGATTTCCTGAGAGCAGTGGAAGACCGGGAAGACGCCGCTCTCCCGCGTCGGGATGCGCTCCGGCACGACCTGGCCCGGATGGGATTTGAGGATCGCGGCGGTGCGCGCCCATTCGTCCGGCACCGGTTCGTCGGTCACGCCTAATGCGCGCGCGATCTCCAGCCCCTTGATCTTGCCGGAGAACATCGCCGCCGACGCCTCCGCGATCTCCTCGGCGTCGCCCGCCGCGTAGACGGGCAGGCCGAAGTTCCGCGCCTTCTCGAAGAACTCGTCCACGGGATCGAGGCCCACGGCGATGAGCACCGTATCGCACGCAAAAGATTTCTCGGTGCCTGGAATGGGCTGCCAGGCATCGTCCAGTTGCGCGATGGTGACCGACTCGACTTGCGCGTCGCCGTTGGCGCTGACGACGGTGTGCGAGGTGTAGATGGGCACGCCCAGGCGGCGCAACTTGTCCTCGTGGACTTTGTAGCCGCCGCATTGGGGCAGCGCCTCGACCAGGCCCACCACCTCGATGCCGGCCTGGAGCGCGTGATAGCCCGCGATCAGGCCCACGTTCCCGCCGCCGATGATGAAGAGCCGCTCGGCGGCGCGCACCAAATCGCGATTGACCAGGGTCTGGAACGCGCCCGCGCCGTAGACGCCGGGCAGCGTGTTACCCTTGAAGACGAGGGATTTTTCGCGCGCGCCGGTGGCGACCAACAGCACCTGCGGTTTGACCAAAGCGTATTGCGTATTACGTATTGCGTATTGCATATCCTCCAATTCATCATCCGGCGCCCGTCCTTCACGCAACACGCCGACCAGCCCATCGCTGTAGACGGCCAGCGCGGTGCTATTGAGCCACACCTCGATCTCGTCGTGGGCGCGGATCTGCTCCTCCAACTTGGTAGCGATGTCGATGCCGCGCGTCCCGGCGTAGACGGCCTCGGTGGAGCCGAAGAAGCGATGCGTCTGCAAGACCAGCTTCCCCCCCAGGCGATGCTTGTCGTCGATGAGGAGCACGTCCACGCCGCGCTCCGCCAATTGCGCCGCCGCCGACATCCCGGCGGGGCCGCCGCCCAGAATGAGCACGGGCGTCTCTATGATCTCCGTCGTTGCGCTCAGGGCCGGCGCTTCTTCTTTCGATTCCGAACCGGCGGGCAGCTCCGGCAACCCCTCCAACGGCTCGACGCGCATGCCGGGCCGCACAGGCGTCATACACGCCTTGACGGGCTTGCCATCCGCCACGACCAGACATTGCGCGCACTGCCCATTGGCGCAGAAGATGCCCTGCGGCGCGCCATCCTGGGGATGATGTCCAAAGGTGCGGATGCCGTGCGCAAAGAGCGCCGACGAGATCATCTCGCCACGCTTCGCCGTCAGCGTCTCGCCCTGCCAGGTGAATTCAATCACCTCCGATGCGTCCAGCGGTTCGGCGGGCAAAATCGGGTGCTTCTCGATACGATACTCGGCCATAAGTTCTCTCCTAAATTACACTATGTTCTATTTCACAACTTACCCCATAGCACGATCCCGTCTCAACGCCGCAATCTCCAACAACACCCCGTCCAAGCTCGGCTCATCACATTCATACACATCATCATTTGTATGTTTATGGTGAGGAAAACTCGATACTTCAGGATGATGCGGCGCATTATCATAGCGAAAAATGATCTCCTGGGTTGTATCCATGTAATGATATCGATACTTCAACTTATGCACTATATCGGTATCCTTCACTTCCACAAAATCCAGGCGAGTGCTATCTTCAAATACAACACGATCACTAATGTAACCTTGTTTTGTGTTATAAACTTTCTTCTGTAGTTCATAGTGACGAATGTCTGGGAACTCCGCAAGCATCTCTTCGATCCGCGCGAAATACTGCATAATCACCGCAAACTCTCCAGACGACGTTGGTTTTCCTTAAGCATCTCGTATAGACCAGCCCATAACACATACGCTTCCCGATCATCCAAATGCCCTTGGCTGAACTCTGCGTAAAAGTCAGCGCAACTTCGTTGATACTCTTGCTCGTACGCTTTGAGTTCTAATTGCAAATTCAGAATCGCTTTGTTCAGTTCCTTAATTTGGTAAGCGATAATGTCTTGAGCAAACGCTTCTTGATTTGGATGCAATTCGAGTATTTTCTGTAAACGGCGTGCAGTTTGTGGCTGCACATCCAAATGTAAATCTAACATCTGACCCTCCAATCTTTACCAAATAGGTCTGCATTAACCTTACTATAACAGGCTACCTCGAGTATACGAGAAAGTACACAGAGGCTGTACTGAGATTAGGCTTGACTTTGGAAGCGGAAAAGCACCATCCGGGCTAAAGCTCCAGGAGATGGGGCGTCGCCAGCCAGGTAGCGAGCGCCTTCGCGCCCGTGCGTATTGCGTGCAGATCCTCGGCGTTGGGCCGACCTCGGATGTCGCCCAAGCAGCCCTGCGTGCTCTTCTCCTTGGAGCCGTGGAACTCGCCGACGATGTACCACTCATCCACAACGGTGAAGCCCAGATGCGCGAAGAATTGCCCCGCGTATTTCGCAGCGGGGATCGCCTCGTCGATGCCCGTGTGGGGGCCGGAGTAGGTGCAGAAGATGAGCGCGTGCTGACCGGTCACCTTCGGCGCGCCGGTCTTGACACGGCCCTGGCGCTTGTACTCGCCGAACTTCTGCTTGAGATAGGCGTCCACCGGCTTCGGCGGCGACCATTGATACGAGGGGAACCCGACGCAGATCAGATTGTAGGCGTAGAAATCGACTTCTTCTGCTTGAGCATCCTCGACGCGCAACAGATCCACCTCCCAATCGGCCGATGTCAGTCCTTCCTGGATCGCGTGGGCGACTTTCTCGGTGTTGCCGGTGCGCGACCAGTACAGTATTGCAGCGTGCATAAAAATACCCCCAAAAATCAACAAAGCAGAAAATATACAAAGCAACAAATATACAAAACAGCAAATGGGCAAAGCAGCGAATCGCGAGTTATTGGCCGAGAAAGATTTCCGCGCCGCAGTAGTCGCAGCGGATGACGCCCTTGCCCGCCAGGCCCAGATCGCCGCCGCACTGCGGGCACCGCCCGGCATCGCGCATCCGGCTGGCCTCGGTGGAATAGAGCACCTCCTCATCCCAATTGATGTAGCCCGAAAAGCGCTCATTGCGCACGAGGGTGTAGATCCATTCCTTGACCAGTTCGCGCGGCGCATTCACTTCCACGGCCAACTCGTCCAGCGGGATCTCGCCCCGCGCCTCGACGCAGCCTAACAGCCGCTGGAGCTTCTGCTCGAGCGCCTCGTCGGTGTAGAATCGCCCATGCTTCGCCTCACAGACACCGCTGATCGCGCCGGTCGCTGCCAAATCCCGGCAGAGCGCATTGACCTCCGAATTGGAGACGCCCAGCACATCCGCCAGCCCGGCATAAGTCGCCGCGCCATCTTGCGCCTTGATGTACTTGATGGCCGCCGCCTGTCGCTCAACCGCCATCGCTTCGCGCAGCGCGGGCAGAGCCTTGGTCAGCGCGGAGATGAAGGGGACGGCAAAGAGAATCATCACCGGCCCGTAGCAGAGAACCATAAAGCCACCGCTCGGATCGGGTAGCCAGGCCACGATACTCATCAGCATACCCGCGCCCATGATGAGCAACGCCGCGGCACCCAGCAGCGCTTTGGCGGGCGGCTTGCGCTCCATCAGCGTGGCGATCTCGACGGCCAGCGCCATCGCGGGGAAGATGAACACCCCCAGCATAAACAGCGCCGAGGCGAGCGGGCGGTTGAGCGGATTGTCGGGGTCCATCGCGCTCTCTTCGTCGGTGGGAGGGGCGGCGGAGGCGACGACGCAAAACAGGCCCAGAACGAGGATAAGGATCGCGATCCCCGCCAATAGAAGCGCCCGTGTCGAGGGCAAGAAGGATTTCAGACTAAACTTCAGGAATTTCGGCATCATAACCTCCAAATTCACCACTGAGACACAGAGAGGTAAAAAATCTCAAGAACTCTGTGTATTCTGTGTCTCCGTGGTGAACTAGACCTTCTTAAACAAGAATCGCTGCCAGAGATGCGGCATATCCCCCACATCGGGGAGGCAGGTATCCACGTAGACGAATCCGCGCTCCGCCATAAACACCTTCAGGGAGGGCGGATCGTAGGCGCGGATGGTCATCAATTGGATGCGCTCGCCGGGCGCCAGTTCCATCGCGCCGCCGAAGCACCGACAGGTGACCGCCTCCTCCGGCTCGAAGAAGAACGTATAGCGCAGCGTGTCCAGTTCATTCTCGACGATTTCCTCACTGACCCAATGGCCTGCTTCTAGATCGAGACCCAATTTCTTCAAAAGCCCCTCGAAGAAGCGCGGCAGATTGTGCGGCAGGCGCGAGAAGCGCCCGCGCAGATCATCGACCTTGCCCTCCTGCTTGGGCACGACGTCGATGTAAAGGTACTCACCGGCCCGCAGCATCTGCTCGATCACATCGGCAATCGCGTGCTGCTCGAAGTTGCCGAAGGTTCCGCCGATGAGCGCGTAGATGTGCACGTCGTAGGGCGCGATGTGCGACTGAAGCTTGGCACGAAACTGCTCGTGGGTGAAATCGGCCAGGATGTAGTGACGCGCGAAGGTCTCCCCCGCGAGCGTCTCCTGCGCCAGATCCAACATCGCGCGCGAGGAATCGACGCCGAAGTAGGCCACGGCATAGCTCGTCGCCAGCGCGCGCAGCAACATTTTCTCCGCGCCAGCGTTGCCACATCCCAGGCTGATGAAGGCCAGCGGGCGCTCCGGCGTCACAAAGGACTGCGCCGTGAAGAAGTCCACCTCGTCCTGCCAGCAGATCTTGCGCAGATCGGCCTGGCGATAGGTGTAAAAAGATTCCGCGCCCTGCGCCGTGTAGAAGAGATTCTGCGGCACGACCTTCGTGCGGCGAAACTCGGCCAAGTAGTCCTTCTCCAACGCCTGCTCCGGGGACATCACGATGATATTTTCCACGTTAACGATTACCTCCCAATGTCTATTAAGGTTGAATTTTATCCTTTACATTCCCGGAATGGCTCTTCCTGCAACATAAAAACTAACATCAGCCAATTGCGAATTGCGAATTTTGAATCTCTACTCAATGACTCACCTGAAACAACCTGTTTTTTACCGCAGAGACACAGAGAACGCAGAGATTTTAAATATCAGATTAATAAAGTTTAGTTTTTCCGGTTAAGAATTTAATTTTATTAATTAGAATCTTAATTTTTTCTCAGTGTCCTCAGTGTCTCTGTGGTGAACCATCTTGGCTCTTCAGGAATTCGCTGGGTGCAATCGTGTTATCCCACCCGCAACCTGGTAGCGACGTGAAAAAGGTCTGTGATCCCCACAAACACGTAATTCTTGGCTACTTTTAGGGCGGCTGAGGGGGTTGCCCGGCAAAATCCAAAAGACCCACCACCTTTTTTCAGTGGAGCCTACTCAATAGCATTATTCGCAATTCTAAATTCCAAATTACGGAATCGGCTACCGGAAAGTTTTCCTAAATGTAAAAAATGTTAATCCATGTTTATCCGTGAGCTAAAAAGTGTCCGGTGACTAGTTTTGGTATAGAACAGCACATCTCATTATACAATGGAGCACCCCAAACTGAAAACGTAAGCGCCTCGTCGCGTCGTCGGAAAGAGATAACCAAAAAAAGACCTGATGGGGATTGAATCCCCATCAGGTCTGATGTATTTGTGATCTAAGTCGCAGCGCCACTCCGACCAGCGCCGCCGAATGACGCCGCTACGGCGAGACCGGTACGGTCGGTCGATCGGGGGGCGGAGCCTTGGGTTTAGCGCCTTTCAAATCGGCTGATGCTTCTCCAACATTCTCCTCCGATTGTGCCAGCGTCAGTGCGTGCTCCAACACATCCTGGACGTCTTCCACCAGGATAAAGTCCATATCCTCGCGCACCTCATCTGGCAGATCGTCCAAATCGACCTCGTTGTGTTTGGGCAAGATAAGTGTCTTGATGCCGGTGCGATGGGCCGCCAGCGTCTTGAGCTTGACGCCGCCAACGGGCAGCACCTGACCCTGCAATGTGACCTCGCCCGTCATCGCGACGTCCGGGCGGACGGACCGGCCAGAAAGCAAGGAGACCAAAGCCGTCGTCAGGGTGACGCCCGCCGAAGGGCCATCCTTCGGCACCGCGCCGGCAGGGACGTGGAGGTGGATCTTCTGATTCTTCCATCCCTTCTCGCGATCCAATCCCAGGCGCTCCATGTGCGATTCCACGTGACTCAGAGCAATGCGCGCAGATTCGCGCATCACGTCGCCCAACTGGCCGGTGAGGATCAGATCGCCCTCCTTGCCCGGCATAACGGCCGCCTCGACGAAGAGCACCTTGCCGCCGGTCGGCGTCCAGGCGACGCCCGTCGCCACGCCGGGCCGCTCGGTGCGCAGCGCCGCCTCAAAGCGGTAAAGCGGCTTGCCCAGGAAGTCGCGCGCCGTCTCCGCATCCACCTCGACGTGCGTCGTGACAGCTTCCTTCACTGCCGCCGCCGCGCCTTCCGCCTGTTCTTCCTGCTCATCCTGTGATTCCGCAACCTTCGTCGCGACCTTCCGGCAGATCTTGCCGATCCGGCGCTCCAGTTGGCGGACGCCCGCCTCGCGTGTGTAATCGCGAATGACGGCCTCGAAGGCCCCTTCTTTGAACGTGATCTCCTCCTCGTGCAGGCCATTCACTTTGAGCTGGCGCGGGACTAAGTACTGCCGGGCAATGTGAATCTTGTCGTACTCGGTGTAGCCGTCGATCTGGATGACCTCCATCCGGTCGAGCAGCGGCGCGGGAATGGTCGATGTAGTATTCGCGGTGCAGATGAAGAGCACCTGGCTCAGGTCGAAGTCCACGTCTAAATAGTGATCGCGGAAGGCGTGGTTCTGTTGCGGATCCAGCACCTCCAGCAGAGCGGAGGCGGGATCGCCGCGCCAATCCGAGCCGATCTTGTCGACCTCGTCGAGCATGAAGACCGGGTTCTTGACGCCGATGCGCTTGACTGCTTGCATGATGCGGCCCGGCATCGCGCCGATGTAAGTGCGCCGGTGGCCTCGGAACTCAGCCTCGTCGCGCATACCGCCCAGGCTCATCCGCGTGAACTTGCGTCCCAGCGCGCGGGCGACGGACTGTCCCAGCGAGGTTTTACCCACACCCGGCGGCCCGACTAAGATTAAGATCGCGCCGGTGCCTTCGATTTTGCGCCCTTGCAGATCCAACGATACCTCTTCCTCGATCTCGCGCTCTTTGCGCAGTTTGCGGACGGCTAAGAACTCCAGAATCCGCTCCTTGACATCCTTGAGATCGTAGTGATCCTCATCTAACACCTTGCGCGCGTGATCGATGTTGAGATTGTCGTCGGTCGTCTCCTCCCACGGCAACGAGATCAGCCAATCCAAATAGGTCTTGATGACCCAATACTCGGCGGCCTGGGGCGGCATCTTCTCCAAACGCGCCAACTCCCGCATGGCCTCCTCTTTGGCCTCCTCGGTCATTCCACATTCTTCAATCTTCTCACGGTACTCCTGCGCTTCGCGCCGGCCGTCCTCTTCCTCGCCCAACTCCTCGCGGATGGCGTCCATCTGCTGGCGCAGGTAGTACTCGCGCTGCGTCTTCTCGATCTCTTCTTTGGCCTTCTCCTGGATCTGCTGCCCGATCTCGCGGACTTCTAACTCACGGGCGAGAACCCGGACGAGATGGCCCATCTTATCGGAGAGCCGATCCATCTCCAAAAGCGCCTGCGCTTCCTGCATCTCCACGCGCATATTCGAGGCCAAGAGATAGACCAACAAGCGCGGATCTTCAAGCTGTTGGATGAAATGAATCGCCTCATCCGGGAACTGCGGGATCAACTCCGCCAGCTCCATCGCCACATCTAAGAGATTGCGCCGCAGCGCCTCTTCGACGATGCTGTCCTCAACCGTGTCGGGATCGATGACGATGCGCGCCCTCAAATACGGATCTTCCTGCGTCCACTGCTCGATTTTGATGCGCTCCAAGCCCTGGATGAAGACGGTCAGCGTGTCGTCGTCGCCCCGCATCACGCGATGGATGACGGCGACGGTGCCAGTCTCGAAGACTTCGCTACTGTCCGGCACCTCGACAGAAGGATCTCGCATCGCCGCCAAACCGATGATCCGATTGCCACGCTCCGCTTCCTCGATCAACTGCACCGAGCGCGGAATGCCCACGGCCAATGGCATCACGATGTACGGGAATGCGACCGTATTCCGCAGCGGCAGAATGGGGACCTCTTCCGGCACCAGACTGATTAACTTATCCAAATTTTGATCCTGCATGTTAAACCAAGGTAACATATTAAATTACACCCTCCCACGTAATCGCGGCGTTTGACTCTACCCTAACAGGCACAACGGCGTAGGGCCGACGCCACGTGTTATCCAGGCCTCGACGCACGTGCAACCACGTCCGCCGAACAGCGGCCTTCAGATTTTTATATCGCTTATGCAATTTATCTAATGGCATTCTCTCTCCCAACGTTAACTCAAATTTAAACGTTTGCCTTTCACCTCATACTCAACCGCATTATAACACAGTCGGATTAGAACTACATAAGCGCGGGGTTAGAATATCGTAGAGATTTCGTTACGGCAGGAGTTGGATGACGTAGCTCTCATAAGGCTCCAGCACAGGGAGCGGCGCGTAACCCTCGAAGCCGCCGGTTTCAGTGACGACGGGCGCGTTGAGGCGGCTCTCGCCTAACAGAAGCGTCGGCTGGACGCCCGCCGCGAGCGGGCCGGCTTCTAAATCTAATGCGTAGTCTAAAATCGGCTGGCCCTTGAGATTGGCGATCACCAGCAGCGTCTCCTCATCGGAGGCGCGCAGCGCGGCGTAGACGCCGGAATCCCCCGACTCGACGGGCGTCCACGCGCCGATGCGCAACGCCTCGTGGGTGTTACGGAGATGAATCAAGGCGCGATAGTGGTTCAGCAGAGAATCAGGATCATCAGCTTGCGCGGCGACGTTGCGCTCTTCCAGATCCTCGTAGTAGCCGCGCCACGGCGCGCCCTCGGTGAAGCCGCCGTCCGCCGTCCACTGCAGCGGGCGCCGAATGTTCTCATCAGGCTTGGCGCCCTGCATGCCGATCTCCTCGCCATAATAGATGAAGGGGACGCCGGGGAACGTGAGTTGGAGCGTGGCGGCCAGCCTGGCCTGCTCATCGTTGAGCAAGCGAGATCGAACACGGGTTTGGTCATGGTTCGCCAAGAAGGTGGCGAACTGACCATCGGGGTAGATATCGATTACGGTGGATTGCGCCAACGCGGCCGATGTCCGGCGCCCTCTAAACGCGGCGCTGACGAAAGCGTCGGCCAGATCGAACTCGAAGGCGACATCGACCTTGTCGCCGACATACGCCACGACCTCCCGGCTGCCGCTCCATACCTCGCCGACGGTGAACGCATCGGGCCGAACGCTTTTATAAAATTCGTAGAAGCTCTCCAGCCAGGCGTGATTGGCGGGCGCGTTCTCCAACACATCGTCCTCCTCCACGATATGCTTGATCGCGTCCAGCCGGAAGCCATCGACGCCCATATCATCCAGCCAGAAGCGGATGATCTCCTGCATCTCCGCCGTGACTTCTGGATTCTCGTAGTTCAAATCGGGCATCTGATCCCAGAAGATGCCGTAGTAGTAGCCGCTCGATCCTTTGTGCCACCCTCGGCGACCCGGCTCGTCGGCCCAGAGGTACCAATCGCGCTTCTCCGACTCAGGGTCTTGGGATTCCAGGAACCACGGGTGTTGCGCCGAGGTGTGATTCATCACCAGATCGATGATGACGTAGATGCCGCGCGCGTGCGCCTCCTCCATCAGGCGGAGGAAATCCTCGTTGGTTCCGTACTCGTCATCCACCTGATAGTAGTCCACCACATCATAGCCATGGTAGCTGGGCGATTGATTGATCGGCATCAGCCAGATGCCGGTGACGCCCAGATCGTCAGTCGTCGTGGGATCGCCGTCGTTGAGATAGTCCAACTTCTCGATCAGGCCGGGCAGATCGCCCACGCCGTCGCCGTCGCTATCGTAGAAGCTGCGCACGAAGACCTCGTAGAAGACGACGTCATTCCACCAGGGCATCCCATCGACGCCGGGGGGCAGAGCGCCCGCCAACCCCACGGGCGAGACGGCGACCGGATCGCGCGCCTCCGCCGGATTGGACAGCGTCGGTTCGGGCAGCGGCGTCTCCGTGGGCGGAATGGGCGTCTCCGTCGGCGGGATCGTGGCCGTCGGCGTGGGCGCGGGCGTGTCGGTGGGCGGAAGCGGCGTCGCCGTTGCGGGGAGTGCTGTGGGCATCGGTCCTGCTGGCGGCGGCGGCGTTCCACAGGATGAGATCAACATCGCGACCAGCACAAGGGTCATCAGATATCGGTGTTTCGTAAGCATAGGATAACCTCCATTTGAGAATTGAGAATTAAGAATTAAGAATTAAGAATTGAGAATTGAGAATTGAGAATTGAGAATTAAGAATTGAGAATATCGAATTCATTCCACCATACCATGCCCTAACGATACAACAAATATGGGAATTCACAAAGGTCGTTTAACTTCCAATCCATCCCCGGATATAATAGGGACGTTTAGGACATCGTCATACCAACCATCACGCAACACTCAGCAGATTAAGCAGATGAAGCAGATATAACAGATTGGAAAGATTCGCAATTCATCATTCGCAATTCTTAATTCTCAGAGAATTTCACACAAGGAGAATCTATGCTCATCGATACCCACGTTCACCTTTACAATCCCCGCTACGACGACGATTTGGATGCGGTCCTGGCGCGCGCGGGCCAGGCCGACGTCCGGGCCGCGATGGTACCGGGCACCGATTTGGCGTCGAGCCGGGCGGCGGTGGCCCTGGCGGCGCGCTACGCCGATGCGCCGTGCGAGCTTCTCGCCGCCGTAGGCGTCCATCCCACCGACGCGGAGAAGTTGACCGCCGAGGCGCGGGACGAGTTACGCGCGCTGGCCCGCCATCCGCGCGTCGTCGCCATCGGCGAGATCGGCCTGGACTACTACTGGCCCCAGGTCGCGGAACGCGGCTGGCCCTGCGCCGCGCCGGATCAGCAGCGCGCGGCGTTCGAAGCGCAACTCGCGCTGGCCTCCGACGTGGGGCTGCCCGTCATCGTTCACGACCGCGACGCGCACGACGACACTTTAGCCATCCTACGCGCGTGGGTCGCGGGCAGGGAGTCGCGCACCGGCGTGTTGCACTTCTACGCCGGCGGGCTAGATCGTCTGCCACAGGTGCTTGATCTGGGCTTCTACATCGGCGTGGATGGGCCGGTCACCTTCAAGAACGCCACGGAGATCCACGCGGTCGCCCGCGAAACGCCGCTGGAGCGGCTGCTGCTGGAGACCGATGGCCCCTATCTCACGCCGTATCCCCATCGCGGACAGCGCAACGAGCCGGCCTACCTGAGCCACGTCGCGGCGCGCATCGCGGCGCTGCGGGGCATCACACCGGACACGGTCGCCGAGGCGACGACGGCCAACGCTATTCGGCTCTTTGATCTGCCGCTGTGAAATCACGGGCGTCAACCATGGTATAATGGCCTTCGCTACCCTACCCTCGCCGCGCGGATAGAAACCTCCGCGCCATCAAAGACTAATACGCTTTACGCAATACGCTTTACGATCTCTATAAGGTTGGACTATGGACGCGAGTGACCTATCCTATCGCCAATTATTGAAAGATGAATTAGCCGCCGTCGAGTCGCTATTGCTGGCGCCGTTGGCGATATTGCCGGACTCGGTGCAGGCGACGATGCGGGCGCTGGTGGCGCAGCGCGGCAAGCGCCTGCGACCGGCGCTGGCCCTGCTCTCCGCGCATCTATGCGAGGCCGAGATGGCCCCGGTCCTGCCAGTGGCAGCCGCGCTGGAGATGCTCCACACCGCCACGCTGATCCACGATGATCTGTTGGACGACGGAAGGCTCCGGCGGGGCGTAGCGACGATGAACGCGCACTGGTCGCCGGAGACGGTGGTCTTGACGGGCGACATCGCTTTCGCCTGGGCGGCGGAGCTGGCCTCGCGGGGCGAGCATCTCTCTCTGATGCGGCGCTTCTCCGAGACGGCGCGGGTGATCTGCAGCGGCGAGCTGGAGCAGATGTTCGCCGGGCGCGGCGCGATCCCCACGGAGGCGATGTACTATCAGCGCGTGTACGCCAAGACCGCCTCGCTCTTCGCGTTAGCCATGGAGATCGGCCCGCGCCTGTCCAACGCCCCGGCGAGCCGAGTGGAAAATCTCCATCGCTTCGGCAAGCTCCTGGGGCAGGCCTTCCAGATCACGGACGATGTATTGGATTTTATGGGCGACAAGGCGACGTTGGGCAAGCCGCTGGGCAGCGATCTCCGCCAGGGATTGATCACGCTGCCGGTGCTGTACTACATCGCGACCCACGACGATCCCCGTGTGGATGCCGTGCTGGCGCGCACCGCCGACGAGGCGACGATCCACACGCTGGTGGACGATCTCCGCCGCTCCGACGCCGCCGACCGGGCGATGGCCCGCGCCGAGGCGCACATCGCGGAGGCCGAGCATCTGCTCGATGGCTACCCCGACTCGCCCCATCGACAAGCGATGCATGAGTTGGCGCACTTCGCCGTGCAGCGCCGGTACTAGCCGCTATGCGACCCGAGTTGTCGATCATCATCGTGAGCTGGAACGTGCGCGCCCTGCTGAAGCAGGCGATCACTTCCATTCACAACGCCTACCACAACGCCTACCACAACGCCTACCACAACGCTTACGAGGAAAGCCCCGCGACGCCGGAGATCATCGTCGTGGATAACGCCTCGCGCGATGGCGCTGTGGTGATGTTGCGCGCGGACTTCCCCGCCGTGCGCGTCATCGCCAACGCCGAGAATCGCGGCTTCACCGGCGGCAACAACCAGGGCATCGCCGCCGCGCAGGGCGACTATCTCCTCCTCCTCAATCCCGACACGGAGGTGGTCGACGGCGCGATCCAACGGATGGTCGCCTACTTAGCCGCCCATCCCGACGTCGGGATGGTAGGGCCGCAACTGCGCTACCCCGACGGCGCGGTGCAATCCTCGCGCCGGCGGTTCCCCACCCTGCCCGTGCTCTTTTTGGAAAGCACGTGGCTCGAGTCTCTCGCGCCGCGTCGCTGGCTGCGCCGCTATTACGTGCAGGATCGCACCGACGATGCGACGCAGGACGTGGATTGGATTATGGGCGCGGCGATGCTGACCCGGCGCGAGGTCGTGGCCGAGGTCGGCGGCATGGATGAGAGCTTCTTCATGTATTCCGAGGAGTTAGATTGGTGCCGGCGGATCAAGGCGGCGGGCTGGCGGATCGTCTATCTGCCGGAGGCGCAGGTCATCCACTACGAGGGCAAGAGCAGCGAGCAGGTCGTGCCCGCGCGCCACATCTACTTCCAATCGAGCAAAGTGCGCTACGCCCGCAAATATCACGGCCCGCTGCTCGCGGAGATCTTGCGGCTCTGGCTGATGGCGCACTACGCGTGGCAGATGGGCGTCGAGGGCGCGAAGTGGCTGCTGGGCCATCGCCGCGATCTGCGCGCCGCCCGCCTCAAGGCCTACGCGCGGGTGCTGCGCAGTCGATTGCGGCAACAGGGGCCATTGATAGATTAATCTCAAAGGCACAGCAAAGCCCCTTCAAAATATAAAAACCTAGTGCGAAAATGCGTATTCCGTAAACCGTATTGCGTAATTATTTATGCGTGCTTGCTACAGATGTAAGTCAAATATAATACAAGAGGAGAAGTAAATCTTGGAACCATATTTAGGACAGTTGGCCGGTTTGATGACCTCTGTTTTTTGGGCGCTCACGTCGATTTTCTTCACGATGGCGGGGCAGCGCGTCGGCTCGCGGATCGTCAATCGCACGCGATTAGTGGCGGCGAGCGGTATGTTGGCCATCGCCCACTCCTTCGCGCAGGGCGCGCCCTTCCCCTTCGACGCGGAAGCCGCGCGCTGGGGCTGGCTCTTCCTCTCCGCCGTGGCCGGGCTGGTGATTGGGGATGGGCTGCTCTTCTACGCCTTCACCCAGATCGGCGCGCGCCTCTCGATGCTGCTGATGGCGCTCACGCCCGTGATCGGCACGCTGCTGGCATGGGCCTTCTTGGGCGAAATCCTGCGCGCTGTGGAACTGGTCGCCATCACCGTGACCATCGGCGGCGTTGCCTGGGTCGTGCTGGAGCGCAACGCGCCCGCGCAGAAACACCACACACCGCGCGATTATCTCATCGGCGTGCTCTGCGGCCTCGGCGGCGCGGCGGGCCAGGCGGTGGGATTGGTGCTTTCCAAGCAGGGGATGGTGGGCGAGTTCCCCACCCTCTCCGCGAGCCTGATGCGGGTCGTCATCGCCGCCGTGATCCTCTGGCTGATAGCGGGCGTGCAGGGCAAAGTGCGCGAGAGCATCGCCGCGCTGGAAGATCGGCAGGGGCTGAAGCTCATCATCATAGGCGCGTTCGTCGGCCCGGTGATGGGGATGTCGCTCTCGCTGGTGGCCGTGCGATTGAGCAACGTCGGCCTGGCCTCCACGCTGATGGCGCTCAGCCCCGTGATTCTGCTGCCGCTGGGCTATTGGATCTTCGATGAGAAGATCACCTTCCGCGCCGTGATGGGCACAGTAGTCGCGCTCGCCGGCGTGGCGATGATCTTTTTATTATAAACGCGACCCTTGCGAAGGTTCCGCGAGCCACCTCAACACAAAACCCATCCGTCCAGCGCAAGCAACTTTCAACAAAGAACCCGTTCGGAACCTTCGCAAGGTTAAAAGAAAGGAATACTTATGAACCATCGCATCTATCTTATAGCTCGCTGGTCTTTGATCGCTATGCTCTTGATCGTGACGGCGTGCGCGCCGCTGCAACGCTTCGTCGCCACGCCGACGCCCAGCCCCACCCCGATGCCGGAGACCTTCACCGGCGAGTTGGCCTACGAGTGGGTCGAGCAGCAGTGCGACCTGGGATATCGCATCACCGGCACGGAGAGCAACTTGGCCGCCGGGAATATGATCTTAGCCAAGCTGGAATCGCTGGGCTGGGAGACGCGCGAGCAAACCTTCACCTACAAAGAAACGCCCGTCCGCAACCTGATCGCCTGGCGCGGCGAGGGGCCGGCGCTACTCTTGGGCGCGCATTACGACACGCGCCGCGCCGCCGATGAAGACGACGTCAATCCCACAGAGCCGGTGATGGGCGCCAACGACGGCGCCAGCGGCGTCGCGGTGCTGCTGGAGCTAGCCCGCGCCGTCGATTGGGCCGACGTAGATCGGCGCGTCTACCTGGCTTTCTTCGATGCCGAGGACAACGGCAGGCTTGACGGCTGGGAGTGGATCGTCGGCTCCAGCTATATGGCCCAACATTGGGGCGAGGCGGGCGAACCGCCGCTGGAGGCGATGGTCTTAGTCGATATGATCGGCGACGCCGACCAGCAGATCTACTACGAACGCAACTCCGATCCCGCGCTCAGCGAGCTGCTCTGGGGCATCGCCGCCGAGCTGGGCTACGAGGAGCGGATCATCCCCGAACCCAAGCACGCGATCTTAGACGATCACATTCCCTTCCGGCAGTTGGGCATCCCGGCGGTGGACATCATCGATTTCGATTATCCCTACTGGCACACGACGCAGGACACGCGCGACAAGGTCTCGCCGGAGAGCCTGGAGAGCGTAGGGCGCACGCTGGAGGTGTGGCTGGAGCGCGGCGGGCCGCTGCCATAATCAGATTGCAGACCAGGCGCTTCGTGGTATAATGACGCTTGTCTAAGGACAGACGCCCGGAGAGGTGCCAGAGCGGCCGAATGGGGCGGTCTCGAAAACCGTTGTAGCCTCAGGGCTACCGTGGGTTCGAATCCCACCCTCTCCGCCTAAAACCTCAATGTTCAAGGCCCGATGATGATATCGGGCCTTTTTTCATGCCGAATCCTCTCATGTGCAGGTTCCAATCCGCAAGCAAAAAGTTGCTTCGTTTGTACTCCGTGCTACACTAATTACACATCAGCTTTCAATTACCTTTACGTACCCTTGCGAAGGTCGCAAATACTCTCTTTTCCCCGCCACCTCTTCGCAAGGATTATTTCAAACCCTTAGCCCCTTGAGGAGGATATACTATGGGAACGTTGTTAGTCAAGCACGCACGCATGGTCGTGACGATGGACGATGACCGCCGGCAGATTGCGGACGGCGGCCTTTTTGTGCGCGATAATGTGATCGAGATGGTCGGCCCGACGGCGGAGCTGCCCGACACGGCGGATACCATCATCGACGCCGGCGAGATGTTGATTCTGCCGGGATTGGTCAACACGCACCATCATCTCTACCAGACGCTCACGCGAGCGGTGCCCGCCGCGCAGGATGCGGTGCTCTTCAAATGGCTCACCACGCTCTACCCCATCTGGGCAGGATTGGATAGCGAGGCGATCTACGTCAGCGCCAAGGTCGGGCTGGCGGAGCTGATGCTCTCCGGCTGCACGACGGCCTCGGATCATCTCTACATCTACCCCAACGATGCGACCATCGATGATGAGATCCGCGCCGCCGAGGAGATGGGCATTCGCTTCCACGCCAGTCGCGGCTCGATGAGCCGCGGCGAGAGCGACGGCGGGCTGCCGCCGGATAGCGTCGTCGAGGACGAGGAGGAGATTCTCAAAGACACGCGCCGCGCCATCGAGACCTATCACGACGACGCGCCCTACGCGATGACGCGCATCGTCGTGGCGCCGTGCTCGCCCTTCTCCGTGACGGAGGATCTGATGCGCGAATCGACGAAGCTGGCGCGCGCCTACGGTGTGCAGCTCCACACGCACTTAGCCGAGACGTTGGATGAGGAGGAGTACTGCAAGGCGACCTCCGGCAAGCGCCCGTTAGACTACGCGGAATCGTTAGACTGGCTGGGCGACGATGTCTGGTTTGCGCACGGCGTCCACATCAACGCCGAGGAGATCGCCAAGATGGCCCAGAGCCACACGGGCGTCGCGCATTGCCCTTCCAGCAATATGCGCCTCGCCTCCGGCATCGCGCCGATCCGCGCTTACGTGGACGCGGGCGTGCCGGTCGGGATCGGCGTCGACGGCTCCGCCAGCAACGATGGCTCGCATCTACTGGCCGAGGCGCGTCTGGCGATGCTCCTGCAGCGCGTGAGCGGCAATCCCGCCGGGCTGAGCGCCGAGGAGGCGTTATGGCTCGCCACGCGCGGCGGCGCGGAGGTGCTGGGCCGCGATGACATCGGCCAACTGGCGCCGGGCAAGGCCGCCGACTTCATCGGGCTGCGCTTGGACACGCTGGGCTACGCCGGCGGCGCAGTCCACGATCCGATGGCTGCGACGGTCTTCTGTCAGCCGCAGGATGTGAGTCTGTCGGTCATCAACGGCCAGGTCGTCGTCGAAGACGGCCAGTTGCTCACGGTGGATCTCGGCCCGACGATTGAGCGCCACAATCAGATCGCCAGGGCGTTGGTGGAGAAAGCCTAGCTGCAAACCGCTGTTCCCACCGTAGAGACGCAAAATTTTGCGTCTCTACGGTAAACCCCACTGTTTTTGATCTAAAAATATCCGGCGGATAGACGCCAGGGTGAGATTATGAATCGTCGACTGGTGTTGAGCATTATCGTGCTAATCAGCCTGGGAATCTCGATCACCGGCACGATCCACACGTTCGATCACGCGCGGCAAGGCGCGCGATTGGAGGCCACGCAGGCGGCGGAAGCGGCCCAGAGGAAACTGCAAACAACGCTACATCATCAGGTCAGCGCCGCCAGGGCAATACAAGCATTCATCAAGCGTGAGGCGTCGGTGCCAGCGGAGCGCGATTTCCAAAGTTTTGCCCGCCACTATCTAGCGGCCTCCCCGGAGATTGACGCC
Source organism: uncultured Anaerolineales bacterium (assembly GCA_964496595.1). Lineage (GTDB taxonomy): Bacteria > Chloroflexota > Anaerolineae > B4-G1 > SLSP01 > JAAAOZ01. The sequence goes on from CAZCAI010000010.1 coordinate 43,389, forward strand.
CTGCGCTACATCGACGCGCGCGACGACCGCCGCTACCTCATCCCCCCGACAGCGCAGATACCGGCTATCGAGGAGATGATCCCCCACCCACTGACGACCACCATCGTCACCATCGATCCGACCACGCGCGTGGCTGTGGTCAGCACGCCCATCCACCACGTGGGCATCTGCGGTGTGGCACAAAGTATCTTCGATCTGGACAAGGTGATGACAGATCTCCAGGAGCAGGTCGAAAATGCTTTTGTGATCCAGCTTGAAGATGCGAATGGAGAGACGCTCTGGCCTCCAGGCGACGCGAGCAAGCTGCTGCTGCCGATCGCGGAACAGACGCTCGCAGTAGGCAACACCGAGTGGACGCTCCGCATTGGACGGCGCCGCCCGATGGCATTCCCCTCCGTGCCGCTCCTCCTCACCAGTTGGCTGATCTTCCTATTGATTTTGACCAGTACGCTTATCGTAGATCGCGAGGCGCAGCGCCAGGCGCGCCATCTCCAAGAGCAGGTCGCGCAGCGCACGGCTGAACTTGCCGCCTCCGAGAAGCGCTACCGCATCCTCACGGAATCTCTGCCGTTGGGATTGTTTATCTACGCCGAGGAGCACATCCAATTCATCAACGAAGCGATGGCCCAGATATTACACCTGGGGACGACAAAAAACCCCACCAAGATCTGCCTGGCGGACTTTATGCCGCCGGCAGATTACGAGAAGCTAATCGCCACGCTCACGCGCGGCGATCCCGTCCAACTTGAGCCATGGCACACCGAAATCACCCGCGCGGATGGGAGCACCTTCACAGGCGAAATCACCGCCATCCCTTTGCGATATCGAGGGGAGCCGGCCCTCACCGGAATGCTCCGCGACATCACCGAGCAGGCAAACACCCGCACCCGACTTCAGAACCTTAACCAGATCCTCCGGGCCATTCTCCACATCAACCACGCGCTGATCCATACCGAGCAGACGCTCGCCTTTCTCTTCCAGCAAATCTGCCAAATCATTGTAGATGAACGGAGCTACGATGTGGTCTGGATTGGCAACGTGGAACCCGAGCCGACGCCCCATCTCGAAACTATCTGCGCGGCGCCCGACCGGCGCCAGGCTCGAATTGAAGCCTGGCTGACCCAGGCTGATCGTCGGCCAGACGAACATCTCGTCGCCGAGCAAGCGCTCCAGCAGCGCGAAAACGTCATCGCAGCCGAGCCGGCGGCGCTTTTAGGCCGACCGCTCACGACCGCCGCATTCCCCATCTGGATCCACGATGACATTTTCGCCATCTTCAATGCCAGCACATCCTCACCCCGGGCCTTCGCTTATGAGGAGGAGATCGGGCTGCTGAATGAGCTGGTCGGGGATCTGGGGCTGGCTATGGAACGCATCCAAAACGAATCGCGCCGGCACAAGATGGAAGAAGCGCTGCGCACTTCTGAAGAGCGGTTCCGCCGCCTGGCCGAATATGCAGCCGTCGGCGTCGTGTTGATTCAAGATGAGCGGTTCCGGTACGTGAATCCGGCCTTTGTCAAAATGTTCGGCTACGCAAGCCCCGATGAAATACGGGAGCAGCTCAGTGTAGGGAGTTGTGTGGCGTCCGAAGAACGCGAGCGCGTCCTGAATAATTTGGAGAATGCGCTCTCCGGCAATCGCCGCGCGTTGCATTTCAAATTCAAAGGCCAACGGAAGGATGGCGCGCACTTCGAGGCTGAAGTCCACGGCGCACGCGCCATCCACGCTCGCCGCCCGGCCCTCATCGCCACCGTGGTGGATATCACCGCACAGGAACGCTCGCGACGCCAACTCCAGGCGCTGTTGCAAGCCGGGTTGGCGCTCTCGCAGGCGCACACTTTCGACAAAGTGGTGGAGATCGCCGTCCAACAAGCCCTCAATATCGTCCCCGGCGATACAGCGAACCTCTTCATCCTTCAAGAAGAAGAGGTTTGGCTGATGGAAGGGACCGGGAATGGGTATCTCTCTTCCGAACCGGACACTATGCCCCGGGCCGGCAGCGATATTCTCAAGCTCCCGACCTACAAAAAGATGCTCACCACACAACGCCCGCTCATCATCAACGATACCACAACCTCCAAGCTATGGCAGGAGGCATGGGATTCGCCGCGTATCCGCGCCTACTTGGGCGTCCCCCTAATCGTGTGGGGCAAAGCCATCGGCGTTCTCAACGTCGATAGCACGCAGCCTAACCGCTTCGAGAACGCCGACGCCCAACGTCTGCACCTCTTCGCCGATTATGTCGCCGCCACCATCGAAAATCTCCGCCTGATCACCTCACTGGAGGCGGAACGCAATCGACTGGCGATCCTCAACGAGCTATCGCAGACCTTAGCGGCCACTATCTCGCTTTCGATCCAAGAAGTCGGCGCGCAAGCCTTAGATAAAATCGCCCGGCCCCTCCATTCTGAGCAGCACGTGCTCTTCTTGTGGGATGAGGAGGCTAACCGCCTCCGCACCCTGTGCAGTCGTGGCATCCCAGAGGCAGGATTGAAGAAGTTAGATGAACAGTTAGCCAAACCCGACATCAGCCTCACCGAGTGGGCCGCCGCCCATCGCACCTCCGCACTGGCGCCCGACGTGCGGGAAAATCCGTACTGGTGCTACGTGCCAGACGCTGACGATTGGGTCAGATCTGCCCTCATCGTTCCCTTGGAGGCCCACGGGAAGCTGATCGGCATGCTCTCGCTGCTGAGCAAGCAACTGGCCGCCTTCGATGAAAAAGACCTCCAACTGGTCGAGGCGCTGAGCGTGCCCATCGCCCTGGCATTGCAGAACGCCCAATTTTACGCGGACGCCGCCCATCAAGCCCAGGTAATGGCGGAGGCGCTGGCCCAACAGGAAGAACTGGATCGAATGAAAGATGAGTTGATCCAGAACATCTCTCACGAGCTGCGCACGCCCCTCTCCCTGGTCTTCGGCTACGCGATGATGCTCCAGCAGGGGGAATTGGGCGACCTGCCGCCGATGCAGGCCAACGCGGTGGCGATCATCGCGCGGCGGAGTGAGATGCTGCGCGAACTGGTGGAGAATATGACGCTCCTCTGGAAGATCGATAGCACGGCCGCGAAGGGGGAAACGCCGGAGAAGACAGCCATCGACCTCGGCGAGTTAGCGACCATCGCCGTAGAGGAGTTCCAGACTTCGGCGCGAGAAAATCATATCACCGTCGCTTTGGAACGCGAGATGGGCGACGCGCGCAACGAAGCGCCGCTCATCATCGAGGGTGTGCCGTTGCAGATTCAGCGGATGTTGGACAATCTACTGGGCAACGCGATGAAGTTCACGCCGGAGGGCGGGCGCATCACGGTGAAGTTGGCTCGCGAAGATGGACAGCGGGTCAGGCTGGCCGTCTGCGACACCGGCATCGGCATCCCGCCAGAGCAGCAGGAGCAGATCTTCGAGCGCTTCTACCAGGTGGATGGCAGTTCCAAGCGGCGCTATGGCGGCGTGGGATTGGGGCTGGCGCTGGTGAGGTCCATCGTCCAGGCCCACGGGGGGCGCTTGCGGGTGAAAAGTCCCGCCACCGACGATCCAGAGCATCCGGGCACGTGTATGATCGTCTCGCTGCCGCTTGGGGAGATGGAGGCGGAAGCATAGAAACCGGGGATAGGCGTGGGTGATGCTCAGATAGATCAATCGTAACGAAAGAAGAACAAACTGGGAGGAATTTGTCATGTGGAGGGGGCGATTTGTGAATCGCCCCCTCCTTTGATATAAGAGTAAGGCGATCCAGGCGAAAAGATCAACGCTATTTCTAGAAGAGATTAACGTTGCTTTTAGCTCTCTACTCCCCAGACCTTTTGTGGGATTCCCCCGGCGAATTTCCGAAGAGCCTCGCCACTGAATCTCAATTCACGGCGTCGCCACGCTGGGGAAGGTCGCGTCGGCGGGCATGCCGGGTTTGAGCAGGCCCGCTGAGTTATCCAAGCGCACATCGACGGCGTAGAAGGTGTTGCGCCGCCCCTCAGCGGTGGCGATATTCCTCGGCGTGAATTCCGGCTCGTCCGCGATGCGCACCACGCGCCCCGCGAAGACCTCATCGGGGAAGCTATCGACGCGCACGTCTACTTCCATTCCTATCGTCACGTGGCCGATGCGCGGCTCCGGCACATAGACGTCCAACGTCACGTCGGAGAGATCGGCCAGGGTGAGGATGGTCGCCGCCGGGGCCGCGATCTCGCCCACGTGGAGGGCCTGGGCGATCACCACGGCTGTGACCGCCTCCCCTTTCAACGGGCTGCGCACTGTGCACTTCTCCACCTGGACGCGATAGTGCGCTGCCTTGGCCTCCGCGACGCGTACCGCCGCCTCCGCCACGGCGATCTCCTCGGCGGTGGGGCCATCCAGCAGATCCGCCAACTTCGCCTGCGCCACGGCGACCGCCTCCGCCTGCACGCGATATTTCCCCTCCGCCGCGTTCGCCTGCGCGATGAGGCCCAGCGGCTCCGCCTCGATGGTCAGCAGGTGCGAGAGCAGCGCGCGTGCCGTCCGTTCGTCCGCCTGGGCGGCGGCCAGCGCGGCCTCCGAGGCGCGCATCTGCGCGTCCGCCGCCGCGCGCTCCGTCGTTCCCGCCTGCGTCTGATCGCGCGCGAGCGTCTGTTGCGCTAACTGCGCCTCGGCCAACTCGACGCCCTGCACGGCCAGATCGATCTTCGCCCGCGCCGAGATGATCTCCGCTTCCAAGGATTGAGGATTCTCCAAGGCATCCTCGGCCTGCTGCCACGCCTCGCGCGCGCCGTCGCGCTGCGCTTGGGCCAACGCCGCCGCCGCCCGCGCCGCCGCGATCTCCTCCGCGCGCGGGCCGGCCATCAGCGCCGCCAACTCCGCCTGCGCCTTCTCGATCTCCGCCTCCGCCGGCCCCAATTGGAGCGTGTAGGGCGTCGCATCCAGGCGCGCGATTACGTTGCCAGGCTCCACCACGTTGCCCAGCCCGACGGGCATTGCGACGATGCGCCCGCCCAATTCGGACGCGACGCGAATTTCTGCCGCACGAATCGTCCCGGACGCCTCCCAGGTCGCGCCCTCGTCCGCTTGAGGGATGAGGGTTTTGGGCTGACAGCCGCTCAAGAGAAACAATAGGATCACGCCAAGGCGCAAAGACGCGGAGAGACTTCTTTTTAATCGAGAGAAAGCTTTTTTAGAAAGCACGCACGCTACTCCACTCACTGTAATTTCGTTCGTAGTCAGGCACGCAATGGAATGATAATGGAATGGAGTGCCGCCACGCTACTCCATTCACTGCAAATTCGTTCGTAGTATGGAATGGAGTGACGTCACGCTACTCCATTCACTGTAAATTCGTTCGTAGTCAGGCACGCAATGGAATGATAATGGAATGGAATGGAGTGCCGTCACGCTACTCCATTCACTGCAAATTCGTTCGTAGTATGGAATGGAGTGCCGTCACGCTACTCCATTCACTGCAAATTCGTTCGTAGTCAGGCACGCAATGGAATGATAATGGAATGGAATGGAGTGC
>CAZCAI010000010.1:48970-51685 GCA_964496595.1 uncultured Anaerolineales bacterium
CGTCACGCTACTCCATTCACTGCGTTCATTACGTAGCTGACTACGAACCTACGAACGGGATTATTCAAAGGTCGCGTCGGCGGGCATGCCGGGTTTGAGCAGGCCCGATGTGTTATCTAATTGGATCTGGATCGCGAAGACCAGGTTCACGCGCTCCTCTTTGGTCGCGACGTTGCGCGGCGTGAATTCAGCCGCGTCGGCGATGTGGCTGACCTGCCCGGCGAAGACGCGATCCGGGAAGCTATCGACGTTCACGCGCACGGGCTGCCGCAGGTAGACGTGGCCCAGGCGCGTCTGCGGGACGTAGACCGTCAGCGTCATGTCGTCCAGATCCGCCAGGGAAAGGAGGCCGGCGCCCGCCGCGACGACCTCGCCCGGATGGACGAAGATCTCGGCGACGGCGCCCGTGATCGGCGCGGTGAGGGCCATCATCGCGCGACGCTCCTGCATCGCGGCGAGGCCGGCCCGCGCCTGGGCGACCTGCGCCTCCAGCACGGCGATCTGCTCCGCCGTGGCGCCGGCCCGATAGCCCGCGAGTTGCGCTTCCGCCATCGCGACCTGGGCCTCCGCCTGGGCGTGGACGCTACGCGCCTCGGCAGCCGCCTGGTGCATCTCCTGGGGATGCTCTCGTTGCTTGTAAAGCAGCGCCAGCGCGGCGGCGACGCCCTCGCGCTCGGCGGTCGCCGCGTTGACGCCGACCCAGGATTGCCACCAGAGGTTGGGCAACTGCACGGCGTCCAGCGGGAAGGTGATGTTGACCCAGCGATATAGCTCGTAGTAATCGCCCGTGATGTGCAGTTCGTAATAGCCGAAGGTGTAGACGCCATCCTCCAACTCCGGTAGCTCTGGGAGCAGATCCTCGATGCCCTCCGGCAGACCGGGCAACTCCGGGAGCAGATCCTCCAGGTTGCCGCTGCTGCCCAGAAAGCGCTCGCGCCCGCCGCCGTCGTATTCCTCCCACGCCGCGTCGACCTCCGCCTTCACCACCTCGATGGCGTCCTTCTGGGCCATGGCCTGCGCCTCGCGCTGTTGGGCGGCGGCTAATTGCCCTTGCGTCACCGCGATTTGCAGATCGATCTCCTGGGGCGCGGCGACCATCGCCGCCGTGTCGCTGACGGCCTGCCGCGCCGCCACGCGGCCCGCTTCCGCCTGGGCCAACTGCGCCGCCGCCGTCTCGATCTGGCCGGGACGCGCGCCGGCCTTCGCTTGCGCCAGACCCGCCTCGGCCATCGCCACCTGCGCCGCCACGGTGTCGATCTCGGCGTCCAAGAGCGCGGTATCCAACTGCACGAGCAGCGTGCCAGAACTGACGCGCGTCGCCTCCGCGACGGGGATAGCCGCAATCCGCCCGCCGAACTCGCTGGCGACCTCGATGGTGGTCGCTTCGATGACGCCGGAGGCGGTCAAGGCGCCCGCATCCCGCGCCTGGCCCTCCCCATCCTGCGCCCGGCGCATCCAGCCGACGCCCAAGCCAACCGCGAACACCGCCACGAAGATAAGCAACCACCTGTATTGTTTCACGTTCTTGAGATTCACGTCATATCTCCTGAAAATGTTTGGGAACGCGGGCGTCTCGCCCGCAAGCGGACAGGATGTCCATGTTCCGTTTTCGTTCCTGGTTGGTGAGCCACAAGCTCATGGGGACTCCTTCGGTTCAAGTGCGTTGCACCTTTTTATCTTGCTCATCTCGATCCCGCTGCGCCGTCACCGCCGAGATGAAGACATCCTCCAGCGTGGGCGCGATCCATTCGACGGCGTGGACCGTCATCCCCGCCGCGACCAACAGCTCGCGGAGCGGCGCTTGGTAGGCCTCGCCATCGGGCACGACGGCGTGGAGTTGCGCGCCGTAGAGCGCCACCTCATCCAGCGGCAATTCGCCTTCCGCCTGCGCCTGCTTGAGCCGGCGCATCGCGCGGTCGGGGTGATCAACATTGATCTCCAAGACGTGGCCGCGCATCTGCGTCTCCTTGAGCTGATCGGGGGTGTCCAGCGCGATCAAGCGCCCGCGACTCAAGAAGCCCACGCGCTGACACAGCTCAGCCTCGTCCATGTAGTGCGTCGTGACCAGGATTGTCACGCCCTGCTTGGCCATCCCGTAGATGAGGTCCCAGAATTCGCGCCGGCTGATGGGATCGACGCCGGCGGTCGGCTCATCCAAGAAGACGACCTGCGGCTCGTGCACGATGGCGCAGCCGAGCGCGAGGCGCTGCTTCCAGCCGCCGGAGAGGTTGGCGGTGAGGGTATCCTCGCGCCCCTCCAGCCCGGCCATCTGCAAGATGTCGGCCTGGCGGCGGCGCAGCTTCCGGCGCGAGAGGCCGTAGGCCAGCCCGTAGAAGCGGATATTCTCGCGCGCGGTCAGGTCGTTGTAGAGCGTGAAGCGCTGCGACATGTAGCCGACGCGCGCCTGCATCGCTTTGGTCTCGCGCGCCGGGTCGTAGCCCAGAACGCGCGCGCGGCCCTCCGTCGGCGTGAGGAGGCCCAACAGCATGCGGATGGTCGTGGTCTTGCCCGCGCCGTTCGGCCCCAGCCAGCCGTAGACCTCGCCGGCCGAGACGCGAAAGCTCACGTGATCGACGGCGGTGAAGTCGCCGAACTTTTTGGTCAGGTTATCGACGATGATGGGATCGGTCATCTTTATCCACCCTTGCGCCTTGGCCCTAAGGCCCAATGGCCGAGGGAAGGTTAGGCGAGAGCCTTTCAATCTAAGTTATCTCG
>CAZCAI010000011.1:0-45341 GCA_964496595.1 uncultured Anaerolineales bacterium
CTTCTCTGATGTTTGAGTACCCGTTGGTAACTGAGAGTAACTGCACCCAATTAAAAATGGGACGACATTAGGATTGGGGTCAATGGTTCCCGCAGTCCTCGCTTGACCGCTTCAGCCAGTGCCTTCGACTGACGAACCCAGAGGTGGTTGTATATTTGGAAGAGCGCCTGCAATTCCCGGTGTTCCTCGTCGTTCAACATACCCTCGCGTTGTTTCCCTATCAGGTGACTTAGCCGCTGTCCTTGCGTGTGATTCATCTTGACCTCGCACAGCGCTATCACTTCCTGGTTAGAAAGTTCTTCCACGGGCTTTTCGTTCGGCGTGTCATACATAGGCTTGAGGGCGATAGCAAGGGCATCTGCGAGTGCTTCTTGTAGATTTTGCTGAGTGATAGAGGCCCAGCGTTGGGCTTGCTCATATAATTCATTCGATAGCGTGAGCGTGACTTGCTTGCTCATAATCGCGCCTCCTTTGAATGATTGCCCGGATGTCAGAAACGAGACGATGGAAATAAAAGTTGTGGAGTTAGGGTGCTTTCAGACATACACGGTGCTCTCTTGGATACTCTTGGCGATATGATCGATTCTGATCCCCTGGATGCCGGCCGGTGTGAGGACATCCACGTTCTTGCCCAAGAGGTTCTCAAGATATTCAACAAATTCGACGAATCGAAAACCTATGGGGCGATCAAATTCCACCACGAGATCGACATCACTGGTCTCGGTGGGGGTGTCTTTGGCATAGGAGCCAAATAGGCCAATTCGTTTTACGCCGTACTCTGTGGCCATGTAGGGAGTGTTTTCCTGGAGTATCCGCGTGATTTCTTCTTTGTTGGGCTTACTCATGGTCGCGTCTCCTTCTTCATCGACTCATACTCATAATTCTCACCGCTCTACTGATATTATACAACATCCTGGCGTCTCATTTCTCGCGTCCAGGATGCTCGAGCCACGGCAGCGCGTCAACGCTCACGCCGTTGACCCACATCTCCCAGTGGAGGTGCGGGCCGGTGGAGAGGCCGGTGTTGCCCACGGCGGCGATGACCTCGCCTTGCGCGACGGCGTCGCCGACGCTGACATCGATGCGCGAGAGGTGCCAGTAGCCGGTCATCACGCCCCACCCGTGATCGATGATAACGGCGTTGCCGCGCACGACCAGCGGCTCGGCCAGGACGACGACGCCCCCCGCCGGGGCGATGACGGGCGCGCCAACCTCCGCGCGGAAGTCGTTGCCGCCGTGGAAGCTGCTGAAGGGGCCGCCGTAGGAGCGGCGTGATCCGAAGTAAGACGTGATCGAGGCCTCCACGGGCAGCGCGAACGGGCGCGACCAATGTCGCTCCGGCGTGCGATAGGGGCGCAGCGCGGCTATTTTGTTGTTCTCCTCGCGGGCTAAGGCCGGATCTAACAGGCTCTGGCGATCCGGCGGCAGGTCGAGCCGTTCGTAATCGTAGCGGCCCGGATCGATGTGCAGCGGCAGCGCCAGGATCAGAGACTCGTGCGCCTCGGCGGGGAGGGGCGTGAGGCGCAAGGCTATCTCGTGGCGGCCCGGCTCCGTCAGCGTGGGGATGCCCAGCAGCGCGGTCAAATGGTGGGCATCGTCCGTGTAGCACGGTACTGTCAGATTCAGGTAGGTCACGTCGCAGGTGGCGGATATGGTGGTCGTCATTGAGATGATCACCGTCTGGCCGCGCACCACCGGCTGCGGCGCGAGTTCTAAGGCGGCCAACGGCAGCGGGAGATGTTGGGCCATTCGATTCACACCATTCACGCTATCGCCGGGGAAGAGCAGGCCGTCGCTGCCGGCGGGCGGATGCGGGTTGAGGTGGAGCATCTGCCCGTAGCCGACGCCGTGGCGGATGGCCGCGTCGAGGCGCGTGGCGGGGAACGTGGATGTGACGGGATGCGCCGCCGTCAGCGGCGGGAGCAGCAGCGATTGGCCGGGGAGCAGCGCGCCGGGGGACAGCAGATCGTTGACCTGCGCGATGGTCTCCCACGGCGCGCCGGCGCGGCGCGCCAGCGCGAGGAGCGATTCGCCCCAGCGGGCGCGATAGGGCCGCCACGCAGCGAGGTCGCTCGCGGGCGTGGGATAGCGCAGGGGCTGGCCGGGGTAGATCGCGCGCGGATCGTGCAGGCCGTTGAGGCGCAGGAGCGTGGCGACCTCGGTGTGGTAGCGGGCGGCCAACGCGGGCAGGGTCTCGCCCGGCTGGACGATGTGCTCGCTGGTCGTCGGCTCCGGCAGGGTGGATTGGGCCGCTACCGGCTCGGCGGCGAGAAGGACGAGCACGACAAGGAGCGCCGCGATTTTCGCAAGACGCCATAGCTTCGTCATCGCTTACCTCTTGGGTTACGATGCAACCGGCTCGATGGTAAGCCGCTCGCCGATCTCGACCCAGGTTAACACCTCGGGGCAGGCTTCTAAGAAGTACTGCGCGGGCGCTTGGGGCGCGTAGTAGGGACGGAACGGCTCGGCGCGTTGGGCATCGACGACGACGCCATCCGCCGCCAGCCAGATGACGCCGATGGGAAAGAAGACGAAGAACATGTGGATTGACGTGCCCAGGCGGCTCTCGCTGGATTCTTCAAACAGGAGACCTTCATCTTCCGCTAAGGTGCGTCGAAAGGTAAGACCTCGCAAGCGGCAGAAAAAGGTATCGCAGCGCCGAACGCGCAGCGGCAACGGCGCGCCATCCGCGCGGCGGAGGCGGACGAAGCGACCGGCGCGACTCACGCCTTCGCCTCCAGTTCGTCTTCCAGGCTGGGGCGGCGCTCGATGGGGAGCAGCACAGTGAAGGTGCTGCCCTTATCGACGGTGCTATCCACCCAGACGCGGCCCCCGTGCGCCTCGACCAGCGCCTTCGCGATGGTCAGACCGATGCCCAGGCCGCCCGCCTCCAGGCTGAGCGGGTTCTCCGCACGGTAGAATCGCTCCCAGATACGGGGCTGCTCTTCGGGCGGGATACCGACGCCGGTATCGGAGATCCAAATGGAGAAGAATGTGGGCTTGCCCATCATCCCCTGGATACTGCGGCAGCCGATGGTGATCTCGCCATTAGGGTAGGTAAAATTGATAGCGTTGCTCAGGATATTGTTGAGCACGAGTTGCACGCGATTCGGGTCAACCTCGATGGGGGGGGAATCCTCGGTCAGCTCATAGGTAAGCTCCAGACTCTTATCATTGATCTGTTCTCTATGGCGCTTGATGACCTGCTCGATCAGTTCGGGCGCCTCGGAGAGGCGATAGTTGAGACCGATGCGGCCCTGTTCGATCTCCGCGACGCCGATCAGATTGTCGGTCAAGGATGTCATGCGGGTGGTGTTCTCGCGGATCACGCCGAGGAATTGAGTGAAGGCGGGCGGCAGATCTCCCGCCATCCCGGCGAGCATCACCTCGGTGTAGCCTTTGATGGCAGTAAGCGGCGTACGCAGCTCGTGGGAGATGCTGGCGATGAATTCGCGCTTGGCCTCCTCGGCCATATACTCGCGCGTGATATCCTGCAAAATGGAAACGACGCCTAAGCGCTCGCCGTGGGACAGCATCACGGGCGCGGAGTGGCTGCGAATTTTGCGCTCATCTATATCGAAGGTCGTCTCCAGCGGCGCTTGGAGATCGATGAGGGTGTTGAGTTCCAATTCACCGGTGAGTTGTTCCTTCAGATCTCGGACATTTTTCCCGATCAGGATATGGCGCCCGACATCTAAAATCTCCTCGGTGGCCTGGTTCATCAGGATGATCTCGCCCCGGGCGTCGATCACCAAAATGCCCTCGGCGATACTCTCTAAGATCGCGTCCTCGCGTCGCAATTCGGCCTCGCGAATCTTGAGCAGATCGCTCAACTCCTGGGCTTTGGCCTCCAGCGCGCTGTAGAGACGGCTGTTCTCCACCGCGCCGGCGATTTGCACAGCGATGCTGGTCGCTAATTGCTGTTGAGCCGGGGAGAAGGCCTTGTGGGAGCTATCGTTGCAGGCGACCAACAGCCCCATCGTGCGCTCTTGATGGGTCAATGGCTGGATGAGCGTTGGCCCTCCGCTGCGCAGCCCCAGCAAATCGAAGAGCGGGCCCAGCGGTTCGAGTTTCTCGTCCGGGTCATACGTCAGTTGGTGCTTGCGCAGCGCGAAGGAAAGCATCTCATACTTCTTGAGCGGGAGCGTTTGTGGGGTTTCAACGGCGCCGCCCAGAATTTGGTAGAAGGCCGCTAAGGTGATTTGGGTGGGAGCAGCTTCTTCGACTAAGAAGATCGCGGTTGTATCGGCGCTCAATGCCATCGCGACGCTATCGGCGACTTTGCTCAACATGCCGCGGAGGTCCAGCACCTCGCCGATGGAGCGCGTGGCCTCGATCAGAAAGAGCAGCTCCTGGCTCTGCCGCAGAGATTCCTGGCTGAGATCGAGCAGCTCCTGGCGATAGGTGATCAGATCCGCCAGCGACGAGCGGTAGAGTTCGACGGCGAAGAGGGGGTAGCCGATGAGCGAGAAGACGCGCCCCAATCCTTCCCCGGTGATCCAGGGGAAGCGGAGAACGGGCGCGCCCAGGGCGCTCAAGAAGTTCCCAATCCCCAGGAGCAAAAAAGCGATAAGCGCGACTTTCCCGTGGTTTTCCACGCGCAGCACTACGCCGGCGCCCACGAAGGCGACGAGCGCGCTGAGGAGATACCAGACTGGCACCTGCCACGAGTGGACGTTGTAGGTCAACAGATCATTCAAGGCGCGTGCATACCAGAGGGCGGCAAAGAAGATCAGGAGAAGGCCCCAGCCAATGAGAAGGCCATTGCGTACTTTCTGTTGGTTCTTTTCCAGGAGCGGGGTAGCGAAGGCCCATGCCAACAGCAAGACGGAAAATAGGTTCCCCGCGTAGAGGAGGGGCACGGTGATGACGCCGAGTATGGCGCCTCCTTGCAGATGTAAGGGGGCCAGGAAGACCGAGAAGAAGTGGCTGATCATGGTGCCGATGAGGGCGAAGAGATAGGGCTTGAGTTCGGCGCTTCGCAGTTGACGCCATTCTGTGATGATGATGCCGGCAGCGGCTAATAATCCCAGGAAAACGACGGTATGATAAACGACGGTCCCGGGCAAGGTGCTGAATAAATTCAAGATAAAATTAAGTGCCATAGGAATGGACCTCCTACCTTCTACCCTCTACCTTTTCAGAGGTGGCATGATGTGGTTTTTTAAGTTCTCAGTAACAGATCCCCTGAAAAAAGGCGGTTCACCACGGAGGCACTGAGGACACTGAGAAAAAATTAAGATTCTAATTAATAAAATTAAATTTTTAGCCGGAAAAACTAAACTTTATTAATCTGATATTTAAAATCTCTGTATTCTCGTGCCTCTGTGGTAAAAAACAGGTTATTTCAGGTGAGTCAGTAATCACTGCGAGATGAGCGTGAGGACGCCGACGCCGGTCGTCAGGTTGATGGTGAGGGTGAGCGGCGATTGACCGTAGGCGGCGTTCACGTAGACATTGTCGTCTTGCTCGGTGAAGCCGGTGATGTCGGTGGTGTTGAGCGGTGTGCTGGCGAAGGTCACGCGCACGCCCAAGTTGGCCGGCACGCGCAGGGTGATGCGGCCCGCGCCAGCCTTGATGTCGGCGAGCGCAGAGCGCTGCCACGTCCCGCCGAAGTCCAGATCCATGCTGCCGGCGCCGCCGGTGATGTTGAGGCGGTCGAAGTTGGCATTGCCTAGATCGGAGGCGATGCACTTTCCCGTCCCGGCGGTGATACGCAGCGTACTCATCGTCTCTGGATTATGCGCGTCGAAGCTTAAGCTCAGATCCGCGCCGCCGGTAGTGACGCCGAGGCGCGTGAGCGCAAGGCCGCCCAAGGCCATTCGCACATCGCCCCGGCCCACATCGACGCCCACATCGATGGGGACGTTGCGCCGCAGGCCGATATCCCAGGTGTTGACATACTCATCGGAACTTCCTAACTGGATCTGGGAGCCAAGCCCCTGGTTAATCGTGACGCGCGTGCGTTGATCTTTCGTCTCTTGCTTGATCGTCGGCTCCCACTCGGCGACATTATAATGGAAGTGCGCGCGCAGCAGCCCCACATCCTCGACCGCGTGGACGTTCAAGGTATCCGAGAGCATGCGCAGGCGCACCTCCGCGCGCTCGGCGCCATCCATCTCCACCGTTTCCACTTGATCCACCGGTTCGATCACCGTCAGCGGCTCGGTGGTGGGGATGGGCACAGCGCACGCCAAGATCAGCAGGGCCAGCCCCAGGATCAAAGCGCCGCGTTGAAATCGTTTCATCTGCATACCATAGTCCTCCATTCGCTTCGCTACTGTGACTTGAAGGGCGCGACGTTGTGGCCGCCCTCACCATCGGGTACCAGTTGCTCGATGCGCAACGCGACATCATCCAGCAACTGCTGGCAGTGAGCGGCCAACGCGCGACCGCGCTCGTAAACGGCCACCGTTTCATCTAAATTAAGTTCGCCGGATTCCATTTTCTCCACCGTGGCCTCCAACTCGGCCAGAGCTTGCTCGAAAGATAAATCCTCAAGGGGTTGCATTTTTCACTCCTCTGATGTACTGGACATCTCATGATATTTATCACATTTTTTACAATAACCATTATAGTCGGGTTTCTGACATTGTCTAAAAGGAAAGGGGTTGGGGTGTAACGCTTGATCGTCGGAAAAGCCAACTTATGCCGCCTGTGCCTGCAGATGAATCGCAGGCTAAAAGCTGAAGTCGGCTGAAGACCGACTGTAAGTAACCCGCGTAGAAATAGAGTCAACTTCAGTTGACTTGCGCTTAGGCCGTTCCAAGAAAATAAACCTCCCAACTATAAGCGATTTTCCGAGGGAAAAACATCTGGTTTGGAAGGTTTTAATTGCTGGAACTACCTTAGTAGCCGAGGATTAAAATCCTCGGCGAGGTGTGCGGCCAGACGCTTTCCAACAATCAGCCGTCGCTCCCACGGGGTTGAATTGGTTTGACGCCCCTACCCAATTCGTTATACTGGGGAACACGCGGATAATGTATATTTAGATGTCAGGCGATGAAAGACGAGGACGATAAAGCGTGCGACAGCAGCAATCTAACGGTCTGTGGATTATATTTTTTCTGTTGACGATAGCGATCCTGAGCGGGGCGTGGCTCTACACAAATTGGCAATCGAGCCTCAATGTGCTCCCGCCGGGGATTAGCATCAACGATGTGCCGATGGGCGGGATGACGCGCAATCAGGCGCTCAACGTGATCGCGGAGGCGTACACAACGCCAATCTCGGTGGCCTACCAGAGCGAGGTGACGATCCTGCTGCCGGAGATGGTTGATCTCTCGTTGGATATGGAGGCCACGGCGGAGAATCTCGATGAGGTGTTGGCGGAACGGGCGCAGGCCAAGAGCTTTATCATCTACGCGCTGAATCGATTGTTGCAGCAGGAAGCTGAAAGCCAGAATGTCAACGCCGTGGTCACCTATAATCGCGATCGCGTGGATGCGTTCTTGCGTCGCACGGCCCAGAAGTACGATCATCCGCCGCAGCGACCGGTGGCCCTGCCGGAAGCCGGGACCTTCCGGCCCGCGCGCGAAGGTACGACGCTGGATATCGACGCCTCGCGCCCGTTGCTCGTGGAGGCCATCCTGGCGGCGGTTCCCTCGGAGCGCGCGGTGCAGTTGGTCGTCGAGACGGAGCCGGCGCCGGAGGCCTCGATCTCGCTACTGCACGATGCTTTGGAAGGCGCGCTGGCGGACTTCACGGGCGTGGCGGGGATCTTCGTCAAGGATCTGCAATCGGGGCAGGAATTGTGCATCAATTGCAAGGTGGCGTTCGCCGGCCTGAGCACGCTCAAGATTGCCATCGCCCTGGATCTGTATCGCACGTTGGATGATCCGCCTGATCCCCAGCAGACGCAATTGATCAGTGCGACCTTGACCGAGAGCAATAACGCCTCGACTAACCTGCTTCTTTCGGAGATCCAGGCCGGGAATCCATATAGCGGGGTGTTACACGTGACCGATTTCCTGCAAAGCATCGGATTGCGAAACACCTTTATGCTCGCGCCTTACGATCTCAAGGACAACGTCGCGCCGCCGGACTTCGTGACGCCCGCGAACTCGCGCACCGATATCTCCACCGATCCGGATCCCTATATCCAGACCACGCCGATGGAGATGGCGATGTTGCTGGAGGGGATTTATCAATGTGCGAATGGTGGGGGGGTCTTGCGGCTGTTGTATCCCCAGAAGATCACGCCGGCGGAGTGTCAGGATGTGTTGGTGTGGTTGAAGCAAAATCAGATCAACCCCCTATTAGGCACGGGGATGCCCCCGGAGACGGAGAGCGCGCACAAACACGGCTGGGGCGGCGATACGCACGCGGACGTTGCGTTGGTCTATACGGATAAGGCGGATTTTGTGCTATCGGTCTATCTCTACGCGCCGGAGTGGTTGACGTGGGAGGAGAGCGTGGCGACTTTCGCGACTATCGGGCAGATGACGTATCAATTCTTCCACGGCGCGGAGTGATCGTTTGACGCTACGCCATTCCGCTGCGCTTCATTACGTAGCTAACTACAAACGAACGGATTTTATTATTGCGGCGGAAGCTGAAATCGCTGCGCGGTGAGAATCTCGCCCCCCGCCGGACTCAGTAGCCATTGGATGAAGTCGCGCGCGGCGCCCTGCGGTTCCTCCATCGTCATGATGTGAAGATCGCGCGTGAGCGGATAGAGGCCGCTATGGAGGGCCTCCGAGGTGGGCGGCACGCCCTCGATGGCTAATGGGCGCACGCGCCCATCGAGCCACGCCGTCGAGAGATAGCCGACCGCTAACGGCTCATCCCCTACCGCCTGGAGCACCGCCTCGGTGCTGGGCGCGAGCAGCGCCGTCAATGTAACGCGCGCATCGTGCATCGCGCGCGCCTGGAAGAAGGCGTAGGCCCCCGATTCCTCCTCGCGGCTGATGATCTCCGGCGTGCCCGGCAGCCCGCCCCACCCGGCCCAATCCTCGACTTGCCCCTGAAAGAGCTTTTGAAGCTGAATCATCGTCACCCCCGGCAGGCCGTTTTGGGGATGCACGACGATGGCCAGGCCATCACGGGCGAAGGGCGTTGTCCATGCCTCGCCGAGGTATGCCGGCGGTATCCACGTCAGCGCGGCGAGGTCGGCGTCGCCCTCCTCCAGCGCGCGGGCGGCCAAGGGATCGGCCCGCTTGACGACGATCACCTGCGTCGTTGGATCGACCTGCCGGTAAGCCGAGCCGAGCGCCATCATCGTGGGCGCCAGGCTGGGAGGGCAGACCACGCGCAACGTCTGCGGCGTCATGTTGAGGGCCGGCGGTGTGGGCGTGGGGATCAGCGTGACGGCGGGCGCGCAGGCCGGTAGGAGGATGGCGGCTATCAGGAGCGCTGCCCCGGCACCCTTGCGAAGGTTAGTCAGCAACCTTATAAGCCAGCCGTTTTGCACTGAGCATCGCATTTTAGATATCGAAATTCTTATGTAACCTTCGCAAGGGTTAGGTATCATCCCAGCACGCCGGTGAGGACTAAAAGGCCCAATGTGGCGCAGTAGACGCTGAAGGGCCAGAGGCTCTGGCGGCGCACGATCATCAGCAGGGCCGCGATGCAGAGGTAGCCGGTCACGGCGGCGGCTAAGAAGCCGGCCCCGATGATGGGGAGCGGCGTCTGACTCGCGCCGTTGCTGTTGATAATGAGCTTGAGCACCTGATAGAGGCCGCTGCCCAAGATGATGGGAATGCCCAAGAAGAAGCTGAAGCGCGTCGCATCCTCGCGGCGATACCCGCGCAGCAGGCCGGCGGAAATCGTCGCGCCGGAGCGGCTGATGCCGGGGATGATAGCTAACGTCTGCGCCAGCCCGATGAGCAGGCCATCTAGCCACGACATCGCGCCGAGCGGCTGCCGCCTGGCGCTCAAGCGCTCCGAGAGCACTAAAATCGCGGCGGTGACCAGCAGGAATCCGGCGGCGGCCCGTGGGTTGCTGAAGAGCTGCTCGAACCAATCCTCCAGCAGAAAACCGATCACGGCGCCGGGGATCGTGCCGACGGCGATGGCCCACGCGATGCGCGCGTGAGGATCGGCCAGCGAGCGATTCCGCAGGCTGGCCAGGGCGGCCAGCGCCAGTTGCCACACGTCGCGCCAGAAGTAGGCCAACACGGCGACGAGCGTCCCCAGGTGGAGGATCGCGCCTAGCGTCAGGCCGGGATCGGGCCAATTTAACAGGTGCGGCACGATGACCAGGTGGCCGGAGCTGCTCACGGGCAGGAACTCGGTCGCGCCCTGGAGGATGCCTAGAATGATAACTTGTAATAGTGACACGGCGTTCTCCTTTCCTCTATCTTTCCTCTTTCTCTACTCGTTGCGCTTGGCAATGATACCAGTTTCAGATCAAAAGTACAAGTTGCCTCGCGTTGGTTCGTTGACGGAGGTTGGAGTTTTCAGTATACTTAGAAGACCAATCAATCAGTCGTCAATCTGAGGAGGAAGCGAGATGGCCGAATCTCCAAGCAGCCGGATTTTACCTTACGATAGAGTGCGCTCGTATCTGTTGGAGGCCGAGCCGCGCGATGTCTATCACGCCTTGCCCCGGCATCTGGCGGATGTGTTGGATGTCCCCTCTCGGATCGCGCTGGAGGCTCTGGTGGGGTTGATGTTCGATGGCGAGGCGAAGATGCATTGGGAGTTGGAGTGCCCGTTCTGCAAGGCCTTCGCGGAGGTCGGCGATGTGTTCCAGACGGCGATTACGGAGACGACGTGCGGCGCGTGCGGGGCCCATTTCACCGTCCACGTAGATCACGAGGCGCAGGTGACCTTCTCGCCGCACTCGAACCTCCGCGCGTTGGATGAGGCGGCGGATGATCACGACTATCGCGCCCAAGTGCGGCAGCACTATGGGCCGACGACAGTCCACGAGTTGATGACCATCCAGCGCTTCCGGGATTGGGCGCAGAATGAGCCGCTCGCGCCCGATGAGCATCTGGAGGTCAGCCAGATGACAATCTGGTTCTCCGATCTCACGGGGAGCACGGCGCTCTACGCCCGCAATGGCGATCCCTTTGCCTACCAGTTGGTGCGCGAGCACTTCGGCTTGGTGGGCGAGGCGGTCCAGGGCGCCGAGGGCGCCATCGTCAAGACGATGGGCGACGGCGTGATGGGCGTCTTCTCCCACGCGGTGGACGCGGTGGAGGCCTCGCTGCACGTCAATCGGATGCTGCGTGAGTTCAACGAGGAGAAAGGATTGGACGACGATCGTTACCTGCGCTTGAAGATCGGCATCCACACCGGGCCGTCCATCGTGGTGACGTTGAACCATCGCCTGGACTATTTCGGGACGACGGTCAACACCGCCTCGCGGGTGAGCAATTTGGCGCGCGGTGAGGAGATCGTGCTCACGGAGGCGAGCTACGCGCAGCCGGATGTGCCCGCGCGCTTGGCCGGCTATCGCATCCGCGAATTTGCCTCGGAAGTGCGCGGCCTGGATGATCCCATTACGGCCTATCGCGTCGAGTTGTCCCCGCGCGAGGTGAAACAACGCGCCGGCCTGCTGGGCTTTTTGGATCGGTTGGGGCGGTCGAAGTGATCTTGCACAGACGTCTCCAAGATGGGGCCCTCGCGCGTAGTTTGAGCCATCACCAACCAGTAACCAGCCAAAGGGTGCGAAGCGGATACCTTACCGGCGTCTCGCACTCGAAAGACTCCTACTACGGCGAGATGGAGAAGGAAAGTAAGCTGCGTCGCGGAGCCGAGCGATGATGATAGGTGTGTCAATATCGGCCTGGGGCGATCCCAGGCCATCTTTTTCTTGAAGTTACCCTTACGAAGGTTGCGTCGGGATGCTTGTATCCCAGTTTTTGTTGTTGTGATTGCGGATATTGCCGCTACCGGAGGCATCGCGGAACCTTCGCAAGGGGGCGAGGAGGTAAATTAAATGAGAGCATTACCCGTAACAGAACAGATTACGTTTCTCACCACGCGCGATTTGGCGACGACGGCGCGTTTCTACGAGGAGGTGATGGGCCTGCCGCTGGTGGTGGATCAGGGGAGTTGCCGGATCTATCACGTAGCGGGGGCAGCCTACGTGGGCTTTTGTGAGCGCGAATCGGCGCCCAAGACGCCGGAGGCGGCGGCGGGCGTGATCTTCACGCTGGTCACGCCCGATGTCGATGGCTGGTACGAGCGCCTGCGCGATCAGGGCGTCCCATTCGAGAAGGCGCCCGCCAGCAACGAGACCTATGGCATTTACCACTGTTTCCTGCGCGATCCGAATGGATATTTGCTTGAGATTCAGCGTTTCTTGGATGAGGATTGGGCGGAGGTGGTGTGATGCACACGTACTTCGATTGCTATCCCTGCTTTTTGCGGCAGGCGCTCAGCGCCGCCCGCCACGTCGATGCCGACGATGAACAGATAGCGGCGGTGATGGTGGAGGTGTTGGATCTGCTGCGCGATATTCCTGCCGGTACAACGCCGCCGGAGATAGCCTATCACGTCCATCACATCGTGCGCGCGGAGGTCGAGGCTGAGGATCCCTATCGCGAGGCCAAGGACAAAAGCACCCGGCAGGCGCTGGAACTTTACCCGCAGCTCGTATCTCAAGTGGCCGCGAGCGAGCATCCACTGGCCACGGCCATTCGATTGAGCATCGCGGGCAATATCATCGATCTGGCGGTGGCGGACGATTACGATTTGTGGGAATCGCTCACGCGGGTGTTGGAGCAACCCTTCGCCATCGACGATGGGCCGGCGCTGCGGTCGGCGTTGGCGGAGGCTGAATTCGTGCTCTTCCTGGCCGATAACGCGGGCGAGACGGTCTTCGACCGGGTGCTGGTGGAGACATTGGACGCGCCCGTGACCTACACCGTCAAGGGCGGGCCGATTTTGAACGATGCGACGCGGGATGACGCGCGCGCGGCCGGTCTGGATGAGGTCGCGACGATCGTCGACACGGGCGTCGATGCGCCGGGGACGATCTTGGGTCTCTGTTCCTCGGAGTTCCAATCCCTATTCGCAGCGGCACCGGTCGTGATCGCCAAAGGGCAGGCGAACTACGAGACCCTGAGCACCGCCGATCCCAAAGTGTTCTGCCTGTTGCAGATCAAATGCCCCGTGATCGCTCAGGACATTGGCGCGGAGGTTGGCGATATCGTCGTGCGCCAGAGCCATCCGGCCTGATTGAGTTTAAGAGAGGAGGAAATTAGGCGTATGCCACAATACACGGATATATTTTATCGCTTTGGGATTGCCTTAGTCATCGGCTTTTTGGTGGGCCTTCAGCGGGAACATGTCTCAAAGGCCTCGGATAAGGAAATTTTCGCCGGGGTGCGCACCTTCTCTTTAATCAGCGTGCTGGGGTGCGGCGCGGCGATGTTGGCCGATGTTTCGGGATCGGAGTGGACCTTACCCGTCATCGCGGCGATGTTGGGGGTGTTGGCCGCGGTGGCCTACTACATCAACGCCTTGGATGGCGAGGGCGGCGTGACGACGGAGATCGCGACGCTGTTGACCTTCGTTGTGGGCGCGCTCTGTTACTGGGAACACATCGCGCTCTCCGTCGCGCTCGGCGTCGTGATGACGGTGCTGCTCTCCGTCAAGCCGGAGACCCATCGCTTCGCCAGCCTGCTGACCCGCGAGGACATCTACGCGACGCTCAAATTCGCCGTCGTCAGCGCGATTGTCTTGCCGGTGCTCCCCAATGAGAACTATGGGCCGGAACCTTTCGACGTGCTCAATCCCTACAACATCTGGCTGATGGTCGTTTTCATCTCCGGCATCAGCTTTTCGGGTTTTGTGCTGATGAAGGTCATCGGTACGCGGCGCGGCATCGGGCTGACGGGGATGTTGGGCGGCATTGCATCGAGCACGGCGGTCACGTTGAGCTTCGCTCAGCGCAGCAACGAAAACGAGGCGCTGGCGAAACCCCTTTCGCTGGCCATCATCATCGCGTGGGCGGTGATGTTCGTGCGGGTGATCGTGGTGGTTTTTACATTAGAGCCGGCTCTGGGGCGCCTTTTGCTCTGGCCGATGCTGCTCTGTCTGGCCGTCGGCGGCGCCTATGCCGGCTACCTCTATCTCGTCCATCCGACTGAGGAACAGCACGATATGGAGTTCACCAACCCGTTCGAGTTAGGGCCGGCGATCAAATTTGGGTTGGTGTACGCTGTGGTCTTGCTGATCTCCAAGGCGGCCCAAGTCTACTTTGGCAACACCGGTATCTACCTCTCCAGCTTAGTCTCTGGCCTGGCGGATGTGGACGCGATCACGCTCTCGATGGTTGATCTGGTGCGGTCGCAGAATGGCAGCATCTCGATGGACGTGGCCTCCGACGCGATTATGATCGCGGCGCTGGCGAACACGTTGTTCAAAGGCGGATTTGCGCTGACGACCGGCTCCTCAGAGTTGCGGCGCGCGCTGCTGCCCGGCATGATTTTACTCCTCGGCGCGGGCGCGGGCGCGATTTTCTTACTGTAATTGTGGTCGAGACGAGACGAAGGGAGGGGTGTTGAATCTTACTGCGTGGTTGCGTCTGTGGCCGTTGGCGGTCTATTTTATCGGATGGGCGCTGTTGCACAGCGCGCTGGCCAGTTTGAAGGTGAAACGTTGGGCGGCGGCGCTCTTCGGCGAGGAATTTCATCGATGGTACCGGCTGCTCTTGGTGCTCATCAGCGTGGCGACGTTGGCGCCGATGATGGGCTTGCTGGCGGTCTCTCCGATTCGCATCCTCTACGCCGTGCCGATGCCATGGCGCGCGGTGATGCTCGCCGGCCAGATCGCCGCCGGGATCGCGTTGTTGATCGCGATGTGGCAGGCGGGGGTGGCGCACTTTCTGGGCATCGCGCAGGCGCTGGCCGAGCATCCGCAGGCGACGGGGCAGTTCCAAGTGCGCGGGTTCTTCCGCTATATTCGACATCCCCGCTATCTCTTCACCGCGTTGTTGCTGTGGTTGACGCCGGTGATGACCTACGGGGTCTTCGTGTTGAATATCCTCATCACTCTCTATTTCATCATCAGCTCGATCCACGAGGAGCGCCGTCTGCGTCACGAGTTCGGCGCGGATTATGAGGCCTATTGCGAGCAGACGCCGCGCTTCTTCCCCCGGCCGGGGCGGAGGTACACGCCAGAGGAGTAAAATAATTTTGACATTTTGAGTTTCTAATCTGTCCATAACTGCAAACGCTCGATCCTTAACCGGATCGGGCGTTTTTTTATGGGTTCCTGGGGAGAAAAACACCTTGTTTCTTTCGCTAAGGAATTTTTAGGATTTTTAATACCCGCTCTTCATGCATTTTTTGTAAAATGCAGTCAGTAAGGGGGGAGGCAAAGTCGCACGTATGGACAGTTCGATGAGATTGAGCTGTCGATACGCCAGGTAAAAGGAGGTTTTTCGTCATTCCGTCGGCTCTACTGAAAAGCTCAGACGAGCGCGGGAACCACTTTTGAGACCTGTGTTTTTCAGAGGGATGAGCATTTGTTTTCAGGAGAGTCAAGTGTTGCTTTGCGAAAGGAGGGCGCCATGGACTCGGTTTTTATTCAACAACAAACACAGGTATGGTCTTACCCAAGGCCGTACGATGTAGCCAAACGGCTCTTCGATTTGGCGGCTTGCATCTTATTATTGCCCGTTTTGCTACCTGTGATGGCAGTGTGCGCAGTGGCAATTCGATTGGATTCTCCCGGCCCGGCGTTCTTCATTCAAGAGCGCATCGGTAAAGACGAGAAGCCATTCCGAATGTTTAAATTTCGCACTATGCAGCACAATTTGGATGATCGCGAGCACCGGGCGTATATGCAGGCGTTTGTGAAGGGGGAAATTGAAGGCGAGATCAAAGAGGGCCACACAATTTTCAAGCCGATTAAGGCTTCTCAGATCACCAAGGTGGGAGCTATATTGCGTAAGACCAGCCTGGATGAGTTGCCACAGATTTTCAATGTGTTGCGGGGAGAGATGAGCATCGTCGGACCCCGGCCCAACGTTCCTTGGGAAGTAGAAGCTTACGATCCCTGGCACTATCAACGCTTAAACGTCTTGCCCGGCATCACGGGGTGGGCGCAGGTCAAGGGACGCAGCACGATTTCCTTCGATGATATTGCCCATCGCGACATCGAATATGTGGAAGCGTGCTGCTTGTGGCTGGATGTGAAAATCTTGTGGTTGACGATCGTCTCGGTCTTCTCTGGCGTCGGTGCCCTGTAGGATAGTTCGGGGGATTCCCTCGTGATGTGATTTAGCCCAAGCATTTCACTGAAGGATTTGATGTGAAGGACTTGATGGAAAGGAGAGGTCGTTTGCGTTAATTAGCAAACATTGTACACTTTGCCCTACTTACGGAAAGGACGAGTATAACGAAGCGCCGATTTTTGAGTCGCGCAGTTGTTCTTGATCGCTAAGATAGGTGCAGAGGTCATAGATCCTCGACAAACTTCGGAAGTTTGTGAGGTATATCCCCCCTCGATAGGCGATGATATAGTCATCGCTGGTGGCGGATATGACCTGACAGCTTCCGAAGTTTGGTTGTGTGTGGAAGATGTGGCTCTGGAAAACTGACTTTTTCAGTTTAAATTCCAGGCTCTTCATGAATTCGCCGGGGGCAATTTGCCAGGCGCCATTGCGCTTCCACCCGCACCTCAGTAACGACGTCAAAAAGGGCTGTGATCCCCACAAACACAGAAATCCGCGTCATTTTTAGGGCTATCCGGGGAGTTGTCCGGCGAAATCCAAAAGACCCAAATTCTATCAACTAATCAATCCATAAAAGCTGGGGTACAAGACGATGGAGTTACAACTCTACTTGGACATATTTAAGAGACGAGCCTACATCATTGTCATAGTTGCGGCTATGACGGTGTTGATTGTGACGGCTATAGGCGAATTGATCCCTCCCGTTTATAGGGCGCGCACGACTGTACGGGTGCTCCTGGATGTAGGGGTGACGGATTTTATTTTGCGGGAGGATTATAATCGACGGCTACTGAACACTTATACCCACGTCTTGAAGACTAATCCTATGTTGGAACGGGCGATTGGTCTTTTACCCACGCCGACGCCGCGATTGAATGCGAGCGATTTACGGGATAACGTCACGGTGGAGGTCGTGCCCGAAACGGACTTGATTTCTGTGATCGTGCAAGATCGGGATCGAAAAGTTGCGAGCGCGTTAGCGAATAACTTCGCTACGCTACTTGTGGATTATTCAGGTGATTTATACGTTGGGAGTGACGAGAATACCGTGCAAATCATCGCGCAGCAGCTCTCAGAGATGGAAGCTCAAATAAAAAATGATCGCCAGCAACTTATTGATTTGATGGCCCGAGAAGACGTGTCGGGTGGTGAAATCGAAACTTTGGAGAATAAGATAGTATTTAGGGAGGAAGCGTATAGTCGCTTGTTCGATCGCTATGAGTTAGCACGTCTCAACGAGGCGTTACGGGAGAATAGCGTGTCGATTATTGCACCCGCTTCTCCACCTAGCGGGCGCGCCAATGCTTTGGGACTTAGAGATGTGGCTTTGAGTGGGGTTGTGGGCCTGATGGGGGGCATCGGGCTGGCATTGGTGTTGGAAAATTTAGATACTCGGATTCATAGTGTGGAGCAGTTGGAGAATCTGACGAACTTCCCGGTCTTGGGAAGCGTGCCTAGGGGGGTGATTCCGATAGAGGCATCGGTGAAGGATGATGGAGGAAAGCGTCCGCCTACCCTATCGTCTATCGCCGAGGCTTATCAGATCGTTATGGTTAATCTGCTCGCGCTGGAAGGGATAACCTGTGTTCCGAGCCTACTGGTCACCAATATCTCGGAGCGCGAGGGCAAATCTATGGTGGTGGCCAATCTGGCGCATGTACTTGCGGATCGTGGTCAAACGGTATTTCTGATCGAGGGTGATTTACGAGACGCGACCCTTTTCGAGCAGTTGGGATGGGCGGAACAGGACGACAAATTCGCGTTTGGCTTGCGCGAGTTGTTGGTCAGTAAGCGAGATTTTAACGCCTCTATGATTGAGCGAATCGCGAGGCGGAGGGATGTGCCGGGGATATTTACTATCGATAGCGGAAGGGATGATCAAGCCCTGAAGCCCGCGTTACTTTTATCTTCCCCCGTCTTAGAGCAATTAGTCAGCCACCTGAGCAATCAAGGGCACTTTGTTCTTTTCGACGCGCCGCCAGTGTTGGGGACGGCAGATAACTTGGTGTTAGCGCCAAAGATGGGGGGCGTTATTCTAACCATCAAACAAGGTGTTTCCAGGCGCCCGGAGATTCGCACCGCCTTGAAACAACTACAATCAACCCATGCCCGTATCTTGGGCTTAATATTTGTGCAAAAATAGTATCTTCTCAATAAACCGGGGGCGTTATGGATCGCCAGCATCTTGCTGGCATGTATGCCGTCAAGATGACGGCGTTCCATCGATATGCCCCAACTTATTGAGAAGATACCAAAAATAGGTAATCGTACCATTCGGGGCCGGCGTTTGGTTGCGGGCTTAAATGTATGAATCTGGATGTGACTAAGGATCTGTAAGTATGCTCAGTTGGCAAGGGTGGGTTGATAGATTTAGACAATCCTTATGGCAGTGGTTACCCATAAGCCTGGCCATGGTCGTAGGCTTGGGCTTGGGGATTGTGTTTACGGTTGCCACCAGCATTTCTGAAAAGTGGGTGGTGGTCGTCGTAGGCGGTGTGGCTGCTATCCCTTTATTTTTACTGGTACAGGATTATCGCAAACTATTCTTGGCCACGTTTGTAATAGATATTCCATTCGGCATCGATATTGCACTTCAAAATCACGGCTGGCATCGCGGCGGGCCTACGGGCTTCATCGTATCTGTGAGTACCATCGTCTTGGTATTGGCCTACGCGCTCTGGATTATAGAGAAGAAACCCGCGCCGCGCTACTTCCCTGAGATGACCGTGCCCGCATTTTTATATTTGCTGACGATTTTGCTTTCCTTCTTTCAAGCTCGCAGCGTCCTGTTTAGCGCTTTTGGATTGTTTCTCAAATTTCAAGCTTTCCTTATGTATTTCTACGTGGTGAATCATCTGCGGACACGGGATGAAATTCAATTCGTAGTGGCGACCGTGGGCGTGTGTCTCTTATTAGAAAGCATGTTAATGATATGGCAGTATTTTACAGGCGCTTCTTTAGATATTGGGGGGTTAGTCACGAGCGGCGCCATAGCAGAGGAAAGTGGAGGACTGGGCGTGACCGGCGCTCGCGTCTCGGGCACATTGCAGCGGCCTGGAAATGCTGCTCTATACTTGAATTCAGTACTCCCTTTTGCCATCAGCGCTTACCTGACAAGTAGCTTGATGCCCATTCCATTGGCGTTGCTCGCCTTCACGTCGGGGCTTGTGGCGCTGGTCGTGACGTCATCCCGAGGTGGCTGGGTGGCTTTTGCGGTCGCGGCGTTAGTGATGGTGGTCCTCGTAGGACGGCACGTGTGGCATGAGGTAACAAAGCGAGGCCTGCTGATCTTTTTAGTTTTGGTTCTATTACTGGGTATTTTCTGGGGACAAGTTCAACAGCGCCTGGTCACCATCACGGAGGATCGCTCCCGTGTGTGGCTGGATACGATGGCCTTTAATCTCATTGAAGCTTATCCGTGGGGCATGGGTGAGAATAACTACGATTTATACATGCACGATAGATATGCCCATCCTGAGATGGTCGGCCATACGCACCTGCCGGTCCATAATCGATATTTGATGGTTTGGTCGGAGACCGGCCTGCAAGGATTGTTCGCTTTCGTGATGTTGCTGATGGTTCCTTTTTGGCAGGCGCGGCGTTGGATATTAAGTGCGAGTTTGAATTCCGAGTTTATTGTCTTACAAGCGAGCCTGTTGGGCGCATTGGTATCTTATATGATTCATATGCGGAGTGAGAATTTCAACGGGCGTTCTCAAATATTTCTGCTGTGGTTTATCTGGGCCATGCTTACGGTGATCCATCGCTTGATTGTGCGTGAGAAAGCCGCGCAGGTTCTAACGATAGATGCCAGGTCAGATGATAGATGAAAGATAGAGGTAAGATGCACGTAACGGATAGAGGCTTTTCTAAAGAAGATCAATTGATCATCACGTGCGCGCGCGATGGCCTGAGCGATGCATCCCTCGCCGTGGCCGCCAGTTTGTTGCAGCAAGAGTTGGATTGGGACTATATCTTGGAGGCCGCGATCTTACACGGCGTGGCGCCCCTACTTCATCGCAGCCTGGATCAAGTGCAAGCCTCTCAAGAGGATGTATCCATGCCCGCATCCACGATGAAGACGCTCCAGCAGCTTTATACCAACAACCGGCAGCGCAACCAGCGACTATACACCACACTGGGCGAGGTCGTTAAAGCGCTGCAAGCAGAAAGCATCGAAGTGTTGGGCTTAAAAGACATTGTGCTGGCGCGGACGGTCTTTTCTGATATTGGATTGCGCCCGATAGGCGATGTTGACCTTTTGATTCATCAGAGCGATTACGACCAGTTTGCAATGTGTGTGGCCGATTTAGGCTTTAGCCCCTTACCGAGTCCTGATTGTCCGTATTTGTTGAAATATGCCTGGGCCTTGCATTTTCGGCGTCCGGCGGATGAGGTGTGGTTGGATGTCCAGTGGGGTGTACTTCAGCTCGAATGGGACATCTATGGGGAGGGGAATTTCGATCTGGAAACCGATAGAATGTGGCGCAATGCCTATCGTTTCAAGATCGCGGATTATGAAATTCTGGCCCCCCGGCCGGAGAATATGTTGTTTCATCTTTGCATGCACTTAGAAGGCCATCGATATGCGGAGTTGATTCTCTTTAGTGACATCGTGGCGTTTATCCATCACTATGGCGAGGAGATAGATTGGCTATATTTTTTCGCGTTGGGTAAGAAATACGGTGTGGAGGCGTCGCTCTATTACACACTACTGTTCGTCGAACAACTCTTTCAATGCCCTTTGCCTTTCACTTTAAACGAGAGCGACCTATCTCCTGATTACTTCAAGGCGGATTTATTCGCGCCTATGTTCGGCAACTTGACGACGTTGCATGGAGCGCTGGATGAAATTGACCGCACCGCTGCGCCGCCTCTGGCTGTGATGGAGCAATTCGAGCAAGTGGTGCGCCATCAGGCTGTTTGTGCGATGCGAGGATACGAAGAGTTAGATAATTTAGCAAGTATGATAGACCAACTTGAGGCGGAGATAATCTTATTCGATAGCCGGGGATCGACTAAAGCTTTCCCCAGTCGGGCGCTCCCAGAATTTCCTGAGATTTATATGTTTACCTTGCAACAGGCCCGCCCATGTGTGGAGCAGGCTTTAGCTACCTGTGGATTCACGGAACGAACCGATTCGGCGTATGTGAAGCGAGGCGTATATGCCTCGGTGGACCCGGCGCTCTCGGATATTCCCGTGCGCGTGGACCTCCACGCGAGGTTTTTGAAGGGCTTGGATGCCGTGCTCGATTTACAAATCGCCTCGCCCGCCGCTCAATCCAAAAAAGAGATGGCGCTGCAAGCGCTATCTGGCGCCTTACACCGGCAGGATGTTGATTCAGCAGCGAAGATGACCTTAAATCTCGCGCTCTTAACTCCTGAAGAGATGGTGGTCTATTTCGCGGCCCGGATAGGGCAGCAAGAGTATGAACGCCTCTTTAAGCTGTGCGATCTTATCGAATTCTTGCGACGTTATCCCGGAGAGATCCATTGGCAAGCTGTAGCCGAGTTGGCCGCTGCTCACGACATGGCCGCAGCGGTTCACGTGGGGTTGTTGGCCGTCAATCCGCTGTTGGATCACCCCCTCCCCCCCGAGGCCTTCAGTCACTTCGAGCCACTGGATGCGCCGCCCCGCCTCTTAAATTGGGCGCGCTATGGGCCAGGTTCCCTGGAGCGCTACACGAGCTTTAAGGCGCTCTTCTATTGCATTTTCAGCCTCGCCTCGACGGAAGGTCTGGCCGCCAAACTTAAATATTTATTGAGAATCTCTGATCGGCGACATCAACGAGCGCTGGGCCTGACGTGTGTTAATCATGCCGCGCGGTTAGGATGGCAAATACTAACCTCCCCGCTGCGCAGAAAGAGAAGATATACGGTGCAGGATTTCGCTTATTGGACTCGGCCGGAGACTCCCTCAGATTCGTGACAGCTTTCTGGATACATCCATGAACACACCGCGAAATATTTTTAAGAACACAGTGGCGCTTTTTATCTCCCAGATCATCTATATGGGCGGGAGCATCCTATTAGTCTTTTACCTTTCTCGACTGCTCCAAGCGGAGGGTTTGGGGAGTTATTCGACCGCCCTGGCGTTTTTTGGACTCGGAGAGTTGTTGTGCGAATTGGGACTTTCGAATTTCATCCCGAGGGAGCTATCGAAGGATTTAACCAAGACCAATCGCTATCTCGTCCATGCGGGGGTGTTGGTTGTCGTGATCTCGTTGGTGTTGATGGCGATATTCGCCGGGATCGTTCCATCTTTGGGGTATGCCGATGAGACCACGCGGAGCATTTACCTGGTTTCCCTGGCTTTGATCCCCACCGCGTTACGGGTCATTTTGGGCGCCATCTTTATCTGCCATCAAAAAGCTGAATTCGTGACGCTGACGACGATACTGTGGACCACAGCCAAAATCTTGGTCAGCCTCTATTTACTCTATCGAGGCTATGGCGTCATCAGCCTGATTTTGACATTTACAGTGACGAGTTACCTCTCTTTGTTCACGAGCTTGGGCTTCTACATCAAATACCTGGATAAGCCCCGGTGGGAATTTGATATGACCTTCCTAAAACGGATGGTCTATGATCTCCGAGCCTTTGTCGTGTTAGCGATTGGCGGCAGTATCTTCACCCAGGCGGAGATCCTGATTCTCTCTTGGATTAAGGGAGAAGCCGAAGTCGGAATTTACAGCGCGGCCTTCAAGTTGATTACCGTCTGGTATGTGATCCCGACCAGTTATATGCAGGTCGTCTTCCCGATCCTGACCCATACTTACCAAAAATCCTCGCGGCACTCTCACCTTATCCAGCTTAAGTCGCTGAAATATCTCTTAGCGTTGGCGTTTCCCCTGGCGGTGGGCGGGTTTGTCGTCGCCGAGCCGGTGGTGAATGTGTTTTATGGCCCCGGTTTTGAGAGGTCGGTGATAGTGTTCCGTCTCATCGCGTGGCATACGATCTTAGCCTTCATTAACAATGTACTGTGGCGCGCCCTGCTCGCCCGCGATGAGCAGCATTTAGCCCTGCGGGTACAAATCATCAGCGGGGTCATCCGAATCAGCGCTTCGTTTCTGCTGATTCCCAGGTGGGGCGCGGTAGGCGCGGGTATGGCGTTGATGATTGGGTATACGGTGTACACGCTGTTGCATATCTACTACATCCAGCGAAACGGGATGCGCCTGCCGTTCCTCAAATTGGGCGGGCGATTTGCCCTGGCTTCTGCGCTGATGGGTGTTTTTGCAGCGGCCTTGATCACGCGAGTTAATTTATTTATCTTGATTCCGTTGGCGGCGGTGGTTTATGCCGGCTTAGTCCTCTTACTGCGCGGCTTTTCTCAGGAGGATTGGGCCTTATTCTCTCAGGTCTGGCGCCGCCGCGTAGGCGCAACGAACCTCGAGATCGAGCCGATCGTAGAATCTACCGGCCTAGAAGGGTGAGATATTATGAAAGCATCTTCAAGTGTACAAGCTTCGCCTTTCCACACGGCGATCGTTGACTTTAATTTTTTCGCCTATGCCGTTCAACTATCCAATGCTCTGTCCGAGATCTGCGAGGTCAGTCTCTTTCTTCCGCATACCGCACCGAAGACATACACTGACAAGCTCAACCCTAAGGTGAACTTTCACAGCTTGCATGTCTCAAGATTGCGCAACCCTCGCAACATGTTGATGATAGCCTCTCTCTTTAAGATGCTACGTCAATCATGCCCAGATGTCGTACATCAGTTGGGATGGCATCCCTGGCTAAATTTAGCGTTGCCGCTCTTCCCCAACATCCCGCGTGTGACGACGATTCACGATGTCAGTGTACATCCGGGAGACAGGGAATCCTTCACCTTTTTTCAGAATCGACAGTGGCGCGGCGCCGCCGGCATCATCGTGCACGCCGAGGAAATCAAACGTCAGATGATCGAGGGGAGCGGCGCACCTGCATCTAAAATTCAGGTGATCCCGATTGGGGCGTATAGCTTGCTCCGGGCATGGCGAAGTGATCGGCCAACGGACGAGGCTCCTACCATTTTATTCTTTGGGCGGATTTGGGACTATAAGGGACTTCAATATCTGATTGAGGCCGAGCCATTGATTACTCAACAGGCGCCCGATGCTCGCATCGTCATCGCCGGCCAGGGGGAGTCTTTTGATAAGTATGAACAAATGATGGTTCACAAAGAGCGCTTCATCGTTCATAATTACTACATCCCCGATGAAATGGTCGCGCGACTCTTCGAGACAGCGTCGGTCGTGGCCCTGCCCTATATCGAGGCCTCCCAAAGCGCCGTGCTGGCGATTGCCTACGCTTTTGGTAAACCGGTCGTAGCTTCGGCCGTCGGGGGCATCCCAGAGGTGGTTCAGCATGGAGAAACCGGCTTGCTCGTCCCGCCGCGTGATACATCAGCCCTGGCCGAAGCGATTGTGACATTGCTTCAGGATCGCGATCTACGCGAGAAGATGGGGCGCAAGGCGCGGGAGAAGGCCGAGTCGGAACTATCCTGGGCAACTATCGCGCGCCAGACTTTGCGAGCCTATCGCCTGGCTTTTGGGGCCGCTACTGACGTCAGCGTGGCATAAGTCAGGCCCAGTATGAGAAAAAAGCTCGTCCTGTGGAGCGCCTTGCTTGGCATATCGATCTGCTTCTGCGCTTGCGTTGCTCAAGCTCAGACCTCAGAGGAGGCCCTGATGGAAGCGAAGTCGCCATCTCGGCTGGAAGCGGAACTGGCGTTGCTCGAGGCCGCGGGCTATACCCGTCTGTGTCTATTTGACTTAAGCGGCCTCCACCAGCATCCCACTCGTGATCTAT
Source organism: uncultured Anaerolineales bacterium (assembly GCA_964496595.1). Classification (GTDB taxonomy): domain Bacteria; phylum Chloroflexota; class Anaerolineae; order B4-G1; family SLSP01; genus JAAAOZ01. Next base: position 24,935 of record CAZCAI010000011.1, read on the forward strand.
ACGTTCGATTGTTGCGCGCCTATGCCGACCGCGGATGGGAGATCGCCATCTATGTGCAGGAGATCGATCCCGCTATAGCTTTGGAGCTGGTGGATAAGATCGGGGCTTCTTCCATCCTGGTGTACGAGAGGGAGATGATGCAGGCGTTCGCCGGCTCGGGCATCGAGGTGTGGTGGTGGTCAGGGGCGGCGTACCCTAGAAATCACCCCCATCGCCCCACCTATAGGGGATGGCCCGATCTGCGACAAGCGGCAGTCCGAACTGACATTGCCGCGTGGATTGTAGAGTCCGCGCCGCCCCAAATCGATGGCGGCATCGCGCTAGACTACATCCGATGGAATGAGGTGGGAGAGGAACGCGAAGCTGAGATGGTCACCGATCTTGTGCGGCGCGTGCGCTTACGCTGGGAAGGGCCGCTTTCGGCCGCCGTCTACCCCTATGTAGGAGAAAGCCCGCGCCATGGAGGCGCGTTGTCCGTGGGGCAGCAATGGGATGTGTGGCTGGAGGAAGATCTGGTGGACTTTGTCTATCCTATGGCCTACACGAGTGCAGATCTACCCTACTTGATCGAAGCGTGGGCCTCGTATGAGCAAGAGAGCATCGTCCCTTGTTTAAGTGTTCATGATCAGCATTAAAAGCCAGGAATCGATATAGACCGGGTGGTGGCATGATGAATTGGATACCGAAGCGTGATGGGTTATTGATAACTTGGACTGTTTTGATCCTGATGAGCTTGCTATTTCATCCGGGAGCGCCGGCGCGTGCTCAAGAGGGCGCGGAAAAATCGCCCGAACAGTTCGAGACGACGTTTGCAGAGCTTGCTTACAGCGATCGGGTATTGCGTGGCCCCTTGGATTACACTTACTACTCATTCAACCTCCCCGCCGATTGGACCATTCAATCGGGAAGTTACGTCAATCTCCTCTTTGACTATAATTTCGCCGGTCAGGAGGATATGCCGGTCACGCTGGAGGTCAGTTTGAACGGACACGTGCTGCGAACGGAAAACCTGCGTGCTACCCAGGTCTACGACATGCGGGTGTCCTTGCCCCGTGATCTATTTTACTCCTTCGATGATCACCAGTTGAACAGCCTCCGGCTGCGGCTTTCGGTGAACGCTGAATGTGAACAGGCCCGCCTGGCCTCGTTGACCGTCCTTAGCGCCTCGATTTTGAACCTGGTCTATGTGGAAGGTGAGATCCCCATTGATTTAGCGCTCTATCCCAAGCCCATCTATCAAGCTTGGGGATTCTATCCGAGCGCGGCGCGGTTTATACTGCCTCCGGAAGTTGAATCATCCACCATTCAAGCCGCGACGATGATCGCCAGCCGGCTGGGAGAGCTATCCGCTAACACGCTCCATATCTCCACCACATTGGCGACGACCGCTCAATCTGCGCGGGCCTTCGATGAACACCTGATCATCATTGGCAAACCCGATGCGAATCCCATCCTGCGCGATTTGAACCTCCCCGTGCCGCTGGTGGAACGCCAACTTGGCTTGAGTGGGCGTATGCCTGAGAGGGTTGTTCCCGGCGAGGACTTTACCCGCACGTTAGTCGTCGAGAATTCCGCGACGCGACAGGGGCTATCGGTGACCCTCCGCTTACCCGAGGGCGTGATCTGGAAATCATGCTCCAGGGATGCACAATGTGAGGTACCCGATGATGGCCTACTCACCTGGCAGGTTGGATCCCTGACAACCAACGGCAGTATATCAACAACGGTTCAATTCTCACTGAAAGACGAAGCCGTTGTCGGCGAGGAGATAGAGCTGACGGCGACGTTACGGGATGACGAGGGCGCCCCTCTCAACGCGGATACTTTAACCGCCGTTGTGTCGACAATGTCGAGCGCATCCCTTGAGCGATCTTCCCAAGACAAGGGCAAGTACTTCTTTGTTGCGGATGGGTTGGCGGTTCCCGAACAAGATGGCCTTATACAGGCGTTCATCTCGCCCTGGAACGATGACCAGGTGATCTTAGTCGTCACCGGCCTGGAAGATGAAGCGCTCCTGCGGGCGGCTCGCGCGTTGAGTTCCGAGACCCGTTTCCCAGGCATGAGTGGGAAGTACGCTCTCATTCACGCGGTAGATGAAAAGATCGAGGAGCCGGAACCGCCTAGTGAGGACCTCATGTTCTCCTCACTAGGTTATGGGGATGAAGTTGTCAGAATATCTTCTGGCTCTGGATTGCGATATCACTTCAATCTCCCATGGGGCAGCACATTGGCGGAGGATGCGTTTGTCGCGCTTCACCTCTCCCATGGCATGGACGGCGTGGGGATGGACGCTACCTTGCAAGTCGATCTCAACGGCATTCCGATCCGAGGAATCTCCTTGGATGAAGAAAATGCTGAGGAATCCTGGGTGAAGATCCCCCTGCCCCAGACGCCTTCGGAAGCCGGCGTTAATCGGCTGGGAATCAAGATGATACACGATACGGAATGGTGCGTCGACGCTCGCGATGAGCAAGCTTGGGTGGTGATCTATAACAATTCGTTTTTCCATCTGCCGCGCGAAACCGCCGCCCCCTACCTGAGTCTGGCTAACTTCCCCCGCCCTTACAGCTCGCAGGAAGGATTACAGAATTTGGTATTCTTGCTCTCGGAGCAACCTGCGATGGTTGAGATCGAGGGCATAGTCCGCCTGGCGGCGGGGTTGGGATATGCGGCGGGAGGCAATGATTTTATGCCTCGCGTTGCGGTAGGGGGAGATCCCACCGCTCAGATGTGGCCGGGACAGCACCTGATACTTGTTGGACGCCCCACGACAAATCGGTACATCGCGGCGCTCAACGACGTGTTGCCGCAGCCATTCTACCCGCAAACGGATAGAATCTGGCAGCAGATCGACAGCGTCATCTATCGCTTGCCCGCCGATGTGAGTGTGGGGATGGTTCAGACCTTGCTCGCGCCATGGGATGCGGAGCAAGCGCTGCTGGTGGCGACCGGGACAACGGAGGAAGGAGTCGGCTGGGCGCTCGATACTTTGATCGAGCCACGGCTAATCTCGCAGTTGGCGGGGAATTTAGCAATGATCCGCGCGAAGAGTGTGGACAGCATCGATACCAGAAAATATTCGCCCGGCGTAGTGCCCGAGCTTGTGGGATTGACCCCAGTCCCAACATCTGAGCCGACCCCCACTCCTTCCCCGACGCCCACGCCGACGCGGATCACACCTCAGGTATCCGATGAGCCGCCGCCCCGCGAGGATAGATCGTTTTGGGTGGCGCCCTTGCTGATCATCAGCGCGATCACCGTGATAGTTGCGGCATTGATTGGATGGCGACAGGCCAGGCCCTAGTCCTGTCTCATCAAATTCGGGCGCACTGCACACGAAATCGCACGTCCCAGTATTGGACAGCGGGTTCAATCGTTGGCGACACGGCAGTGCAATTTCCTTAATCCTCATAATCTTCAATCTTCATGAGACGGGAGGGAGAATTTGAATGCAATGAAGGCCTTGGTAGTGCTGGGAGAGGGCGGACACACGGCTCAGATGCTCAAGTTAGTTGATCTGCTTGGGCCGCTGGGCGAATATAGTTACCTGATGGCTAAACATGATCTGACCTCCGAGGCGAAGATCAAAGTAGCCGGGCCGGTATATCGCGCCCATCTCCCGCGCACGAAAAGCTCTAAATTGCTCGCTAATCTCAAGTTCTTGCTACTATCTTCTACCGAAGAGTTATTGATCCTGATCAAAGCGCGGCCCAACGTGATTATTAGCGCCGGCGCGGGGATTGCGGTTCCCATCTCTATCTGGGGCCGGATTGCGGGCGTTAAGATCATCTACGTCGAGGATGCTTGTCGGGTTCGCGCTCTGTCCCTGACCGGGAAAATCATGTATCGGATTGCTCATCTCTTCTTTGTCCAATGGGAGCCGCTAAAAGAAAAGTACGCGAAGGCCATCTTCGCGGGCAGATTGTTGTGAGATTTTAGATCACAGATAGGAGATAGCGGATGATTTTTGTGACGGTGGGAACCTCTGATTTCGATCAATTGGTGGCGAAAATGGATCAACTGGCCTCGTCGTTGCGCGATGAGGTGCTTATCCAAATTGGGTATGGCGCCTATATTCCTCAGAATTGTGAATATTTTCGTCATGCCCCCTCTTTGGATCCCTACTATGATCGGGCGGACATTGTCGTATCGCAGGGGGGGATAGCGACGACCATCGAAGTGTTGACGAAGGGAAAGACATTGATCAGTGTGGAGAACACAACCTGCGTGGATAGCCATCAGACCGAAATCTTGAGCACCTTTGCGGAAGAAAATTTCCTGATATGGTGTCGGGATTTGGATGCGCTCCCCTCACTGCTCGAGCAGGCGCCCACGATGGAGCTAAAATCCTACGCCGCGCCGCCATGTACGATTGCGGATGTGATCAAGGATTTTCTGAGAGAAATGAAGTGACATACTCGCATCAAACTGTAGAAAGTTATCCATCGACGCGCGAAACGGACTGGAGGGCGTAAAATAAGCTGACATGAGAGTTCTACTGGTCACAAATATGTACCCCACGCCGGAGGAACCGGCGTATGGCACCTTCGTCCGGGATCAGGTTGAGGACCTCCGGCGAATCGGTATCGATATAGACGTGTTATTTATCAATGGGCCGAAGCATACACTCAATTATCTATGGGGCATCCCCCGCTTCTGGTGGCGCCTCTTAAAAAAACACTACCGCCTTATCCACGCGCACTACGCTATGTCGGGATTTATTGCCCGATTACAACCTTTCTATCCGGTGGTGGCGACCTATCACGGCGGCGAGGTCAAGGATCATGTGCCCCGCTGGTTAAAAATTCCCGCCCGCTTTGGCCCGCAGCTATTTGACCGGGTTATCGTCGTCAATCATGAAGAACAAGAGATCCTCAATAACCAACCTAATGTGAGCATCATCCCCTGTGGTGTGGACTTCAATGTCTTTCACCCTATGCCCCGGGCGGAAGCGCGGCGGTCATTGGATCTGCCACCGGACAAGCCGCTGATCCTCTGGGCGGGACAATATTGGCAACCCGAGAAACGATTTGAGTTAGTTGAGGCATCGGTCGAAACTTTAAAGCAAATAATGCCGGAGGCCGAATTAGTGATTGTTTCCGGGCAGCCGCACTCGGTCATCCCGCTATATATGAACGCCTGCGACGTCTTTGTCTTCACCTCCTGGTCCGAGGGATCGCCGATGGTGATTAAAGAGGCGATGGCCTGCAACTTGCCGGTCGTTTCCACCGATGTTGGCGATGTAGCGGAGATTATCAGCGATGTCGAGGGCTGTTATCTGGTGCCGCCGGAGTCCGAAGCGGTAGCCGATAAGTTAGCTAAAGTCTTGCAAGCGCGCCAGCGCACCAATGGGCGCGAGAAGATCAGGCACTTAGACGCGAATGTCATCGCCCGGCAGATCAGCGCTCTCTATGACGAGTTGTGTTCCAAATACTAAAGGTCAATTTGTGAGGATTGAATTAATATGGGGGCAACGCTTACAAATCCCATCGCCATCGCCATCCAGGGCAAAGGCTTTTCCAACTTCCTGCGCCGTGGTGTGAGCATCACGCGGCACTATGGCCCGACGCCGCGGAAGATGCACCGCGCGCTGGATCGATTCACCGCCCTGCTGCGCCGTTACGAATGCCCGGCGACCTTTCCCATCACCGCCCTCGCCCTACATCGCCACCCACAACGGATTCAACAATACGCGGCGGAGGGCTTCGAGTTCGCCATCCACGGCCATCGGCACGTGGATCACGCGCAACTCTCGTTGGCCGAGCACCTGGATGAGTTGGCGCAAGCGCAACGCATCTGCGAGGACGCCGAGATCGCGGCGCGGGGATTTCGCGGCCCGTATCTCCACGCCACCGCCGACACACTGACGGCCTTGCGCCAACGCAATCTGGCCTACGATAGCAGCCAGGGGCTGGCGTGGGATGTGTTGGATGACCACGAGACGCCGGCTTATCGCGAGGGCTTAAGATTCTACGGCGCGCTTTCTGCCGAGGTCTATCCTTCCCTGCCCGTGCTGGCGGACGGTCTGGTGCGTATGCCCTACAGCCTCCCCGATGACGAGGCCCTCATCGAGCGCTTGCCGTTCGAGACGCCCGCGCAGATGGCCGCCCCCTGGCGGGAGATGCTGGAGCAGACCTATACGCGGGGCGAACTGCTCGTTCTGGGCCTGCACCCGGAGCGCATCGCGGCGTGTGAGGGGGCGCTGGAGGCCGTGTTGATCGAGGCACGACGACGTTCGCCGGCAGTGTGGATGGCGCGCTTAGATGAGATCGCGGACTGGTGGCGGGCGCGGGCTGCGACGGAGATAGAGATAATTGAGGCGAGCGAAGGACAGCTTCGCCTGGTGGTGAACGGTCCTCCGGGCACTACGGTGCTGATACGTGATGTCCAAGTCGACGCGCCCACGACCCCGTGGGCGGGTGGCTATCGCCAGATTACAGCGTCAACCTTTACCATTCGATTCGCCAACCGGCCCTTCATCGGTCTTTCGACCGAGACTCCACCCATCCTGGCCGATTTTTTGCGTCAGCAGGGGTACATCGTCCAGATCGACGATGAACCTCATCATTATTCATATTACCTGGATCGAGCGGTGTTTACCGCTGAGGATCAGCGCCCCTTGCTGGCCGAAATCGAAGGCACGGCCAGGCCCCTGGTGCGATTGGGTCGCTGGCCGGACGGCGCGCGCAGCGCCCTGGCAATCACCGGCGATATCGATGCCCTGACGCTGTGGGATTATGGTCTGCGATTTCTAGGAAGATAACGCGGATAGATTTCTTTCCGGCGTAATGTGCTCCTCCATATCTGGGGGAGAGAGGACAAGTAAGAGCTATGATCCATTCCACAAACTAAGGAGGTTATGCCATGAAACGCTTTTCCAATCGAGTTAAAATTGCTCTGACCTTAGGCTTGAGCCTTGCCGTGATATTGAGCTTGGGGTGGCTGTTGAACGGAACGCCGCAGCCGGCCCGCGGGGCTACGTACACCGTCTGCGCCACGGGCTGCGACTACACCACAATCCAGGCGGCCGTGGATGCCGCCGGCTTCCAGGATGTCATTAAAGTGGCAGCCGGCGCCTATACCGGCATCAACACCAGAGGCGGGCATCGCCAGGTAGTCTACATCGACAAAACTCTTACCATTCGCGGCGGCTATACGCCAAGCGATTGGACGACGCCGGATCCGGCGGCTAACCTCACCATCATCGACGCGCAAAGCCAGGGGCGGGGCATCTACATTGCCACGGCCATCGGCCCGACGATTGAGGGAGTGCGCATCATCAATGGCGACGCGACGGGCTTAGGTGGGGATATTGTCGAGCAGGATGATGCGGGAGGTGGTATTTACGTTGTGCGCGGAAGCGTTCTTGCACTCAAAAGTTGCCAGGTGGTGGGAAACGTCGCCGAGTTAGGCGGCGGCCTCTACGCCAGCTCCGATGAGGGAACGTTCACCGATAACACATTCGCTTCTAACGTCGCTTCTAAGTACGGCGGCGGCTTATACCTGCGCGATGGTAACTTTACACTCACCGGAAATACGATCAGCCAAAACAGAGCGGACTATGGCGGGGGCATGCGGGTCTACAGTAGTGATTCGACCTTCAGCGGAAACGTTATCGCCAATAACACCGCCCTGATCCGCGGCGGCGGCCTCTACCTGACCGAAAGTAACGGCGCTACACTCAACAGCAATACGCTATCGGGCAATCAAGCCCCGGAGGGCGGCGGACTATACTTGGATAAGAGTGATATTCCATTATCCGGCAACGTAGTCTCCGCGAATACGGCCGACCGGGGCGGCGGTTTGTTGCTGGACGTGAGCGATGCTACGCTTACGAATAACACGGTCTCCGATAACCAGGCCGCGATCACCGAAGGAGGCGGGCTGTTGCTGACCTATAGCAACGCCACGCTTAGGAATAACACCATCTCCGGCAACACAGCCATCATCTCTGGCGGCGGCCTCTCTCTGGAAAATAGCCGCGTCATATTGCGGACGAACGACATCATCAGCAACAGTGCTAAAAGTGGCGGGGGGCTATATACCTTGGGCCGGGATTCTCTCTTCGAGGGGAACACCGTCCGCGCCAACGAGGCGGAAGATGGCGGCGGCTTCTACGTGGATCGCAGTAACGCCACGCTGCGCGACAACACCTTCTCCGATAACCGGGTCGCCATCGCGCAGGGGATTGGCAACGGCGGCGGTGTGTTCCTGATTGATAGTAGCGCTACGATGACAAATAATACATTTTCGGGCAACTCTGCTAACTACGGCGGCGGCCTCTATCTACGAGAGGATCGTTGTATTGTCCAGGCCAATGACTTCTCCGCAAATGAGGCGGTGGTGGGCGGCGGGTTGCGCCTACTTTACAGCGAGGCTACCGTCAGAGAGAATACCTTCACGGCCAATCGCGCCGATAGCTATGGGGAAAATGAGGGCGGCGGCGGGGGCCTGGCCTTGCTGGGCGGCGCTCCCTTTCTTACCGCTAATGAAATCCGGGATAATTTCTCCTCGCACCAAGGCGCCGGATTGTTGTTGAGTTGGAGCTATAGCTATTTGGTAGATAACATCATTGCCAACAATAATACACTGGGCGAAGGCGGCGGCCTCTATCTGGAGAATGACAGTACCACATTCAGTAGCCAGAATATCGTCTCTGACAACCAAGCGGAACAACGTGGCGGCGGCATGTATTTATCCGAGGATAAGGCAAAGCTCAACTTCCTCGATGTAGTCAACAACCACGCTGCACAGAGCGGGGGCGGCCTATACTTCTATAACAGCGCGGGGCAGCTTCGTGGGAGTACAATCGCCACCAACACCGCTACCCACGAGGGCGGCGGCGTATACATCGCTTCTTCCGATGATCTTGAGCTGATACATAACGAGATTTTCAACAACAGCGCCTTAATCCATGGCGGCGGGCTTTACCTGCGCTCAACTGCCAGCACACTGGATAGAAACATCATCTTGACCAACACGGCCCGTGATTTCGGCGGCGGGTTGTACCTCGAAAAGAGCAACGCGACGTTGAGAAACACGGTGGTGATGAACAACCGGACGGAGGACACCGGCGAAGCCTTGTATATCGAGGGCGGCTCTCCGCGCTTGTTGCACGCCACCATTGTTGATCATGCCGGCATCGAGGGGCCGGGCGTCTACGTCACCGACGATGGTTGGGGCGTGTACGGCCATGCCTTCTTCACAAACACAATCCTCTCCGGCTACACACTGGGCCTTGAGGTCGCGGCGAATAACCGTGCCACATTGAACGCGACGCTGTGGGGACATCAACCTTCGATATATTGGGAGGGCGAGGGTGTCGTAGAGAGAAACAACGATGTCTTTGGAGATGCAGATTTTATCGATGCCTATCACATCATCACCGGGAGCATCGCATTGGATGCCGGCGTGGATGCCGGTGTGACGAATGATATAGACGGGCAACCTCGTCCTTATCAGGCCCCCGATTTGGGCGCCGATGAATTCTGGCCGCCGGGAGCGCTGAAGTTTATCTACTTGCCGTTGGTGAGACGTTAGCAAGGCGTTGGAAGGAACTGGGAGGTTGCCATCTATGAGTATTTCGGTTGTGCGCACTTTGCCAGAAGCACAATGGCGCGACTTTGTGGAAAATCATCCCCACGGCAACATATTTCACACCCCGGAGATGTTCGAGGTCTTTCGGCGCGCCGAGGGACATCGCCCGGCATTGTGGGCGGCGGTGCAGAATGGGCAGGTGCTGGCTTTGTTGTTGCCCGTGCATATCACCTTGATGGCGGGCTGGCTGCGCCCGCTCACCACGCGCTCCGTGGTCTATGGCAGTGTACTCTGCGCGCCGGGGGACGCGGGCCGGGAGGCATTGCGGACGCTCCTGCGCGCATACGGGCGGGAGGTGAATGGCGCGTCGCTCTTCACGGAGTTGCGCAATCTATCCAATCTTGAAGAAATCCAGCCGGTGTTGAGTGAGTGTGGGTTCGTCTATGACGACCATCTGAACTACCTGATCGATCTGGATCATTCTCCAGAGCAGGTCTTGCAGAGCCTCGGGCGGCGCACGCGGAAGCACATCCGCCGCGGGCTGCGCCAGGGGGATGTCAACGTCGCGGCGGCGACGGATCGCGAGGGCGTGGCCCGCTGTTACGATCTGCTGGCGCAGACGTACAGCTTGGCCGAGATCCCCCTGACTGATATATCGCTCTTCGAGGCGGCGTTCGATCTGCTCTCTCCACAAGAGATGGTCCGCTTTACTCTCGCCCGCGTGGATGAGGCCGTCGCCGCCGTCTCGGTGGAATTGCTCTACAAGGACGTTGTCTACGGCTGGTACGGCGGGCTGGATCGCGAGTACGGCTCTTACATGCCCAACGAGATGTTGATGTGGAATATTCTCGAATGGGGCGCGCAGCACGGTTACAGGGTCTACGACTTCGGCGGCGCGGGCCATCCCGATGAGGAATACGGCGTGCGCGATTTCAAATCCAAGTTCGGCGGTAAATTAGTCTGTTTTGGCCGCAACACCTGCGTCCATTCCCCTCTCCGGCTGAAATTGAGCGCCAGTGGATATGAGGTGTATCGTCGGTTCTTCTTGAGCCATTAACACAATCAGATGAGGATGTTATTATGACAGTCTCCGGCAATCGTTTCAGCATGATCTGGCAGGATTGGCGCTGGCGCATCCGGCGCGATGGCTGGCGGGCCGCGTGGCCCCACATCCGCCAGGAGGCGCTGACGCTTCCCTACCGGCGGATAGAATTTGTCGTCGTGGCGCGCCCCCTGGCGCACCCGCTCCCAGAGGTGCATGCCAGGGCATCGATCACCCTCCGGCCCTTTGCCGCCGGCGATCTGGATTTTGTGCGCCGCGAATATCTGCCCTCCGAAGCGCATTTGTGTGCCCAACGGCTGGCGCGCGACCACGATGGCATCGCCGCGTGCATCGCGGGGCAGATCGTGGGGTATGCGTGGAGCTGCACGGATGCCTCGCTCGAGCGCGTCGATTTGCGCTTCGAGCCGGGCGATGTCCTCTTTACCGACGCTTTTACCGCGCCCGGCGCGCGCGGGCAGGGCGTGCAGACGATACTCTCGCGGGCGCGGCTGCGCGCGGCCCAGGAACAGGGCCACCGGCGCATCCTCGCCTACATCGAAGTCAACAACGCGCCCTCGCTGGCCGTGTGGCAGAAGAAGATGAACGCTGAGGTTATCGCGCATATCACCTTTACGCGCGCCGGTCTGTGGCGAAAAACGACATACACTGTGAAGTAGGAGGGAGTGTGGATGACTGACTTACTGCGCCTGGTTGCTTTCAAAGCCCATGAGCTACTGACCGGACGGCGTGTCCTGGATCGGATGCAGGAGCTAAATCGTACGCAATGGTTGAGACGTGAAGAACTTTTGAGGTTGCAGCAGCAAAAACTTCACAGCCTGTTAACCTATGCGGGTAAGAATGTGCCCTACTACCACCGTCTCTTTGAGCGGGTTGATTTTGCGCCGGATGAGGTTCTCACAGACCCGACCGCACTCCATAAGCTGCCGGTGCTCACCAAGGCCATCATTCGCGAGAACTTCGACGAGTTGTTGACCACGGAGAGCAAAAGGCGCGCGCAAATGGGGCAACTTACCACCGGCGGATCCACGGGCCATCCCCTGGTCTTTATGCAAGATAGCAACTTTCGCGATTACGTCACCGCCGACATCCATCGCCATCTGGGATGGGCGGGATGGGAATTGGGACAGCCCCACGCTTACATCTGGGGCGCGAGCTTTGAGGTACAGACGGCGCAATCAATCCGCGTCAAGTTGATGGATTGGGTGCTCAATCGCTTCTTGACGACCGCCTATGTGCTTTCCGAAGAGAGTATGAGCGCGTTTGCCGCGCAGATCAGAAAGCGCCGCCCGCGCATCCTGTTTGGCTATCCCTCCAGCGTCTACCGCTTCGCCAAGTTTGTACGCGAGCATAGCATGGATGATATCACATTCGAGGCGATTTTCGGTTCGGCCGAGGTGCTCTATCCCGCGCAGCGCCGGTTCATCGAGGAGGTGTTTGCCGGTAAGATGTTCAACCGCTATGGATCGCGCGAGTTGGGAGGGCTCGCTTGCGAGTGTGAGGCCCATACCGCCTTACATGCCAGCATCGAGAACGTCTATATTGAGATCTTGCGAGGATTAGAGGGCAACGAACCCACTCGGCCGGGTGAAACTGGTCACATCGTGGTGACGAATTTGAATAATTATGGGATGCCTTTCATTCGCTATAGCATCGAAGATCTGGGCGCGTGGAGCAACCGTGAGAGTTGCCCGTGCGGTCGGGAGTTGCCCTTGATGGATCTGGTGCAAGGACGGCGCATCGATATGTTCGAGACGCGAGATGGGCGCGGCGTCTGGGGCGGATTTGCCAGCCCGCTGTTCGGGATGGAGGGCGTGAAACAATTCCAATTGGTGCAAAAATCCCTGGATTTGGTCATCGCTCGGATTGTCAAAGAGGGTGAATTGGATCAAGCCAGATTAGATACCATCGAGCGGACGGTCAAGATGGCGCTGGGAGATCATGTCAGGGTCAAATTCGAGTTCCCCGACGAGATTCCCGTGCTGGACTCGGGGAAATATCGCTATGCTATTTCTGAAATCAGCGAAAGGCAATCCGCTCAAGGAGTTTTATCCTGATGCGTAAGAACTTGCAAAGTAGGACGCTTTTACTGCTCGTGATTTTGGCGATCAACTTAACAAGTCTCCCGGTTGGCGCAGCCCGCCACGCGGACGAGCCAGAGTACGTCGAACGCTTTGATGGGGATATGCCGTTAATGTTCGCCGTCGGGCATGGGGGATGGGAGCAACTCGGCGAGTTGGAGAATGGCGGTTGGGCCGCCGATCCCCTTCTCCGCGATTACTTTTATGAGATTCTGATGGTGCGCCTCTATGAGAAAACCGGGCATCTTCCCTATCTCGTCTATCAGCAGGGAAATCGCAATTATGTCAACACCAATCGCCCGGTGGGCCATCCAGAGGCCTATCATCCCGATAATACGGAAGCTATAGCCGCCTATTTTGAGTTCCACGATGAGATGGATGCTATGATCGCGCGGATTGAGGCGGAGTACGGCGCGGATATGGCGCTCATCGTCAATCCGCACACAACCGATCTGGATGCCAGCAAAGGCAATCGTCCCTGGGATCGGATCGCCGATATTGGATTTGCGGCCTCCGTGACCTCTTTAGGAAACTCCAATAACACAATGAAAGCGCTCTATGACCGGCGAGGCGAGATCGCGTTACGGGGGGAGGATAGTATTCCTTATCAGTTCTTTCATGGGCAAGATTGGCCCTCCCCCGATGCCATCTGGCCCGAGGCCGCCGTCGTCAACGCCAAGACCGAAGCCCAGACCGGCGATGACGTGTGGCACGTCTTACCCGCCTGGGTCAGCGGTTGGAACACCGATGCCTGGGTCACGGCCTACTTCAACGGTTGGGCCACAGTGCTCTATCACGGGACTAACACCTCAGGCCATCACGAAAATTGGGCAAATGGGTTGGACGCTTTCCAGATGGAGGTGAATTACACCAAGGAATCGGGGATCGCGCTGAATGAGAGCGGCGATTATCAACTTAATGTTCCGTTTACCACCGCGCTGATGGATGATCTCGTCGACGCGATCTTGCATAGCCTGCGCGTCAATTATGGCTGGGAGCCGGGAGAAGCCTACAATGTGATGATCGATAACGGTGATACAGGCTTTAGCATAACGGGTTATTGGGAGGTCTCCGGCGGACACGGATTTTGGGGGACGCCCAGCATCTACACCACTGAGACAGACGCCACGGCCAAATGGACGCCAAATTTGAATCAGAACGGTATCTACGAAGTTTTGGTCCGCTGGACTGGCTACCCAAACCGGACGTCATCTGCGCAATATACGGTCAATCATGTTGGCGGCCATCAGATCTTGTCTGTAGATCAGAGCACGAAAGATGCCAGATGGATCAGCCTGGGCACATTCATATTCGCCGAGGGGAGAAGTGGCAGCGTGACCTTGACGTGTACCGATACCGACCATACAACCTCCGCCGATGCCGTACTGTTTCGCCTGGTTGTACCGGTCAAGAGTATTTATCTGCCGATAATGGCGAAGAATATCCAATAACGGATGCACATCCTAACCCGTAACGACATGAAAAGGTCTGTGATCCCCTAAACGCGCCCACCTTCGCTGCTTTTAGGGTTGTCCGGGGAGTCATCCGGCGAAATCCCAAAGACCCGGATACTTGTAACCGCCCGCCGGCCACGCAATTCATCATCCGGCGGCTGATTATCGAGATGTCTGATTTAGTAAATTTATAGGTTTTCTTCATACTTTTTGATAACCTCCTCCTTATACAATAGGATAACGAGATATGAAAATATCTAGTGTTTCTTATGTATATAATTAGGGAGGGTTTCAAAATGTTAACAAGAAAACAATTTACTTACCTCTTTTTTGACCTCGTATTAGTGCTCCTCGCGATTTTTATCTGGACGGCTCCGGTATCTGCTCAGGTAGGGGGGGATCTCTCCGCCGATGCTGATGGCGACGGTCTGCCCGATATAACCGAAGAGGCCGGATGGTACAATCAAGCCGGCGGCCCCTTCTACACCGATCCTCTGGATGCGGACAGTGACGACGATGGCCTCTCCGATGGCCTGGAAAAACTGTACGATACAGACCCTCTCGATGATCGCAGCCCCGGCATCTACGTAGAGTATGAAAAAGACTTCCAGACCAGCCAATATCACGACTGGCAACGCTACGGCGATAACTACATCGCGCTTCCTTACCCATTTAGCCCTTGGGGAGCAGATTTTGTTGTCGTGCGCCGGGGAACGACCTTCTCCGTTGGCGGGCCGGCGAACGCGAATCTTGAAATCAGCAAGAGCGACAGCGGCCTGACCACCTTAACAGCCGAGCGCGATCCCTGCACCGGGCGATGGCGGATCACCGCGCCCTCGAATGGCACAGTTGGCAGCTACACGCTCACCGTAGAAGAAGGTAGTTGGAGTGAGAGCTTGAAGCTCTACGTCATCTTTGAATTGCCTACGGGCGTGAGCGAGGACTTCATTGATTCCTTTGTCTACGATGACAACCCGGACGATGCGCGGGATACAACCTCTCTTGGCTTCTACGATAGAGACCGCGATGGCAAGCTCTTATATGATCATAATGACTACGACTGGATTCCAGTTGGAGAACAGATCAATCGCGGGTACGTCTGGCGTTACAATACCCAACATTATTATGACTTCGTCTTTGAAGACCACGTCATGCCAGCGATCAACGGCCACACCTCCACCTGGGACGCCGCCAATGCCCTGGGCGAGCGCGTGGATCAAGTGACCTGTTTTGGCCATCCCCGCCCGCTGGGGAACTCCTGGTGTGTATTGAATCCAGTTCACTGTTACCCATACAATTACAAGAACGAGTGCACAAACGTCGCGAATTTACTGGCATCTTTTAACCGGTCGGCGGGTATCCCTGCCCGCCCCGTATTCGTGGATTGGAAGACCTCCACGTTTGACCACTCGGTGGAAGTATGGACAAAGCCGTCCTCTGGATCTTTGCATTGGTACGTCATGCGCGGCTATCGAACCAATGAAGGCCCGTGTGAATCTTCGTACGTGGAAGGCGGCTACAATCCGCTACAATACACCTCCGGCTGGTATGCTTCTGGTTGGGGCGTCTACGCAGGAGGCGAGAACTGGAACTGGGTAGAGACCGGCGATGGCAGTTGGTCTGGGGCGGATGATTTCCGTCTGGCCAGTTGGCAGTTCGATAAAAGCAACAAAGTAGGCCAAATCATCAAGCAAAATTGGTATGAGACCCGGCTCGTTGACTACTATGGCTGGCCCAGCGAACCTGAAGTGATCGGGAAACCACCTGAAGATTGGCCGGATCCACCCGCTACGACCTCGATGGCGACGACGGCTTCTTTAGATGTCACTGATGATAAATCAACCTCAGTCATTCAGTTCGATCAGGTCGTAGCGGATTATGGCGTAGATTTAGACGGCGATGGCCGCTTCGATCAACTGGCGTTTGACATCCAAGTGGAGGTGAAGCAAGCGGGCGCCTATTGGTTCCAGGGCCGAATCGCAGGCGACATCTCCGAAGCTATCGGAAAGGTTGAACTCAAAGAGGGACGCCATACGATAACCTTGCCTTTCGATGGCATATCTATCTACATGCATAAAGAGGATGGTCCCTATATCCTGACCGATTTGTGGGTCACCGACGCCGATAATCCTATCCCCGAAGATTTTGCAGAAAATACGCTGGATCACGTGCGACCCGCCTACGAAACATTCCCCTATAAGTTTAGCGCTTTTGGTATCGCCGGGGCGAGTTTATCGGGTGGTTATGACCACCACACAATTGACTCGGATCGCGATGGATATGCCGATGCTCTGATGGTCGAACCCACTTTGAAAATCGAGGCCCCCGACACGTACACCGTTCGCGGCATCCTATTCGACGGCCAAGGCGAGATGCTTGATCAGGCCGCCTGGTCGGGTTCTGGATCAGAGGTTGAGTTGCGATTTGAGGCGTTGCGAGGAACCGTTGGGCCTTACACATTGCAACACGTGCATGTCCGCAACAGTGATGATGAGGTCACCGATGGGATGAAAGAAGCGTACGAGCTTGGCGACATCCCCGCGTTCAGCGCCCAAGCAATCCAAATCGGTGGGCCGGCGCCGGATGATGGCGCTTCTGGCATTCAGCCTATGTTTGTCATCACTAACACAGGCTACTCTGATGTCGGTGTGGATACGGACGGCGACGGCAAGTTTGACGAATTGGTCATCACCTTAGATGTGGTGGTCGAGGCCGGGGAAGGCGGGGAGGCTTACCGCCTTGAAGGCTGGTTGATCGATGCAAATGGCTCGCTCATCTCCTGGGCGACCAGCGAACCCCAAATACTTAACGAAGGCATCCAAAGCCTCTCACTCGCCTTCGATGGCCGAGTGATTAACGAGCACCGCGTGGACGGCCCCTATAAGTTGGTCGCTCTCAAAGCGTTGCCGGGAGATACCTACGCCGTCCTTGACGAAGTGGATGTCGCCTATATGACCGCAGCCTATGATTACGACGCTTTCGCGCCAGCGGTCGTGGCCCCGGCTGCGACCATTCTCTCCGATAATATGGAGAATTGGATTGTTGCAGGGGAAAGTTTTGAAAGTGGCGCGCTGGATGCGGCTTGGACAACCTCCTCCTCAACTAGCGAGGGGCGCATCCAGGTGACCAACGAGTATAGCGCCGCTGTCGGTGCCTACGCTTTATGGATGGATGATACGGTTGATTACAGGTATACCTTGAATGAGGCGATCTGGACCGTAGATCTATCCGGCGCCGATGAGGCGATGCTCTCTTTCTATCACGCGGACTTTGGCGATGAACAGCACAATTTCAGTGGGGATTTTACCGGCAGTTACAATGCCGATGGCGTCGCTATCAGCGATGATGGAATAAACTGGCATCCCGTCTTGAATATGCCGGATCAGCTAGCGGGAGTGTGGCTCCCCTACACCATCGATCTGGCGGCTGAAGCCGCCGCGGCCGGGATGACCTTGGGGCCTGATTTCCGGATCAAGTTCCAGCAATACGACGATTTCTCCTTAGAGACCGGCCCGGACGGCCGCGGCTGGGATGAGATCACCCTCGTAGCCGCGGGAAGTTTTGCGGATCAATGGACGGGCAGCTCACTGTGGGATCTACAGGATGATGTATGGCATAGCTACGCACACGCCTGGAAAGCCGCCGGATCCTATGGAGGGCGGCTGACATCAGATCCCCTGGATTTCTCGAACTATGTCAATCCAATGCTCAGCTTCCAAACTGGCTATCGCAATAACGCCAGTTGGCTGCAAGTCTCGACCGATGGTGTTCATTGGACCAATATGGCGACCTACGCGGGCGCTACATCCCATTGGACCACAAAACAGGTAGACCTGAGCGACTACGGCGAAACTTCGGATGTGCAGATCCGCTTCAACGCCGACGCCCAATCTGGGCTTCAGTGGTGTGTGGATGATGTCACGCTCAGTGGGTGGCCCGCCGTCACCGCCGCCGCGTTCGACTACACGCCGGATGCTGCGCTCATCGATGAGGACGTCGCCTTCGTCGCCGCTTACACCTCCATCGATGTCTCGTTGCCCACTACCTACACCTGGAACTTCGGCGATGGCTCGTCCCCCGTCGTGACCTCAGAGCCGACCGTCACGCACCTCTTCACGGACAGCATCGATTACACGGTCCATCTTACCGTGGAGAACCCCTACGATGATGCTGTTGTCTCCGCTGTCGTGCCCGTGTATCAGCCGGTGACAGAGACCGCGTTCGATTTCGAGCCGGAGACGGACGCCAGCGATTGGGAGACGCAGTTCACCGCCGTTTATACCCCGTCCTCAGCCTCGCAGCCCGTAACCTACATCTGGGACTTTGACGATGGCGGCGCGCCGGTCACGACAAACAGCGCGACAATCCTTCACACCTTCCCCGCCACAGATACCTACACCGTCCTGCTGACGACAACCAACGGCTACGGCGGCGAAGTGACGGCGACGCATCAAGTCACCGTGCCCTTCGATAACGACGGCGATGGCCTGACCAATGCGACCGAAGCCGCGTTAGGCACCGATCCCAACGCCCCGGACACCGACGGCGACGGCCTGACCGACTACGAAGAAGTCCATATCCACAACACCGACCCCACCGATTCGGATACCGACGGCGACGGGTTGACCGATGACGATGAAATTAATAACCACAACACCGATCCCCTTGACCCGGACAGCGACGGCGACAACCTGACCGACGGCGAGGAAGTCAATACCCACGGCACTGATCCGAACGACGACGACAGCGATGACGACGGCATGCCCGACGGCTGGGAAATCGATAACGGCCTCGATCCCTTGAATGCCAGCGACGCCGCCGCCGACCCGGACAGCGACGGGGCGACCAACTTAGAAGAATACCAGGCCGGGACCGATCCGCAGAATCCCGACACCGACGGCGACGGCATGCCCGACGGCTGGGAAATCGACAACGGTCTCGATCCCTTGGATGACGGCGACGCCGCCAATAACCCGGATAACGATGCTTTGACCAACTTAGAGGAATACCAGGCCGGCACCGATCCGCACGATTACAACCCCTCCGACATCAACCTGAGTTCCGCGAGCGTGGGCGAAAACCAGCCGGTCGATACGCCAGTCGGGACGTTCAGCACAGAAGATCTGGACGACGCCACGCACACCTACAGCCTGGTCGCCGGCGCGGGGGATGACGGCAACGCCGCATTCGATATCGAAGGCAATGAGTTGCGAACGGCGATGAGCTTCGACTACGAGACGCAGGCCAGCTACACCATCCGCGTCCGCACCGATGACGGGCAGGCGACCTTCGAGAAAGCCTTCACGATCACGATCACGGATGTCAACGATGCCCCGCTGTTCACCACGACCCCGGTCACGACGGCGACGCAGGACGCGCCCTACACCTACACCGTCACGGCTGAGGACATCGATGTCGGCGATACGCTGACCATCACGGCGGAGAGCGCGCCCGCCTGGCTGACGTTAATCGATCACGGCGATGGCACGGCCACGCTGAGCGGCACACCCGCCAACGCCGACGTGGGCGAGCACGCCATCACGCTGCGGGTCACCGACGCGGGCGGCCTGACCGCTGCGCAAACCTTCACGATCAGCGTCGCCAACGTCAACGACGCGCCCACCTTCACCAGCGCGCCGGGCTTGACGGCGACGCAGGACGCGCCCTACACCTACACCGTCACGGCTGAGGACATCGATGTCGGCGATACGCTGACCATCACGGCGGAGAGCGCGCCCGCCTGGCTGACGTTAATCGATCACGGCGATGGCACGGCCACGCTGAGCGGCACACCCGCCAACGCCGACGTGGGCGAGCACGCCATCACGCTGCGGGTCACCGACGCGGGCGGCCTGACCGACACGCAAACCTTTACGATTCGCGTCGCCAACGTCAATGACGCGCCGGCCTTCGCCAGCGCGCCGATCATCACGGCGACGCAGGACGCGCCCTACACCTACACCATCACCGCCGCCGACCCCGACCTGATCCACGGGGACGCGCTGACCATCACGGCGGGGAGCTTGCCCGCCTGGCTCGCCTTCACCGAGCATGGCGACGGCACAGCCACGCTCGCGGGAACGCCCGCCAACGCCGACGTGGGCGAGCATCTCGTGGCGCTGCACGTGGAGGATATGGCGGGCGCGACCGCCGCGCAAGATTTCACCCTCACCGTGCTCAACGTCAACGACGCGCCGAGCTTCACCAGCGCGCCGGGCTTGACGGCGACGCAGGACGCGCCCTACACCTACACCGTCACGGCTGAGGACATCGAT
>CAZCAI010000011.1:45441-50465 GCA_964496595.1 uncultured Anaerolineales bacterium
CGCCAGCGCGCCGATCATCACGGCGACGCAGGACGCGCCCTACACCTACACCATCGCCGCCGCCGACCCCGACCTGATCCACGGGGACGCCTTACTCATTACCGCGCCAACCCTGCCTGATTGGCTCCAGTTCACCGATCACGGCGACGGCACGGCCACGCTGAGCGGGACGCCCGCCAGCGCCGAGGTGGGCGAACACACGATCCTACTGCACGTGACCGATGTCGGTGGCTTGCGGGCTTCCCAAGCCTTCACGCTCACCGTAATTCACGTCAATCACGCGCCGACCTTCACCAGCGCACCGGTCGCGACGGCGACGCAGGACGCGCCCTACACCTACACCGTCACGGCTGAGGACATCGATGTCGGCGATACGCTGACCATCACGGCGGAGAGCGCGCCCGCCTGGCTGACGTTAATCGATCACGGCGATGGCACGGCCACGCTGAGCGGCACACCCGCCAACGCCGACGTGGGCGAGCACGCCATCACGCTGCGGGTCACCGACGCGGGCGGCCTGACCGACACGCAAACCTTTACGATTCGCGTCGCCAACGTCAATGACGCGCCGGCCTTCGCCAGCGCGCCGATCATCACGGCGACGCAGGACGCGCCCTACACCTACGCCGTCACTGCTGAGGACATAGATCCGGGCGATACGCTAACCATCACGGCGGGGAACCTGCCCGCATGGCTGACCTTCGCCGATCACGGCGACGGCACAGCCACGCTCGCGGGCACGCCCGCCAACGCCGACGTGGGCGAGCATCTCGTGGAGCTTCGAGTGGAAGATGTAGCCGGCCTGAGCGATACCCAATCCTTCACCATTCGCGTCGCCAACGTCAATGACGCGCCGGCCTTCGCCAGCGCGCCCCATACGGCGGCGACGCAGGACGCCCCCTACACCTACACCATCGCCGCTGCCGACTCCGACCTGATCCACGGGGACGCGCTGACTATCACGGCGGGGAGCTTGCCCAACTGGCTGACCTTCGCCGATCACGGCGATGGGACGGCCACACTGAGCGGCACACCCGCCAACGCCAACGTGGGCGATCATGCCATCACGCTGCTGGCGACCGACGCGGGCGGCCTGACCGCTACGCAAACCTTCACGATCAGCGTCGCCAACGTCAATGACGCGCCTGGCTTCGTCAGCACGGGCGTGGTGACCGCGCTGTTGGATATTCCATACACGTATGAGGTTGTGACCGAGGACCCCGATCTAATCCACGGGGATACGCTGACCATCACGGCGAAGCGCGCGATCAATTGGTTGAAGCTGGAGGATCACGGCGATGGCACGGCGACCCTGAGTGGTACGCCCCGCAATGGGGAAGTAGAACCCGGTGATTACGAGGTAACGCTGGAGGTTCGCGACCGGGCCGGGGCCGCCGCTACGCAAACTTACACCATCAAGGTGAAGTTGCCAGGCGGAGGCGCTGAGACGGATCGGATCCTCTTCCTGCCCATGGTCGTGAGGAACTTCTGATTTCGCCTTCCGGGAAGCTATGATTGCCGCAGTTTCCCGTATAGGCTGCGCTTGCACAGAAAAAGCCCCACCTGAGGTGGGGCTTTTTGTTGGATCATTCTTCTGCTTCTTGTGCTCAATGTCCTGGGCTGATATTCTTGATGAGTTTCACCTCATCCGCGCGATACGGCGCGCCATCTTCTCGCAGGATGTCGTGGAACCACAGATCGGGTTCCGGCGCGCCGGCCTCCGATCCCCAGGGGTAGATGGTCTGAGTCTTGCCCTTGACCAATCCCCAGTTGTAACATCCCACGTTCTCGCGCCGAAAGACAGGCAGATGGGTCGCAAAGCGACTCCCGCGCGGGCGCGCCATATACTCGGTACAGATGATCGGACGTCCATGGGATTTCAACTCGTGAATCTGGCGCATCAGATGATCCACGCCCTCGTAGTTGTGAAAGGTGATGACATCGGAGGCGCGCAGTTGAAATGCGTTCAGTTCCGCGTTATCGAACCACACGGCGGCGGTGAGCGGCTGGGTCGGATGCGCGGCTCGCGCCCACACGAAGGCCTGCTTCAGCAGCGGCAGGGATTTGCTCCCCATCTCGTTGTTGCCCGGCTCGTTGTAGAGATCCCACATCAGCACCCTCTCGTCCTCCGCGAAGGTCCCGATGATGCCCCGGACGTATCGCTCCAGCCGATTCCAATGCGCCGGATCTACCACCGCGCTAGAGCCGGGCGAGCGCACCCATCCTGAGTTGTGGATGCCGGGGATCGGGTCGGGTTGCGGGCCGAGGTGAGGATCATCGCGCCAACAATCATCGAAGAGCACAAAGAGCGTTCGGATGTCGTGCGCATCCGCGATGCTCAAATAACGATCCACGCGGCGCAGGTAGTCCGCATCCGCCTCCCACAGCAGATCGTGCAGGTACACCCGCACCGTGTTGAATCCCAACTCGGCGGCCCACCCCAACTCCCGCCGGATCGTCTCTGGATCGAAGGTCACAGCTTGCCACATCTCCAATTGATTGATCGCGGTGCTGGGAATGAAGTTGCACCCGATCAGCCACGGTTGACTATCGTCCCAGACCTGTGCTTTCTCTGCTGACCAGCGTTGCTTATTCATAGGATTTTTTCCTTAGATCCGTAAAGCTCAACTCAGGTAATTCCAGGATTTAAAACCTCCCCAACCTGATGCCTTTTCCTCGGAAAATCACTTGTTGTTGGGAGATTTATTTTCTTGGAACGGCCTTAACGGTTACGCCGACCTATTTCCGAGAGGGTTCTTTCTGACAATTGCCCCAGAAATTTGGATAAAGCACTAAGGGCATTCGGCACATTACGTGCAACAGGAAGAGGCCGGGCCTACCCAACACGCGCCGGGTCTTATTTATATTGTAGGGGGTTTTGATATTATATCTATCAATGTGGATATTCTGAAAACCAACGGAGGATAACCGGCGACGGAGGGAATGAAGCGTTTGCAAAGATAGGTGATATTTCTTCCAGGTAGTAAACGACCGAGTCCGCGCTATCTCCCAGGGGATATTTGTGAACTTGTTTGGGGTTTGGAAGATAAGTCTGCCGCCCGGATGTAACAAGTGATAAACCTGTTGTAAGAATGAAGATGGATCGGGGAGGTGCTCTATAACATCGAACATGGTTACAATATCAAACGATTCTGGGGGAAAAGGAAGATTTCGTCCATCGTACGCTTGTAGTCTGTCGGCTATATTGGGATAGAGCTGTTTCCCATATTCGATAATGTCGGGATGGATATCGACTCCAATCACATTAGCATAGCCGCGCCTGTCCAGTTGCGCAACGAACGATCCGCGATGAGCGCCGATATCCAGGATGCGATCCGTCGTGCTCACCTCCTGTTGAAGAAAGTAATCGATGCATGCTTGAACATTTCCATACTCTCGGGTTGAGAGATAATTATGAGTATCCATAATAATATTTCCTTATTTTTGCCAGGTTCCTCTTCTGCTAACTAAAATCAAAAAAATCTCGTGATGACGCGCGTGCCCGGCCCATTTACCAAAATCAGTCACGGTATCTGGCAGGCTGTTTCAGGGCGCGTTGACGATTTACCCTCGACCGCGCTGGGTAGACTAGCTCTTCAGGAATGCGCCGGGTGCAATCGTCAAGCGCTATTGCGCCCCCCACCTGCAACCCAGGAGCGACGCAAAAAAGGTCTGTAATCCCCAAAAACACACAATTTTTGGCTGCTTTTAGGGCTGCGGGGGAGATTACCCGGCAAAATCCAAAAGACCCGGTAGACTCACTCCCGCTCTATCGCGTAGGTGATCAAGGCTTGATAGCCGTCCGACTCGCCCGAGACGACGATGGCATACTGCCACGCTCCCTTCACGCCGATGAATGTTCCGCCGCCGACCATCTCCTCAAATTCGTCGGAGGCTTCCTCGAACGTATCTCGGATAGCTTGCTCCACTGTCTCTGTATCATCGTTTGTGCCCACGACCACGTTGTAGAACAGGCCGTCATCGATTTCCTGTTTGCCCCCGCCTAAGATGGTCGCGTCGGCGCCCTCGTAGACGGGAAATTCCTGCTCAGGATACCCCTCCGGCAATTCTCCCAGGCTGACAGACGGCGGAATTGCCAGGTCGTCATCCAACTCGAGTTCGCCCAGGTCCTCTATGATGTCGTCCAGACCCTCCAGATCCTCCAAATCCTCTGGGTCAAGATCGTCCAGATCAAGATCATCTAGCCTTTCTACAATGTCATCGGTTCCTTGGGTAGCATCGTCTATCCCTGCTACGAGATCCCCCAATCCTTCTGTAAGCCCGCACGCCAACATAGAGAGCGCCATCACCGCCGCCAGAACTGCTAAAAACCTGTGTTGCATCGCTTTACCCTCCTTTTTCCGTCCTGTTGATTGAAATTTCCTGGTGAGCACCGTCGAGAAAACTTCCCCGCAAGGTTCTGCCGATTATACGTTCTGACGGATGAAATACAAGTTCCGATGTCCCTCGGCGCCCGCGCTTCTTCTCGTAGGGGTACATATCGATGATCCACGAGCGCATATAAAGGCGCTGATCATGCTCGAATCGGCGTCGTGCCAGATCATCCCTTCCTGGGGCGGCGACGGAGGTCCGAATCTCCTCACTGTTTCATGTGTGAGCCGAATGGAGATGGGGCGTCAATGTTTTGATGGGGCTTGTAAGGCCGTATTAGGCGGCTTTTCTGATTAGATTTCAAGTTCCATTACTACAGGATTGTGGTCACTCAATCTTCTTACATTTTCATTGTCAATGACCACACAAGATCTTAGTTTCTTTGCCAGAGTTGTACTGATGAAAAAGTAATCATTTTGCCACGGTCTACTACTTTTGCTGTGACGATGGGTTTGTACAAAGCCTTCAAAAAATGGCTCGAAACAGTTCTTTAGTCCGAAATCTTCCATCCGTTGGAAAAATATCTGGTGTGCTTTACCGCCATAATGAACATCACATTGAAGACTGGCGTTCAAATCACCGCCTAGAATGATATTGCGTTTGCCGCCAATATGACCATTCAATATACCTGT
>CAZCAI010000012.1:0-29023 GCA_964496595.1 uncultured Anaerolineales bacterium
ATCCGTCGCGCGATTGTTCTCCGGGTTCGATTCCACCACATCCTCATCCGTCCGGTAGCCAATCTCCACGGTATTACTGAGGACGAAAACTTCGTCGGTGGGGATCGCGGTCGTCAGCACAGCGCGCACGGTCAACTCGTCACCCGCCATCGGATCCAACGTGCCGACGGCGTAGGTGTAGCGCCCGCTGCCCAGCGGCGTCCATCCGGGAGCGTCAACCTCCACGGCGGAGGCCGGCGCGATGGTGTCGGTGAGCACCACATCCCGCAACGTGACGCCGGAGGCGGTGGCATTGGTGTAGCGCACGGTATAGACCACCTCCTGGCCCGGATCGATCCACATCTCGCCGTCGTCCTTGGATACCTGCGCATCGACGCGCGGCAGCTCCGTCACGGAGACCGGCGCCAAGCCCGGATGATCGAAGTAGAAGCCACCCACCAGCGTCTCCAGGCGATTGTAGTGCTTGCCGTCAGGCGTCATCCGATCCGACCGGACGCGGAAGGCCATCGTGATCGTCTCCTGGGACGCGATATTGATGTTGGGCCACACCAGGCGCGTCGGACGCCCGGAGAGCACGTTGGGCGTCGCGCCTGCCACACGCGCATCGTAGGTGAAGGAGTAGGGCAGCGTATCGGTGAGGATCATCGCCTGCGCCGTCTCCATCTCGTTGAAGAGCGTGATCGTGTAGGTGACCATCTCCCCCGCCGTGATGTGCGCCGGATAGACGGTCTTCTGCACCAGGACGGTGGGGATGCCCGCCACATAGACCGGCGCGGCATTTTCGATATCGGGGATATCGACTGGCTCGCCGGTATCCTGATCCTCGGCATAGGCCGAGACGCGCGGGTTGCGATAATCGCCGGATACCAAATCCTCATCCGTCCGCGCGCGGAACACAATCCGCAACCGCTCATTTTGATCTAGCGGATCAGCGACCGACCATTTGACCTGCTGACCTTGCACCGCGATCTCCTCAGGCCCCTCGACAGTCTCCAAAAAGGTGAAGCCATCAGGCAGCATCTCGGTGAGGAAGATATTCGCAAGAACTGTCGCGTCCGTGCCGTTGTAGAGGTTGATGGTGTAGGTCACTACGTCGCCGGCCTTCACCTCCTGCGGCGAAACATCTTTAAAGAAGCCTACGCCCGGCGCTACGAAAACGCCGACGGTCTCCGTATACTTGGTATCGACCATCCAATGAATCGGGGCGGTGCATTCAACAGCGTTCCGCCGCTTGCCGACATCCGCGTAGGCGCGCGCCCGAAAGACGATCTCGATGCTGGTCTGGGGCGGTATCACATCCAACGTCCAGCGCAACGGATCCTCGCTGTCGGGTTCCGGGCCGGAAACCCACCCTAAATACTCCCAATTGTCCGGCAGGATGTCGGTAACCACCACATCCTGGACCGTCGCGCCGGTGGTATTTTCCACTTCCATCGTGTAAACCACCTCGCCATACGGGCCAATCTGCTCGACGTCCGGCTCCTTCTTGATCAACACGCCGGGGACCACATCCAGGGTCTTACCATCGACCTTCTCCGCCGGCGGCACGCAGATGGCCCGATCGCCAATCCCAATAACCTCCGTATTGCTCCGGTATCCCTGCTTGCGATCATCGTCACCGGTGAGCAGCGGCGCGCGCAATGCGAGCGCCACCTCCATCGTCCCGCCGGCCGGCAGCGTCAGATTGCTCCAGTAATAAAGCGGCGGATCTTCAGTCAAATCCTGCGACGAGGTCGGCGGCGAAGTGGCAAGCAGCGTAAAATCACCCACCCAGACGCTCGGCAACTCCCATTCCAACGTGATCCCGGTGATGTCCGTCGTGGGCGTGATGCGATTATCACGCAGCGTAATCGTCAGCGTCGTCAACTCGCCCACGGCCACGGGATTGGGCGTCGCCGATTGGAGGATCGAGACGTGCGGCGTGATAGTCACACTCGAATCTCGCAACTTATCCGCGTTCGTCCGCCACATCTCCGGCTCGCGCACCTGGAAGAGAACCGTTCCTACATCCTGCTGCAAATCCCGCCCCTCACCGCGATCCTCGCACCACGATGTGCCGAGGCCCGTATCCTCCGGGAGACCGGTCGTGCTCACAACAAATGTGTGCTGCCAGGACTCTCCCGGCGGCAACGGCGCGGGCGGCATCACAGTAGTACTATACACATAATCGCCGTCCGCCGGGTCCGAAAAGAAAACAGAGGAAAGATCATCGGCAAAAGCAGTTACAGTATAGAGCGTCCGCGGCGAGATGTTGAGGATACTGGCTTCATACGCCAGCAACTCGCCCTGGACAACCGCGCTTTGCTGGGCAAACTTGTTGATGCGAAACGGCGTATCGACCTCCACTTCCGTCGACCACTCATCCACCACGGGACAGATCCCCGTCTCCGCATTATACGCCCACACATCATTATAATACTTCTCGTGAGCCACCCCGTCGACAACGGCGCGGAAGATCAATGTATGCGACGCCCCCACATCCAAGCCGGGAAGAGCACCCCAAACGACAACCGCGCCATCGGAAAGCACCTGGGTCGGTGTGAAGGGCGCCTCGGTAGGCGCGACCATCTCTTGATAGGAGAAATAACGCCCGTACACATCATCTATCGGCAGGACATCCGTCACCACGATCGGGCCGGGAATGTCCCGCTCGCCGACGTTGTCCAGTGTGATGGTGTAGGTCACCACCTCGCCGGGAATTTGCGAGTCCGGTACGACCTGCTTAGAAAGCTCAATCTCCGGATCGACATCCAATACCGCCAATTGATTTTCATCCGGCAGCGCCAATTGATTTTCATCGTGGCCGATATAGGTCCCAAAGCTGGCGAACCCGGCCGTCGCCGTGACGCTGTTGGCGTAGGAATCGGCGCAATTCCAGCGACCGGAAGGCAAGATTTGCGCCGGCACATCGACGAGATAGGACATCGTGACGGCGCCATTCGCCGCGACCGCTACATTATCCCAGCGCAGATAAGGGCCTTTTACGAGATCCGGCGGCGGGCCGAGCAGCGTCTCGGAGAAGATGAACGTATTGTGAAGGCCATCTTCCAATCGCAAAGCATCCTCAGAAACAATATCCCGGTCATGCAGCGGATTATAGAACGTGAGGGTGTAAGTGACAGGGCGATTAGCATAGGTTGTCGTCGGCTTGTCAAGCGGCGGCCCTGTCGTGACGATCTTATCAAAGGGGCTGAGGATGCGCGTTTCCAACCTATCATTAGCATTAGCCGGTCGCACGGGCATCCCGTCGGCCCAGGCCAACAACGACACTTTATCGTTCTCAAGATATTGCACCTTCGGATTGTACGCTGTATCGCGCGGCACACGCGCGATGAATGTCACAGTGGTCGCCGCGCCCGGTTCCAAGTCACTGGGCAACGTCCACGAGAGCACGCCCGTCGTGGGATCATAACCGGTGATCACGCCCGTCTGATCAGCCGTCACCTCGATCACGCTATCTTGAATTTGCGCGGGTAACGTCTCCTGCACCACAAGATTACTGGCGCGGACAGCATCCGGGCGCTCATCGCCATCCTCCTCCGTGACATTCTCGATTCGCACGGTGTAGGTCACCAGCCGCCCTACCCGGCAATGCTCCTCCGGGGCGACCTCGCCCTCCGCCATCTTATCGATGCTCAGCAGCGGGCCGACGACCATCGCGCTCACGACCGGCGCCGCGACGTCCTCCTCCTCGCCGGGCACGGAGGCCACCACCGAGTTAGCGATGTTGCTGGGGCCGAGGTCGCTCCACGTCCGCGGCTCGTGTTCTTTCAACGCCGGTTGCAACGTGATCGGCACCGTGACGGAGAAGACAATCTCCACACTCTCACCGGCTGCTAACGGATAAAGCGCCCACGTCGCCTCGCCGCGCTCATCCAACAATTCGATAGTTTGCGTGAAACTCGCGACAGCATCGGACGGCGTCGCGACGTAGCCATTAAACTTCGCCAAAATACCGCGCTCCCACCAGATATCTTTGGTAGCCTGCGGCGCGTTCGTCGTCCACGTATCGAACAACTCGATGCCGCTCACCGAGGCGTCCGAGGTGTTGGTCACCGCGATGGTGTAGGTCGCCACCTCGCCGGCGAACACCGTCGCCGTTCCCTTCTGAATGATCCGCAACGATGCTTGAGTCGCATCCGGCGCCGCCATACCTGGCGCAGCCGCCCCCCGCATAGGCGAGATCAACGCCAGGAACAAACCGCCCAACAACCCCGCTCCTCCCACAATCACCAGTGAAAGCGCCATACGCCTCATCCAAATCGATTGGTCTTTTGTATGTTTCATGATTCACTCCCATTTTGAACACAAACGCCGTTATCCAAGCACAACCAATAAAGGGGGTACAAATTTCGCCCAAGAGACTTCGAGGTGAGGGAGTCAATCCCGAGTTCATGGAGATTATAAGACTATTTTATACTTCAAAACGCTGCCTAGATGTGGTGGGATTATGAATTTTTGGAGGGACGCCAACAATTAATTAGATTATAGCCCTCGCTTCCCCCTCTGTCAATTACACTCTCCCCAGCACCCCATTTTCCGTTTTGCAATTATACCCTATTCGCTCTAAGTGGATTGTTAAATCCGCGCCTCTTGAGCATACTTCGAACGTATTTTCAGCTTGTGCAAGCAAAACGGGGATCTAGCGATCCCCTTGGAGCGAGAATGGGAAAGCCCTACCCCAGCACCGCCCACATCAATGACCAAAGCATCCACTTTTTCCGTGTTTGAGCTTGGTTTGACAAATTGCCGCCTTTATGGCATAATATATATCGAAGTGATATAGTCATACTTGTGCCCATCTGTGCGGCCGGCAAAGAGCTAGGCTAGTGTTCTGGAGGTAGATTTAGGAAAGGAAATTTCCGAAGTTAACTCCGGCGTATTTGATAACACATACACGTAATCATTCAGAGACCGACTTAGTGATGCCCAGCGCATGAAGCGGATGGCGGCGAACAAGTCGGTCTTTTGTTTTGCCACACAGGCAGCGCAAAATGACATCGCTTTCAAATAAACTTTCAAAGATCGTAATATATTCAGAGGAGGCAGAATGCTTAGACAGCAAATAGACACTATGAACAAAAATTTCAATTTCGCAGCGTTGCTCGAGAAGGAGCGATATGATGAGGCCCGCCCGCATCAGGGCGAGGTGTTGGAAACTGAAGTGCTCTCCGTCAGCGACAAGGATGTGATTGTGGCCCTCAGCGGCAAGCACGACGGCATTATTCCCCGCCAGGATTTGGATATGGTGGATGCGGATATCATCGAATCGCTCCAGGTTGGAAAGCAGATCCCGGTGAAGGTGATCAAAGAGTCGCCCAAGATGGGCGGGATCATGGTCTCTTTGAAGAAGGGGCTGGAGCAGCAGGATTGGCTGCGCGCCGAGCGGCTCTTGGAGAGCGGCGAGGTTGTCGATGGCGAGGTGATAGAGGTCAACCGCGGCGGCGTGCTGGTGAACTTCGGACGTCTGCAAGCCTTCGTCCCGAATTCGCATCTGACATCGATTCCGCGCGGCCTGCGCGAGGATCGCCTGAGCGAGGCAAAGGAAGAGTTGGTCGGGAAGACGCTCTCGCTGTCCGTGATCGAGGTGAAGCAACGCCGGCGCCGCTTGATCGTCTCGGAGCGCGTGGCGGAGCAAAAGAACCGCAAGCAGTTGCTCCAAGAGCTGGCCGAGGGCGATATTCGCTCCGGCGTGGTGCAAAACGTGGTCGATTTCGGCGCTTTTGTCGACTTGGGCGGCATTGACGGCCTGATTCACATCTCGGAGCTGGATTGGGACTACGTGGAAAATCCCCGCTCCGTGGTGAAAGAGGGCGATGAGGTGGAGGTCTATGTGCTTGATGTGGATCGCGAGAACGAGCGCATCGCTCTGAGCCGCAAGCGCCTGATCTAGAGAGCGGCCCCCGTCTCGCCCCGCAAACGCAAAAATCCGAGCCTGCTGTGTATCAGCAAGCTCGGATTTCTTTTTATCTCACCCTTGCGAAGGTTACCTACGCATCCCGCCCCAAAGGCTGGCGTCCAGACCACGACGCGCGCCGGATCAAAGCCCGTCTGGAACCTTCGCAAGGTTTGCCGGGTTAAAACGCCTCGGCCAAGGTCATGACGCGCGGACATTTGCCGTCGATGTCGGTGAAGTCGTACTCCTCGGCCAACGCGGCGGTATAGAGAATCTCGCCCGATTTGTCCATCACGTCGGGATCGGCGGCCAAGGCGGCGACGGCGCGCCCGACAAAGCGCGGCGATTCGGAGTTGCACAGATCGAAGTACTCCGCCGCCTGCATCACTTTCTCGGTGCGCACCAGGCCCGGATAGAGGGCGACCACGGCGACGTCGTAATCCTCCAACTCGAGCGCCATATCGGCGGCCATCCGGTCGGTCGCGGTTTTGGCGACGCCGTAGATGGTGTTGGCGAGGTACTTACGTCCCGCCCACGACGAGATGTTGACGATCAAGCCGCTGCCCTGCGCGATCATCAGCGGCGCGGCAAACTGGCTGGCGATGAAGTGCGCCCGCACCCCCGCCTCGAACATCGCATCCCAGCGCCAACGCGGCTGCTCCCAAAAAGGCGCTTCCCACGTGTAATCGCCATTCTCGACCATCCGCTCGTATCCGCCCCACACGTTGTTGACCAAAATATCGAGGCGCCCGTGCTCGCTGTAGATGCGCTCAAAGACCGCCGCGACCTCATCATCACGCCGATGATCGCAGCGCAGGGGGATGATGTTGCGCGGCAGCCACGTCTGATCCGGCGCCGTGCGACCCGTGATGTAGACCGTCGCGCCGGCCTCCTGCAATCCCAGCGCGACGCCCTTCCCCACGCCCCGGCTCGCGCCGGTGACCACCGCCACCCTATTCTTTAAGATCGTTGTATTCATCGCGCTCACCTACCCTTGCGGCGACGCATCGGTCGCATTGACTTCGACCGTATCGCCCAATTGATAGGAGAGACTCACATCGCCGATGGTGTACTCGGTGTAGGGATTAATCAGGTTAGGATACGCTTTAAGGTGCAGGGCCTGGCGGCGCTCGACGACGGCGAACTCGGTCACCAGCGTGCCGTGTCCGGCCAAATCGTAATGGATGTGATAATCACCCTCCGCCAACGACAACCTATACTCACCGGGAAACGTGAGATCCCCCGGCTCCAACACCCCCAACGTCATCACCTGGACGCGCGCCCGCACCTCTTCAGGCGCCGCTTGATCGACGATCTTCACATCGCCGTAAATATCCTCATCTGGGACGAAGCGCTGCTCGCCGGCATTGTACGCGCCGATACTGATGCGGACCTCGCCCGCTTCCAACATCGTCAACTTCACACGCGGCTCGAGCTGCGCCGGCGCGGGTGCAGGCGTGGCCTGACACGCCGCCGCCATAATAACCATCAAAACAAACACCACCGATATCCATAAAGTTCGAGTTTTCATTGGATCATCTCCCTGATAGCTCAGTCGGCGAAGAGAACTTCAAGCAGCGTACCCACATCATCCCGACCTTCCAGCATCTGAAGATTATAGACCTCGGTGAAGCCGCAATTGCGGCACGAGACAAAAGCATAACGATAGCTCTGCACCTCGAAAAGCCGCGAAAGCCCCGTCCCCGACATAGCCAAACGCTCGACGTGTGCGCCGCGTCCACCGCACTTCGAGCAGACAAACGCTTCGGATAAACGACGATCAAGATCGGACATCAGTTGCCTCCTTTTGCTCTGATGATAGCGTCGATTTAATTTTCACCCCTCATGGTACACGCCCAGCGCTCGCGCCGCATCGGGCATGTGGGCCGTTCGGGACTGACCAGTCGGCCAGGATTTTTCCCTGGTCACATGACCAGGGCAGGGATGTGGAGAGATCCAGTTGCCGCTTCAGTCAATCTGATGTATCATCAAGTAAAATCTAACCTGACATCTTCGTAAATGGAGCAACTTATGCCCGATAACATCCTTACCGAAGCAGAAGCTGAACGCATCGTCGCACTCCCCAAGCGCATCATCGGCCAAAATCAATGGGAAGAAAGAGATGATCACAACTGGTATACCGAGATGGAAATCGAGGCCGGCGAACAACTCCCGCTGCGCTTGTACGGACGATTCAATCCGCGCACCGGCAATTACACATTCATCTTCTTCTGCGGGCGTCTCAATCTGCGTCGCCTGGATATTGGGAAACGGCATCATAATCCCGACTGCCAGAACGTGGGAACACACCACAAACACACCTGGACGGATTGCTTCCAAGACAAGTGGGCCTATGAGCCGCCGGAGATGCAAGAGGTCGAAACAATCCGCGAGGCCTTTACCAAGTTTCTCGCCGAATGCCACATCACCTTGGAAGGTCGCTTTACCGAACCGCCTCAAGCCTATCAGGAGGTACTAATATGAAATGTAATCAAATAGAGGAGAAAACACTCAAAGCCTTACCGCTTCTCTTCGATTGCCACGACGAACATAACCGCCTCAAAATCGCCACGCCCTACCTCTATCCCAACGGCGATTACGTCGATCTCTACCTCGTCGAGACCCACACGGGCGTGTACCTCACGGATTTAGGGGAAACGATGGGCTACTTAGCCGATGCTAACATCAGCCTCAAGCAATCGCCCAAACGTCGCAAAATTGTGAACGATGTTCTACTCAACCAGGGCGTGGAACTGTTTCGCGGCGAACTGCGGATATTGATCCATGATTGGGATAAAATTGCCTGGTGTCTGACCCGCTTGGGACAAGCCATCGTCCAGATCAGTGACCTGATTTTCACTCTCCGCTTGAGCGCTCTCGTCACGTTTAAAGAAGAAGTCGAAGAGTACTGGATCGAGACCGAGACTCCCTACGAGCCAAATCACACCGTCATTGGCGGCTCTGGCGAATCCTACACGATAGATTTCTATATCCCGACGCCCCACCATCCTTACTTAGTCGAGACGTTAGCCAGTTCATCGGCAGGCTACGCCAACACCTTGGTCAATCGCGTCGTGCGCACCTGGCACGACGTGCGGCGGGTCGATGGTCGCTATGGCTACATCTCTTTGATAGACGATTCTACCGATGTCTGGAAAGAGTCTTGGTTTGATCAGTTAGCAGAACTTTCCAATGTCGTCGTTTGGGGCGAGCGCGATGAACTCATCACCGTCTTGGGGACCAAAGACAGAGGCCGGATGATCTCCAGCTATCCCTTGTAACTGACCCACAACCCAAAAACACAATGATAGCAGGCGCTACGCAAGGAGAAAATTATGAGCACCATCTATGTAGAACCGACTCAGAAAGCGAGTGAAGTGTTATCTCTAATTCGATCCGCTATCGAGGGCGAGATAGCGCGACTCGAACTGGCCCTCAAACTAGCACAGGAGCGTTTAGTTCCATTCGAACAAAAATATGGCGTGACCTCGGATCATTTTATCTCTGAGATGACCGCTGAAGACTTAGAAGGTAGCGATGAAGAGTACGTAAGCTGGGCCGGAGAGTACAAATTGATGCAGCGGCTCCAAGAAAAGTTACAGAGGCTTCAAGAGATCGATTACGATAGCCAAGAGTTGGCTGTAGATGAGTAAAGCCCCCACTAAAATCGATAAACTCCTGCGTTTCTTGCCTCATCTACGCGACAATGCTCACCCTCGTCTGAACATCGCTAAACATTACACCTCGCAGAAATCGAGCAGCATCCGGGCAGTGAACTACCCGTCTCATAACTGAAGTCGGCCTCCCACAGATCAGTAGATCTGTGGGCCTACGGAGCCGACTCCATGCCGAGAATCGTCATCCATTTTAGTCGACTTCGAGCCGACTTGAGCTTCTAGCCCACGATTTATCTGTGGGCGCAGGCCAATGAAGCCATCTTCCTATTACCGGTTACCGGACTATTTTCTTAATCTTCATCAATCCTCAGTGAGGAGCGCCGCGGAGGCTTCCGACAATTCGTCATTGCTCCCGTTTCACGCCCCCACTTTGAGCTTCCCCCGGCCCGTGCTACAATACACATCCATGCATATCCAAAGTTTGAGTTTACGACAATTCCGTCTCTATCATCGCCTGGAGCTTGACCTTCCCGCCGCGCCGATTCTGCTGCTGGGCGCCAACGCGCAGGGCAAGACCAGCCTCCTGGAGGCGATTGCCTACCTTTCGACGGGCAACTCGCCGCTCACCCACATCGATCGCCACCTGATCCACTGGCAGGCGGTCGAGGCCGGGATGCCCTTCGCTCACCTCAAGACCGAAGTCGTGTGCGAGCAGGGCCGCGAACGGATCGAGATCGCGCTGGAGCAGGAGCAGCTCTCGAATGGGCGCGCGCGATTGCAGAA
The DNA here is from genome assembly GCA_964496595.1 of uncultured Anaerolineales bacterium. Classification (GTDB taxonomy): domain Bacteria; phylum Chloroflexota; class Anaerolineae; order B4-G1; family SLSP01; genus JAAAOZ01. The sequence goes on from CAZCAI010000012.1 coordinate 10,297, forward strand.
ACAAGTCCAGATCGATCAACGCCGCATCCGCGTCTCCGATTTGGCCGGCCATCTCAACACCGTGATCTTCCTGCCGGAAGACCTGGCCTTAGTCAGCGGATCGCCCTCCGGGCGGCGGCGCCACCTGGACGACCTCCTCTCGCAGGTCTACCCGGCCTACGCGGAGGCGAACAACGAGTACGGCTCAGCGGTCTCGCGACGCAACGCACTCTTGCGTCACCTGCGCGATCACGGCGGCGATCCGGCGCAGTTGGCCCCCCTGGAGGAGACATTAGTCCGCACCGGCGTCGCGATCTCGCTCTATCGGCGGCGAGTGATCCGCGCACTGAACTTCCACGCCGATCCCATCCACCAGGACCTGACGGGCGGGAGCGCGTGGCTGAAGCTCAAGTACGAGCCGAACTTCGACCCCCTGCGTCCGCCGGCGTTGGACTACCAAATCGATCTACTGCCGGACGCGACCAACAACGAGCCGGTCGATACAGCGGCGCTGCGCGAGGCCTACGCCGAGGCATTGCGTCGCCGGCGCGCCCGCGAGATCGAGCGCGGCATGACGCTGATCGGCCCGCACCGCGACGAACTGCGCTTCATCTCCAAGCGCGTGGACCTGGGCGACTTCGGATCGCGCGGCCAGCAGCGCACCGCCGTGCTCGCGCTCCGCCTGGCCGCACTCCGCTGGCTGGAGCACGAGACCGGCGAATCCCCCGTCCTGCTGTTGGATGAGGTGCTGGCGGAATTAGACAGCCAGCGCCGCCAATACCTCCTCGCCCAACTCGAGGGCGTCGAGCAGACCATCCTCACCACCACCGACGCGGAGCTCTTCCCCGCCTCGTTCCGCCATCGGGCGCTCACTCTCCGCGTGACCAACGGCATCATCGCCTCCGCCTGAAAATCGGAACGCCCTCCTTGACCAACACCTCACACTGCGCCCTTACGCAATACGCTTTACGCAATACTTTCAAAAATCACATTTACCGAGGATAAGCGCCTTCATTACAGAAAACGAAAAGAATGGAGAGAAAACCTATGTCCAAAAAGACCAACATCAAAAAATGGGCCGTGCGCGGCGCGCTGCTATTGACCTTGGGCGGCATCTTCATCGTCTACCTGGGGATCGCGTTGGATCTCTCGACGCAGGCCTACACCTCGAAGCAAGCGGATTTCCTGAGCTACAACTACGAGCGCAGCGTGGTGCAAGCGCCCCTGGTGACCAACCTGGTGATCGACGCCGGGACAACCGAGGGCGAAGTACAGGTGCAGCCCGCGAACTTCACCGATTGGGAGAGCCACGTCCGCGCGCGCTTAGACGCCCGGTACGAGGAGGATGAGGGCGTCAGCGCCACAGTCTACGAGTTAGATTTCAAGAGCAGCTATCACCTCACCTACCCCGGCCCCGCCGTGACCGCCACCATCGAGTTGATCTTCCCCTTCCCCAGCAACTTAGAGACCCTCCACGAGGTGAGCTTTCTGGTGGATGGCGTCGCGCCGCCCGAAGCGCGCTACACCATTCGCGACATCCGCTGGCAGACGGTGATGGAGGCCGGCGACACGCACGACATCATCATCAACTACCGCGCGGATGGCGCGAACAGCTTCACCTACGCCCTGAGCCAGGATCGGCGCTTCGATGCGTTGGACGTGCAGGTGACGGTCGACGGCGTCGCGGGCAGCACCGTGCCCAAGTCGGCGCTGCCCACCACGGAAATATCAGATGCCAGCGAGGGCGGCGCGGGCGAGCGCTTCGCCTGGGCCTACGAGGGGCTGGTGCCGGGGCGCAACATCCGCCTGGAGCTGCCTCAGCGCCTGGGCTTCGCGCAACGTCTGGCCCAATTGCAGGACGACTTCGCGACCCTGGCCGCGTTAGCGCCCTTCATCGTGGGACTCTTCTTAGTGGCCCTGGCCGGCTGGTTCGCCCTGGCCGACGTGCCCCTGCGCCTCGAAGGCTACCTGCTCATCGGCGTAGCGATGACGCTCTTCTACCCAGCCCTCACCTTCCTCAGCGGCATACTCCCGCTGCCGCTGGCCGCCGCCATCTCCTTGCTCGTCGCCTTTGGCCTGATCCTGGCCTTCTTGGGTCTGGCCGCCGGATGGCAGCGGACGTGGTGGCGCGCCGGATGGCTGCTCGTCATCTTCTTGGGCATCTTCTCCCTGAGCCTCTTCACCCCGTGGACGATGCTCTTGGGCACGCTGGGCGGCATCCTCTTAGTCGGCACCTTTATGGCGCTCTACGCGCGCCGTCCCGTCGCGGCCCCCGCGGACGAAATCGCAGCGGAAGTGGAAGCCCCAGAGGCCGAAGCTGCGCCTCCATCGCCAGTGCCCGTTGCGCCAAGCGAAACCCATCACTGCCCGCGCTGCGCCCGGCAGATGCCGCGCGACTTCGACTTCTGCCCCGGCTGCGGCTACGACATGCGCCCGCTGCGCGCCTGCGCCGCCTGCGGCCACGAGCAATTCGTCCCCGCCGATTTATCGCCCGCCTACTGCCAGCACTGTGGCGAGCCGCTATCCAAAAGAACGAAGCGCTAGCGACGCCTCGAAGAGCAGTTTGAGCCTAGGGGCTTTCCCATTCTCGCTCCAAGGGGATCGCCAGATCCCCATTGTGCTTACGCAAACTAAAAACACGTTCAAAACATGCCCACGACGCGCAGATTTAACAATCTGCCTGGAGCAAATAGGATGTAATCACACAACGGGAAAGCCCTAATTTGATCCAATTCCCCCTTGACAAGCGCCAGGCCGTATGTTACACTAAGAGTGTGAACGTTCACGTGAAATCACGTAACACATCACAAAAATGTACCCTCTAAATTTGCTTTTCTTCGCTGACACTTTCAAGCTCATAACAACTGCGTTGATTGGAAATCTTGGAAATCGATGAAACGTAAGCGTGTGACCATCAAAGATGTGGCGGCCTACGCCGATGTCTCGCGGCAAACGGTCTCGCGGGTCATCAACAAGAAAGGGAACGTCGCGGATGAGACCCGCCAACGAGTGCAGGAGGCCATCACCGAGCTGGATTATCACCCCAACCCCGCCGCGCGCGGATTGGTCCACAGCCGCACTAACAGCATCGGCCTGGTCATCCCCTACACCTCCGATGTCTTTTTCTCCGATCCTCATCTATTGCGCTTTATGTGCGGCGTCGATCACGTCGCCGGGCAGCGTAACGTGAGCCTCGTGCTTTCGACCGGTCAGTTATGCGATGAAAATGATTCGACCCTGCCGGACGAGCTGGCCGCTTACAAGCGCCTGACCCGCGCCGGCTACGTCGATGGCGCCATCGTGATCGAGACCATGGCCACGCACGACGGCATCGCGCTGCTGGAGCGGTTAGGCTATCCCTGGGTGACGTTGGGATATGTAGAAGCCGCGACAAACGGCGCGCGCGTCGTCCACGCCGACGATTACGGCGGCGCCCGCCAGGCGATGATGCATCTATTGAGCCTCGGCCACCGGCGCATCGCCATCATCGACGGCACCGACCAGGCGCCGACCGCCTTTCGCAAGCGCCTCATCGGCTGCCGGCAAGCAATGGCCGATCACGGCCTGACGCTGGCCCCCGACCTGATCATCAAAGGGAATCTCACGCCAGAGAGCGGCTACCAGGCGGCTACCAGGCTGATGGCCCTCGATCCCCAACCCACCGCGATCTTCGCCCTGAATGACCGGATGGCGACCGGGGTGCTCCGCTACTTGATGGAACACAACATCCCCATGCCCGAACGTGTCTCCCTCGTCGGATTCGATGACATCCCCACGGCTGAAATTACCTCGCTGACGACCGTGCGCCAACCCGCCTTAGAGATGGGCCATCAGGCCGCGCGGTTACTGTTTGATTTGATGGAGGAACGCACCTCGCCCAATCAGCCGATTGTGCTGCCGACGGAGCTGATTGTGCGCGGGTCGACCGGGCCGGTCGCCAAGGGCTGAACGCTGCACAGCGCAGATCGGCTGATCATAGCAGATGAGATACGCAAGCTGATAAGAACAGGAGGGAGGTGGTTATCGATCCAACGTAAAATAACCAACCACAGTCAAAGTTGATCGTCCCTGGAAGATTTTTTAACCAAATATCCGAAGCATATCTCAAGCATACCTATGGAGGAAGAGATGAAAAAGACGTTGTTTGCGGTAGCGGCCTTACTGGCTTTGATCGGGGTTCTGGTCTCTTGTGGGCCTTCGGAGCCACAGATCGTCGAGGTAGAGCGCACCGTCGAGGTTGAGGTGGAGCGTACCGTCGAGGTGGAAGTCGAACGCACCGTCGAAGTCGAGGTAGAGAGAGAAGTGCCCGTCGAGAAGAACATCGTAATCTACAACTCCTACATGAGCGACCCCGCGCCTCGAGAAGTCGATGCCCAGTTGGTCGCAATGTTCGAGGAGCAACACCCCAACATCGAAGTCGTGCACAGCACGGTAGCCCACGAGGACTTCAAGCAGGCGATTCGCGCCTATTTGACCGCCTCCACGCCGCCCGATGTGATGACCTGGTTCGCCGGGAATCGCGCCCGCTTCTTCATTGATCGCGGCCTGATTATGGACATCAGCGATGTCTGGGAAGACCAAGGCTGGAACGAGAGCTATCCCAAGGGCTTCCGCGCGATGAGTTCAGTGGATGACAAGCAGTACTTTGTGCCCTCAAGCTGGTATTGGTGGGCCGTCTATTACAGCAAGTCCACCTTTGAGGAATACGGCCTGGAAGAGCCGGAGACCTGGGAGGAATTCCTGCAGGTCTGTGAGACGCTCAAAGAAAACGGCGTGGCCCCCCTCGCCATCGGGACAAAGTACCGCTGGACGACAGCCGCCTGGTTCGACTACCTGAACATGCGCGTCAACGGCCCCGAGTTCCATATCGACCTGATGCTGGGCAAGGAGCAATATGACGATCCGCGCGTGAAGACCGTCTTCACCGACTACTGGCAACCCCTCATCGAAAATGGCTACTTCATCGACGACCCCGCCGCCTATAGCTGGTCCGAAGCGTTGCAGTTCATGATCAACGGTGAAGCGGCGATGTACCTGATGGGCGACTTCATACGCGATAGCTACCCCGATGAACTCGAGGATGACCTGGGCTTCTTCCGCTTCCCCATCATCGATCCTAACGTCCCCATTGGCGAGGACGCCCCCACCGATGGCTTCTTCATCGCGACGAACGCACAGCACGAAGAAGCAGCCAAGGAATTCCTGGCCTTCATCGGCGGCGTCGAAGCGCAAGAGTACATGGTCAAAGAGTTAGGCCGCCTGGGCACCCACTCCGGCGTCGATAGGGATCTCTACACCCCGGTGCAACAAGAGGGCATCGAGTTGATCGAGGGCGCGGACTTCGTCGCGCAGTTCTACGACCGCGATACCACGCCAGAGATGGCGGATGAAGGTATGAACGGCTTCATGCAGTTCTGGGACAATCCCGGAGACATCGATGACATCCTGAGCCGGCTGGAGACCGTCCGCGTGGAGATCTTTGAAGCGGAGGAGGAATAGTCCCCACGCAGCATGATTGACCCATGTGTAACAGATGTAGGGGTGCTCTTCGCGCCCCTACATCTTCTAATCCTTCTAACTCTTCTAATTTTTTAATTTTTCAAGGAAAATAGCCTAACCCGTCACATTCGTGTACAATGAGCGAGTATTTGGCGGCAAGGATTCTTGAACAACGCGCCCCCATTCATCATTCGCAATTCAAAATTCGCAATTCCTTATTCCCGCTCATTCCTATAAGGAGGCTAACCAATATGCGCAGAGGAATCGTAAACAAACTGACGCCCTACCTCTTTCTGCTCATCCCATTAGCCATCTACCTGCTCTGGGTCATCGGCCCGATGTTCTACACCTTCTACCTGAGCCTGACAAAATGGGATGGTCTGACGCAACCTATCTTCATCGGCCTACGCAATTATGAGAAACTCTTCCAAGACCCGGTTTTTTATACCTCGTTGAAGAACAACCTCAGATGGATTGGGAGCTTCATCACCATCCCCGTCGTGCTGGGGCTGGGATTGGCCGTCGCGCTCAATCAATCGATCCCCGGCGCGAAGTTCTTCAAAGCCAGCTTCTACTCACCGATGGTGCTCTCCTTGGTCGTCTGCGGCCTGATCTGGTCGTGGATGTACCACCCGGCCAACGGCCTGATCAATTCGGCGCTGCGCGCCGTCGGCCTGGATTCGCTGGCGCAGGGATGGCTGAGCGACAAAAATCTGGTGATGTGGTCGATCATCGTGGTCGCCATCTGGCGCCAGGTCGGCTACGTGATGATCCTCTACCTGGCCGGCCTACAAAGCATCGATCCCGAGTTGATCGACGCCTCGCGCGTGGATGGCTGCACCGGCGCCCAGTCTTTCCGGCACATCATCCTACCGCTGTTGGCCCCGGTGACGGTGATCGTCATCGTCATCAGCATCATCGATTCCCTCCGCGCCTTCGACCTGGTCTCCGTGATGACGCGCGGCGGCCCCTACAACTCCTCCAGCGTACTGGCGAACTTTATGTACATCGAGGCCTTCAACAACTACAAAATGGGCTACGGCGCATCGATTGCCGTCATCCTCTTCCTCATCAGCATGGTCTTCATCTTCTTCTACCTGTGGCAAGTGCTTAAAGACGAGATGGAATACTAAGGGAGCGACATCATGAATGCAAAATCTAACAAAACGTTCTTTGACTCCCCGTGGAAGGTGCTGGTTTTCTGTATCCTCATCCTGGCGACCTTTATGTGGCTGATCCCCATGATGACGGCGCTGGTGACCTCCGTGCGCACCAACGATGATATTCTCATCAACGGCTTCTGGTCGTTCCCCAAGGAGATCACCTTAGAGAACTTCAAAACAGCATGGACGCGCGCAGGCTTAGAAAAATACCTCCTCAACAGCTTTATCATCACGCTGCCCGCGCTCATCGGCACCCTCTTCCTCTCCTCGCTCTCCGCCTATGCCCTCGCCCGCTTCAAATTCACCGGCAACCGCCTCATCTTCTTCCTCTACGTCGGCGGGATGATGCTCCCTTTCCAGGTACTGATGCTGCCCGTCTTCCGGCTCACCGACGCCCTGGGCCTCTATGATACCTATACGGGCGTGATCCTCTTCCACACCGCCTTTCAATTGGGATTCTGTACCTTCCTGCTGCGCAACTACATGCGCACCATCCCCGGCGAAATTCTGGAAGCCGCGCGGATCGATGGCTGTAGCGAGTTCCGCATCTGGTGGCAGATCATGGTCCCGCTGGTGATGCCGGCGCTGGCCGCCGTCGCGACACTGGAATTCACCTGGATCTTCAACGACTACCTCTGGGCCATCGTCCTGCTGCGCAGCGACCAACTCAAGCCCGTCACCGCCGGCCTGGCCGTCCTGCAAGGCCAGTACGTGATGGACTGGACCGTGATCGTCGCCGGCGCGCTCTTAGCGACCGTCCCCACCGTCGCCGTCTTCATCTTCCTGCAACGTTACTTCATCGAGGGCTTGACGCTCGGCGCTGCGAAATAGCACTCGACCGTCAAAAAAGCAAAGGCTGTATGGAATTGGTTAGGCTAACCTTCCCATACAGCCTTTTTGTATTGCGTATTCCGTATTGCGTAACACGCAGCGATCAGCACGCTTAACTACATAACTCTACGTATTACGCAATACGAAATACGTAACACGCACCACCCTCACACCTTTATCTCCACCATCTACCTCATCTGCCAGGCCGGGACCTCCCCTCTGCCGACTCACAACACATCCATCGGATCGATATCCACGCGCCAGCCGGCGGGGATCTCGATCTCGCGCAGGAAGGCCGCCGGATCCAAGCTCCGCAGCAGCAGTTGCCAGCGATATCGACCCCGCAGGCGCGCGAAGAAGGCCGGCGCCGGCCCGATGAGATCCGACTCCGGCAGATCCTCCTCCATCAGCTTGATGCGAATCTGCGCGGCCAGGTCGTTCGCCCGCTCCTCCACGCGCCGCCGGTCAGGATGGGTCGTCAGCAGGCGCGCCAGACGAATCGCGGGCGGATAGCCCGTCCGCCGCCGGAAGGCCAACTCGCGCGTGGCGAAGCCCTCGTAATCGTGCGCCGCCGCGTACTGCACTGCGTAGTGATCGGGGTGATAGGTCTGCAAGATCACGCGCCCGCCCAACAACCCGCGCCCAGATCGACCCGCGACCTGCGTGAGGAGCTGAAACGTCCGCTCGGCGGCGCGAAAATCTGGCAGATTGAGCGCCGTATCGGCGGAGATGATGCCCACCACCGTGACCTTGGGCAGATCCAGCCCCCGCGCGATCATCTGCGTGCCGACTAGCATATCCGCCTCGCCCTGCGAGAAGCGCGCCATAATCGCCGCGTGCGCCGTGTGCGAGCGCGCCACGTCGCTATCCCAGCGCAGTAGGCGCGCCTCCGGCCAGCGCTTCGCCGTCTGCTCCGCCAGCCCCTCCGTGCCCAGGCCAAACGCCCGCACGCGATGCGATCCGCACTGCGGGCACGTGTGCGCCATCGGCTCGCGGTGCCCGCAATGATGGCAGATCAAGGTCTCGACGCGCCGATGGGCCGTGAGCGGTAGATCGCAATCCGGGCACTCCGCCACCCACCCGCAATCCCGGCAGAAGACGTAGGTGGCCGCGCCTCGCCGATTCAGGAAGAGCAGGATCTGCTCCTCGCGCGCCAACGCCTGCGTCACCGCCGATTGCAGCGCCCCGCTGAAGATGGATCGATTGCCCGCCTGCAACTCCGCGCGCATATCGACGATCTGCACGGGCGGCAGCGCAATCGTGCAGGCGTGGGACGCGGACGCCACGGGCCGATAGCGGCTCCGGCGCAGATGGAGCACGCGCTGCCAATCGGCCACCCGGCGGCTGTGACTGACAATCCGGCGCTCCAACGTGATCAACCGGTAGCGCCCCGCCTGCGCCCGCGCGTAGGCCTCCAGCGAGGGTGTCGCGCTGCCCAGCACGAGCAACGCGCCCGTCAGGCGCGCCAACGCCGCCGCCGTCTCCCGCGCGTGATAATACGGCTGGCGGCTCTGCTTGTAGCTGGTGTCCTCCTCCTCATCGATCACAATCAGCCCCAGATCCGGGAACGGCGTGAAGAGCGCCGAGCGCGCCCCGACAATCACATCGATCTCGCCGCCGCGCACGCGCCGCCACGTGTCGTAGCGCTCGCCCCGGCTCATCTGGCTGTGCCACAGCCCCACCCGGCCCGGGAAGCGCACCATAAAGCGGCGCACCGTCTGTGGCGTCAGGCTGATCTCCGGCACTAAGATGAGCGCCTGCTGGCCCCGGTCGAGCACCTGGGCCGTCGCCCGCAGATACAGCTCCGTCTTGCCGGAGCCGGTGACGCCCAACAGCAGCACCGGCGCGGGCGCGCGCCGAGCCTGGGCGTGACGATGCTGCGCCAACTGGCCGGCCAACTCCTCCCACGCCGCCTGTTGATCCGGCAGCAGCAGCGGCGGAGCATCGGGCGTGTAAAGCATCTCGGCCAGCGGATCGCGGACGATCTCCTCGCGGCTGAAGGAGATCAACTCGCGCTGCTCCAGCATCTGGAGGTGATAGCTCCGCGCGCCCGTCTCCGCGCAGATAACGTCCAACTCGACCGGGCCGCCCTCCTCCGCCAGAAAGCTCAGGACCGCGCGATAGAGCTGGGTGCGGCGCAACCCCGACATCTTCTGCTCCCACTGGGCCGGCGGCGCGATGAGCCGCGCTTTGCGCACGGTCTTGGGCCGGACGTGGGGCAATCGCAGGCGGCGCTCGACCTTGATGAGGTCGCGGCGTTCGAGCGCGCGGCGCGCCGCGTGCCAATCGATCTCCGTGAGGGCGCGCGCGATCTGCGAGCTGCGCAACGGGCCGCGTTGCAACAGAAGGCGCAGCAAATCAGCGGCGGGATCGGGCAAATCGGGCGGGAGTTGCGCGACCAACGGCGTGAGGCGCAGGTAGGCCTGGGGGCGCATCCCCGGCGGCAACATCGTCTCCACACACTTGTGCAGCGGCGCCAACGTCTCGCGCGCCATCCACTGGGCCAACTTGCGCCGCGTCTCGTCCAACACCGGCTCGGGATCCAAGACGCTCTCGAGGGGGCGGATATCATCTGGCGCTAAGTCGGAACTATCCGCCAGCGCCATCACGATGCCGGGCAACTTCCGCGTGCGGAACGGCGCCGCCACCAGCACACCCGGTCGCACCGTGGACGCCAGTTCCGCCGGCACCCGGTAATCGAAGTAGGGCGAGCTTTTGGCTTTGATGGAGAGAAAAATCAGGACCTTGGCATACATGGCGCTACGGAAAGACGGGAACCATCTCACGCCAAGCCGCAAAGTCGCCAAAAACTTTAAGGCTGGATTTAATTTTATTCATCAAGTCACCATCTCCGAACACGAAAATCAAACGTTGCCTTATTTTTCATTAGCGACTTTGCGGCTTCGCGTGATCCTTTAGATTTTTTCAGCGCAACCACCACAAATCAGTGAGTTATTTTTCACAATTCGCAATTCGCAATTCGCAATTCATCATTCCCTATTCTTCTCCCGGCGTCAACGGCACCAGATCACCCAAGGTCTGCGACCACGTCGGCGTGCCGGGGGCGACGCCGTGGATGCGCACCAGCGTGCCGATCTCGGCCCACTCGAAGAGCGCGCCCGCGTCGCCCTCATCCAAGATGATGCACCCAAACGAGGCCGGCCAGCCCAGCACACCGGGCGAAAGCTGTGTGCCCCACGCTGTGATCGGCAGCTCGTGAATCCCGTTGTGGAAGCCCTCCGCCTCCTCATAGATGCCCATAAAGTGCGGCATTTCCAAGCTCCAGCGCTGGGCATACGCATCCTTCTCCTTGAAAAGAATCTGAAATTGCCCGGCGATGGTCGGGGTGCTGGAGATGCCGCTGGAGACGGTGAAGGTGAAAATCTGCTGCCCGTGATCAAAGACGTGCATCCGCTGCGTCGGCAGATCGATCTCAATCCGCTTATCGGGCGGGATGGGATGCGGGACAAGCACATCGAGGCTGGGGATGATCAACTGCTGGCCCACATTGAGTGCTCCCGGATCGACCTCCGGGTTGGCCTGCTCCAGATGCCACTGCGGGAAGCCAAAGCTGTAAGCGATGTCGTAAAACGTATCGCCCGGTTGGACGGCGTAGGTCTGTGGTGCGTGGCGGATGTGCGCGCGCGCCCGGTGCGTCGGCGTCTGCAACGCCGCTAAGGTCTCGCTGAAGGTGGCGGGCACATCCAAGCGGCGGGTCTCGCCCTCGATTTGCGGCGCGATGCTCTCCAACCACGTCATCACCGCCGCCTGGTTGATCGCCAGCTCGATCTGGGCCGGCGTCGGGCGGAGGATCACCCACCCGGCCAGGGTCTGGGTCGTTACGGAGAACTCGGCGTGGTAGCCCTCCGGCATCTCGCCGGTGAGCGGATCATTGGCGACCAAGGTGAAGGGCTGCGCCAAGAGCGCCCGCGCCGCGCTGTAGGCCGGCTCCGGCGCAGCGCGCTCCGGCGGGATCGCGGCGACGACCAGATCAACGGCGTCAAGCTCGCGACGATGCGCGTCTGCCGCGCTCTTCTCAAGAGCCGCCGTCACCCGCGCCGCACTGGCCTCGAGGTCGAGTTGCCGGCCCGCCTGCCCCTCGCGCGCGCTCAAGCGTCCGCCCGGCCCGATTCGCAGATCCGCCTCGACCGGCGGCGTAGCGATCTGCGCCGCGATCTCTTCCAGATGCGTCGTCACCTGCGCCGGATCGGCGGGCGTCACGTCCGGGGCGATGTCGTACTGCTGCGAGCGCAGGCCCAACGCCAGCATGCCCCGCCGCTGCCACGACGTGCTCCGGCTGATCTCCAGCGCGGCCTCGACCATCGCCGCGATGCGGTAGCGCTGCCCCACCTCGGCCCACATTAGATGCCACGTCTGCGCCTCGGTGCGGAGCGGCAACCGGATCGCATCGGGCGCGGGCAATTGCGAGCGGAGGTGAGCTTCCGCTTCTGCCGCCGACATCCCGCCCACATCGATGCCCATCACCCGCACGCCGGGCAGGATCGCCTCGCGGCTGGCGACGGCAAATCGCCAGCCTAACACGGCCAACACCACAACAACCACTATCGCAATGATAGCAACACGTTTTCCCATAAGCCCCCTTTTCTGCCAAGGCAGATTACACATCCACCCTACGACGATCACGAGGTACAATACATCGAATCCGCAAAATTTCAATCGGATACAGCGCTTTCTAACAAGGGTTTCTCGTCCATCAGGCCGCCGAGCGTGGGGATGCCCAGCAGAACAGCGGCGAGTACGGCGAGGCCGCCGGCGATGGCGAAGAGGGCGGGAAAGCCCAGGCTATCGGAGAGCCAGCCGGCCAGCGGGGTGACGATCAGCGGCGCGAGGCCCCACGAGGCCGCCGTCATCAACGATTGGAGCGTCGACGCCCACGCTTCCGGCGCCCGCGCATCGATGAGGCTGATGGAACCGACCATGTAGAGCGCAAAGCCCATGCCTTTCAGCATCGCAAAGAGCACGAGGATGCCCGGCGTCCGGACGGCGGCGTAGCCAAAGAACGCGATGGCGATCAAGCCGTAACCCAGCAGCACCATCTGCGAACGGCCCAGCTTGCGCGAGATGGCGCCGCTGACGCGCATCACGGGGATCTCGCTCAGCGCCGCCATCCCGAAGAGCGCGCCCGTCAGGAACTGCCCGCCGCCGAGTCGATCCATATAGACGCCGGAAAACGTGACATACATCCCCTCCGACGCGCCGATGAGGAACGTAGCCGCCAGCAGCGCGATCAAGCCTTTATCCAGCCATACCCGGTGGATGGATTGAGGCGTGTGGGTAGGCGGGACCCTCGTCTTCTCCAGCCTGGTTGCCATATACATCACGGGCAGGACGGCCAGCGCGGCGGCGATGAACATCGGATCAAAGCCCAGGCGATCCCAAAGCGCGCCGCCGATCAGCGAGGATAGCGCGAAGCTCAACGATCCCCAAAGCCGAAGATTGCCAAAATCAACGTGATGGCGCGACGCCGAGCGGGCGATGAGACTGTCGGCAATCGGGGTGATGGGGCTGCGAATCGCCGCCAGCAATAACATCAAGGGCAACAAAGCAGCAAAGCTCCGGGGAAAGCGGAGCAAGAAAATTGTCACGCCCAGGCCCGCCAGCGCCCAAAAGAGAATGCGCTTCTGCCATTGGCGGCGGTCGGCCACATAGGAAATCGCCGGGCCGCCCACCAACGTCATCAGCGGGGCGATCGCGGAGAGGAGGCCGATCTGAAAGCCACTCAACCCCAATCGATGGAAGTGATTGTTGAGAAAGGGGTAGATAATCCCCATCGCAGCCCAGAAGACCAAATAGTAGGGCGCGCCGCGCCATCCCGGCCGGCGCCAACGAGCTAAAATCGAAAGTTTCACATACCGCTCCATAACTTTTGATAAAGGCGCATCAACTGCCGCCCCGTGCGCTCCCAGGAGAAGTGGCGCTGCGCGCGCGCGCGGAGCTTCTCTCCCAGTTGCCGGCCCCAGACGGGATTGCGGATGAGCAGCGACAACGCCTGCGCCAGGCCGCGCACATCGCCCAGCGGCGTGGCGTAGACACCGAGCGCGTTCATATATTCGCGGCTGACCTGGGTATCGTAGGCCACGACGGGCAACCCCATCGCCATGTAGTTGAGGATTTTGCCGCTGCCCTCGGTGGCGGAGAGCTTCGGCGCGACGGCGATATCGCCCAGCGCCAGGTAACGGGGCGCGTCCTCGTAAGGCACTTTGCCGGTGAAGATCACGTCCTGGGGACTGAGGCCCAGCTCGCTCGCGCGGCGGCGATAGTCGGCGACGCCCGGAAAGCCCATCACCAGCAGCGTGATGGGCAAATCGAGTTGGCGGAGGCGCGCCGCGGCCGCCAGCAGTTGCGGAATCCCCTGATAATCGGCCAGCAGCCCCAGGTAGACGATGACCTGACGTCCCGCCGGGATGCCCAGCGCCGCGCGCCATCGCGCGCGCTCCTCGGCGCTCAGGCAGTCGGGGCAGAAGTAGTCCAGATTGACGGTATCCGGCAGGGGCGCGACGCCCACCGTCCGCCCGAAGGTGCGATCCAGCATCTCGACGGTGTGCGTGGTGCTGGTGACGACGGCATCGGGCAGATGAACGATCCGCTGCTCCAGGCGGCGCCACCAGTAGTGCGCGATGGTGCCCTCTTGGACGAAGCCGTGGTCGGTCATCTCACCCGTGAGGCTGCCCTGGAGATCAAAGACCAGGGGGACGCGGAGGAGCTTCGCGGCCACGCTGCCGATCAGCGCGCCTTCGTGGAGGTGGCCGTGGATGAGATCGGGGCGCCAGCGCAGCGCCGTGCCCAGCACGCGCCAGCCCAACAGCGCATCGAAGGCGATCTTGTGACGCGAGGAGCCGACCTCGTAATCGGCGCGCCAGGGTGTGGGCGCGGAACGGACGATGTCCAGGCCCGGCCAATCGCGGCCCAGGTAGTAGGTCGCGATGCGCACCTCCATGCCCTGCGCCAGGAGCGCGCGCGCCTCTTCTAAGATGCGGACGTGGCAGCCGTAGTCCAGAAAAAAGGACGTGGGCGCGATCATCAAGATGCGTCGGCGTTGAGCCGGGGTGGGATTTTTCATCAAACAGGAAATATGGGGAATCAAGCCCCGACGCTAGGCTTCGGGATCACGGTTAGGCGGCTGACTCTGGCTCTTTTGCATCAGGCGCTCGCCCAGGAAGGCGTGGCTCAGGCGCTGGAAGAGGCCCGGAGGCTCCGAAGAGGCGGCGCGCTCCGCCCGCTCACGCGCGACCCAGCGCGCCCGCGCCGCGGCGGCCTCGGTGTAGGCCGCCGCGAGGGCCTCGCTATCGCCCGCCGCGATGTGACGTCGCAGCTCGCTGAGTTCGGCTTGCAGCGCATCAATGCCGCGCAGCAGAGGATCGCGCGTCAACTGGGCCATCAGTCGGCGCGAGGCGGTCTCCTCGGCGACGGCGGCGGTCACGGTGGCGAAGCTGTGACCGATGGCTTTGGAGATCTCTTGCCAGCCGGGCGCAGCGACCACGGAGCGCAGCAGGGCGGCGCCGACCAGATCGGGCAGAGCGTTGGCCAACGCGCGCACCGCATCGTGCTCCGCCGGCGCTATAAAGCGCGGTTCCGCATCGAGCAGCAGCGCTAAGTTCGTGATGGTCTCGACCGCGTGCGGCGCGTCCTCGGGCTGCGCCGTGATCGTATAGATGGCGTCGGTGAAGAGATCAGCGCGCGCCTGCTCGTGGCCGCGCAGCAGCGTGGGGCCGGATTCTATATCGGGCGCCAGGAAGGGATCGCCCCCGATGAAGTGGGTGCCCGCCGGCAACAGCTCTTGCGCCCACGCGAGGACCGGGGCCTTGAGCAGCGCGGTGTCGGTCACGATGGCGCCGGTATCCGCCGGCAACAGACGCCCGATGTCCGCCAACGTGGACTCCATTTCGGCCAGCGGCACGGCCAAGATGATGAGCCTGGCATCGCGGAGGGCCATATCCAAGTTGAGCTTGGCGCTGTGGAACGCGCCCCGCCGCTCGCCCGCCTGCGCGATGCCGTACTCGCGGTCGTGCCCGATGACCTCAAAGAGATCGGCGTCCTCGGATTGGCGCAGCGCCAGTCCCATCGAGGTACCGATGCAGCCGGCGCCGATAATGGTGATGCGTTGTCGTTGGTCTGCCATAGGTTTTCTCCGATTTAGCGTTTCAGCGATTTAGCGTCTTAGCGATTTAGCGTCGCAGCGTCTCAGCAATTTAGCGTCTCAGTGTCGCAGGGTTTCAGCGTCCTAGCTAGCACGTGAGATGCAGGGCGGCGGCGACGTTGCGCTGGTCGCGCAGCGCGTTGTAGCGATCGACGGCGTCGTGGGTGTTCGCCGCGATGAGTTCGATGCCGGCGTCTGAGAGCGCGCGCTCGACCTCGCGCGGGACCCGCATCCGGCCGTTGGCGCCCTGGCCGACGATGAGCGCGTCCGGCGCGGCGTCGAAGACGGCGTCGAGATCCGCGGGATGCAGGACGTGGCCTTCCTCGCGCCACCAGCCGCCGATGACGCGCTCCGGCAGGATGATGACGTCGTTGGTGTGCGTCTCGCCATCGATGACGATGTGTCCAAAACGATAGGCTTCGATCTTGGGGGCCATAGGAGACCTCCTCTGAAAATGTTGGGGAACGCGGGCGTCTCGTCCGCCGGCGGACAGGATGTCCGCGTTCCGTTTTCGTTCCTTGTTGGTGAGAGTTGCAAGTTGAAAGCGAACCGATTGGTAGGCCAACGTCTATTCAGCACCCTCATCTACGGCCTGGAGGGCAGCTAATTGGCCGTCGGGGCCGGGAGGGGTGTGATGGCGGCGGATCAGGTCGCTGGCGCGGGGGGAGGCGCCGGCCCGCGCGGCCAATCGCGCGCCCCACGCTGGATGGCGCCGGCGGGCGACGAAGCCGCGCAGGGGACAGAAGGCCGCGAAGGTCGGGGCGGCGTGTTCGGCCAAGACGACGAGCACGCGCTCCCAGAGGCGCGGCGGGGCGACGATTTTGCCGACGTCGTGGAGGAGCGCGGCGGCGATCAGATCGGGGTCGCGATGGCCCTGGGCCTCGAGCTGGCGCGCGATGTCGATGCCGTGCAGTTGCTCGGCGCGCGGCATCCGCTCGAAGAGCGCGTGCAGCGCGGGCGAGAGGCGCACCGCGACGTAGGCGTGATCGACCGGGCGCAGGGGCGCGATCAGGGTGAGCGCAAATTGCTTCACCCGGTGCCGAATTCGCTGTAGCCCTACCACCCCATCAAGAGCGCGATCAGGGTCCCCTGCACGGGCGCGACCATCCAACCGATGATGTTAAGCCCCAGTTGCGGCAGGATGAAGAGCACGACCATCAAGATGATGGGGGCCACCGGCTCCAAACGCTCGATGAAGTCGGCGATCTGCGGCGCGGCGAAGCCGGCCAGGATGCGCGAGCCATCCAAGGGCGGAAGCGGAATCAGATTGAAGACCGCCAACATCAGATTGATCGATATCGCCCAATAGAGCACCATCCCCAGCCGTTCTATCGGGGACATTATGCCGCTGTCATAGTTCATCGGCAGGGAGACCCAGCCGAAGCGGAAGGGCAGCGCGAAGAGCACAGCCAAGAGCACGTTGGAGAAGGGGCCGGCGAACGCCGTGATTGCCATCCCCACGCGGTGATTGGACACGCGGCGCATCTGGTGGGGATTCACGCGGGCAGCGCGCCCCCAGCCGAAGCCGGTGAAGAACAGCGCCAGCGCGCCCACCGGATCGATGTGAACCAGCGGATTGAGCGTGAGCCGCCCCTGCTGCTCCGGCGTGGTATCCCCCAAGAGATGGGCCGCAAGACAGTGCGCCCACTCGTGGAAGGGGATGCAAATCGCGATGACCATCAAATTGCCTAATAACCTGTCAGGTGTCAGTCCGTACATAGAAAGCCTTCACTTATCTTCATCATAGTGTGGATTATAACATAGGAGGAAGGAATGAGAAGCATCGTGGCATATCTGTGCCTGTGCCCCGCCGGTTTTTGGGCGAGATGGATGCGGGAAACAATTCAATTTACCTCTCGATAGATACTTTTCCTCGAATTGACGCCCCCTCTATTTTACATACAGCACACGGAAGAATCGCGGGATCATATCGAGCTATAAGAAATCTTGTAACGATGTTATAATCAAGTGGATAAGCTACCACAAAAACGAGAGTCTGAAGTTACGAAATACGCAATACGGATTACACGATAACTCAAACAAACCCTATCCTAACCAGCGCTTACCCAAAAGCAGACATTGACCCACAGACGGAGGAGATTACGTATGGCCTTAAGTCGAGATGAAGTAGAACACATCGCAGCATTGGCGCACTTATCACTGAGCGAGGCGGAATTAGATCTGTACCAGGAGCAGCTTTCCGACATCTTGGAGCACGCCGAGCGGCTGCAAACCATCGACACGGCGGAGATCCCGCCGACGGCGACGGTCTTGCCGCTGCGGACGGTGTTGCGCAAGGACGAGGTTCGCGAGCCACTCTCCCGCGAGGAAGCGTTGCGCAACGCGCCGGAGGCGCTCGTCCAATGCTTCTTGGCGCCGCCTTTGAGATGACCTTGTGACCGACTCCTAATTTAGAAGCACACATCATCCCCCATTATTTATAGCTCTAAGGGGATCATCAGATCCCCGCCAGAGTCGGGGATTTAGCAATCCCCACAGAGTATAGTTACCTGGATAAAGACCACCCGACTAGCAGACTAACATCGGAGGCGACGTTGAGCGAATTGCACGCATTGACGGTACTTCAAGCATTGGATTTATTGCGCGCGGGGGAGATATCCTCCGTGGCGTTGACCCAAGCGGTATTGGATCGCATCGCGGCAGTGGAGGACGACGTCCACGCCTACCTGCGCGTGACCGAGGCGGGGGCGTTGGCCCAGGCCGAGGCCGCCGACGCCCGTCGCGCGCGCGGCGAGGACGCGCCGCTGCTGGGGATCCCCCTGGCGATTAAGGACAACCTCTCCACCGAGGGCATCGAGACGACCTGCGGCTCGAAGATCTTGCGGGGGTACGTGCCGCCCTTCGATGCGACGGTGATCGCGCGCCTCAAACGCGCCGGCGCCGTCATCCTGGGCAAGACCAACCAGGATGAGTTCGCGATGGGCTCGAGCACGGAGAACTCCGGTTTCTTCAACACGAGCAATCCCTGGGATCTGACGCGCGTGCCGGGCGGATCGAGCGGCGGGAGCGCGGCGGCGGTCGCGGCCGGCGAGGCGCTGGCCGGCCTGGGCACGGACACCGGCGGATCGGTGCGGCA
>CAZCAI010000012.1:29123-30731 GCA_964496595.1 uncultured Anaerolineales bacterium
CACACCGACGACGCGCTCTCCGTCTACTACCTCATCGCGCCGGCGGAGGCCAGCGCGAACCTGGCGCGCTTCGATGGCATCCGCTACGGCTATCGCGAGACGGGCGCGACCATCGAGGAACTCTACGCCAACACGCGCGGCGCGGGCTTCGGCCCAGAGGTGACGCGCCGCATTATGCTGGGGACTTATGCGCTGAGCGCGGGCTATTACGACGCCTATTACCTCAAGGCGCAGAAGGTCCGCACCCTGATCAAGGAGGATTTCGACCAGGCGTTCGAGGCGGTCGATGTGATTTTGGGGCCGACCTCGCCGGTGACGGCGTTCGAGTTGGGCGCGCGCACCGATAATCCGCTGGAGATGTATCTGGCCGATATTTTCACACTCTCCCAGGCGCTGGCGGGCATCCCGGCGGTCAGCCTGCCGTGCGGCTTCGACGCCGACGGCCTGCCCATCGGCCTCCAGTTGGCGGCGCCGGCGTTGGAGGAAGGCCGCATGTTGCAAGTCGCGCACGCCTACGAGCAGGCGACGACGTGGCACACGCGGCGGCCGGCGTTAGGCGCAGGGTAAACCGACAGCTCGATGGTATACTATTCTTATCCTGTTCTTATCCTGCCGCATGCTATTTGGATCGAGGAGGAAAGGCATGAATACAAGGGTTAGATCTCTGCAAGAACTGGTGCAAGACTTACCGCCAGAAGCGCGATCCGAAGTCCGAAATTTTGTTGAGTTCTTACTTGCCAAGCAAGAGCATCGCGCCAAGAAAGTATTGCGTCAAGAATGGGCAGGGGCATTGCATGACTATCGAGAACAATACACCTCGCTCGAGTTGGAACGTCAAGCGCTGGTCTGGCGAGGTGAGTGATGTATCTTGTGGACACCAATATCTGGCTTGAGCGTCTTCTGGAACAAGAACGATCCGCCGAGGTGGGGGCATTCTTAGAGCAAACATCTACTGATCAATTGGCAATGACGGACTTCTCCTTACACTCCATTGGCGTCATTCTAGATCGACTTGAAAGTCAAAACATATTACTAGAGTTTGTGGATGATGTATTTCTCCAAGGCGAAGTGGGGTTGATATCGGTTCAGCCAGAAGCTATGCACCGCCTGGTCGTGGTGATGGAACAGTTCAAGCTCGATTTTGATGATGCCTATCAATATGTCGCAGCCGAACAGACGGGAGCAGTGATCGTAAGTTTCGATGGAGATTTTGATCGTACTAAGCGCAAACGGAAAGAACCTATAGCAATTCTACGCGGAAATGCCGCCTGAGTATAATGTCGGCTCTTCAAGAATTTGCCAGATGCAACTGCCCCCTCCCCAGAGGTATCCGGCAAAATCCAAAAGCACCTTTCTTTTGAGATATTTTATCGAAATTGATACGTATTACGTAAAGCGTATTGCGTAAACTCCGCAATGATGATTCTTACGTTTTACGCAATACGTAATACGCACAGGTTATAAACATCCCCAATCTATTAGCGCATCTATCCAAAATGCGAGAGGAGACACACCAATGAAACTAGTGATTCCAATGGCGGGATTTGGCACCCGGATGCGGCCGCACACGTGGTCGCGACCGAAGCCGCTGCTGCCCGTGGCGGGCAA
>CAZCAI010000012.1:30831-41374 GCA_964496595.1 uncultured Anaerolineales bacterium
TGATGATCGAAGAGGGCGCGACCTTCAAGCCGCGCGAGGTTGGGACGTGGCTAGATACCGGCAAACCGAAGACCACCTTCATCACCCATCGCTACATTTTGGAGCACGGCTACGACAACAGCCCGGAGACGATGCGCCCCGGCGTCAGCATCGTGCCGCCCGTGTACATCCACCCGAAGGCCATCGTTGAGCGCTCCGTGGTAGGCCCCTACGTCTCCATCGGTGAGGGCGCCGAGGTCCGCGACAGTATCCTGCGCGATACGATTGTAGATGAGGGCGCGCGGATCGAAGCGGAGTTGCTGGAGAAGTCGCTGATCGGGCGCTGGGTAGAACTGGACGGCCAATTCCGGCGCCTCAATCTCGGCGATTCTTCCACCGAGAGTTAGCCAAGTCCTCGCCCGACGCCGACGCATTTGCAACTTTTAACTTGCAACTTTTAACTTGCAACTTTTAACTCGTAACCTTAAAGGAGTGATCGATGCACGTGAACGCTAGTAAATTCGTATCGCAGCGCGCGGCCGGGATGCCCGCATCTGGCATCCGCCGATTCTTTGACATCGCGGCCACGATGGATGATGTGATCAGTTTGGGGATCGGAGAGCCGGATTTCGACACGCCGGAGCCAATCGTCGCGGCGGGGATCGAAGCGCTGAAGCGGGGAGAGACGCACTACACCTCCAACTCCGGGCTGATCGAGTTGCGCCGCGCCATCGCCGAGCACATCGACGCTCAATATCACCAGACCTACAATCCGGTGAGCGAGATTTTGATCACCGTCGGCGTCTCGGAGGCGCTCTTCTTGGCGATGTGCGCGCTGTTAGATCCCGGCGATGAGATCATCTTCCCGGAACCGAGCTTCGTCTCATACCGGCCCACGGCGATGATGGTGAGTGCGAAACCCGTGGTCGTGCCCACGTCGTGCGATACCGACTTCCAAATCACGGCAGAGGCCATCGAGGCGGCGGTGACGGAGCGCACGAAGGTGCTCTTTTTGGCCTCGCCCAACAACCCCACCGGCACCGTGATCTCCCGCGAGCGCCTCAACGAGATCGCAGCGGTGGTGAAGAAGCACGACCTGATCGTGATCTCCGACGAGATTTATGATCGCCTGGTCTACGGCGTCGAGCCGACCTGCTTCGCCAGCCTGCCGGGGATGTACTCGCGCACGGTCGTCCTCCAGGGCTTCTCCAAGGCCTACGCGATGACGGGCTGGCGCGTGGGTTATATTCTGGGGCCGGCGGAATGGGTCGGGCAGATGCGCAAGATCCACCAATCGCTGATCATGTCCGCGCCGACGGCCTCGCAGTGGGCGGCGGTGAAGGCCTTAGAGGCCGGCGAGCCGTTCGTCGAGAAGATGCGCCAGGAATATGATCGCCGGCGGAAGCTTATTGTCTCCGGCCTGAACGAGATGGGCTTGACCTGCGTGGAGCCCAAGGGCGCGTTCTACGCCTTCCCCGACATCACATCCACGGGGATGGATGATAACGCCTTCGCCGAGGGGTTATTGCAGGAAGAGAGCGTCGCGGTGATTCCCGGTCGAGCATTCGGCGAAGCGGGCAAGGGCCACGTGCGGATGTCCTACGCCACCGCCTACGATCAGATCGAAGAAGCCCTGGAGCGTATCGAGCGCTTTATCCGGCGACATTGATAATCAGCAGATTAAGCGTCAGCAGATTAAGCGAATGAAGCAGATTTTTACCATCTCTGCCAAATATATTCGCAATTCATCATTCGCAATTCCCAAAGATGGTATCCCAACACATCCGCCCTACGCCCATTTTTTTTACGAGGAGATCTTATGGAATATGAAGCGGTCATAGGCCTGGAAGTTCACGCGCAGATTCACACGCAATCGAAGATGTTCTGCGGTTGTCCGGTCAAGCCGGATACGGGCAATCTGGAGCCAAATATGTACGTCTGCCCGATCTGCCTGGCGCTGCCGGGCACACTGCCGGTCGTCAATCGCCGCGCCGTCGAGATGGGCATGTTGGCGGGGCTGGCGCTCAACTGCACCATCAACCCCGTCAACGTCTTCTCCCGCAAATCCTACTTCTACCCGGATCTGCCCAAGGGATACCAAATCTCGCAGTACGATCTCCCGCTGGCCGTCAACGGCTACCTGGAGGTCGAGGTGGAGGGCGAGCGACGAAAGATCGGTGTGCATCGCGCGCATCTAGAGGAGGACACCGGCAAACTCTATCACATGGAGGATGGGAGCGTGATGGTGGACTTCAACCGCGCCGGCGTGCCGCTGCTCGAGATCGTCAGCGAGCCGGATATGCACTCCGTGGCGGAGGTGCAGGCCTACGCGACGGGGCTGCACGAGGTACTGGTCTACCTGGGCATCAACTCCGGCGATATGGAGAAGGGTGTGATGCGCTTCGAGGCCAATGTCAGCGTGCGACCCACAGGCCAGGAGGCGCTGGGCACCCGCACGGAGATCAAAAACCTCAACTCATTCCGCGCCCTGACACGCGGCATCGCCTACGAGATCGAGCGCCAAATCGAGGTGCTGGAGGCCGGCGGCGTCATCCAGCAGCAGACGATGGGCTGGGACGAGAGCGAGGAGCGCACCTACCTCCAGCGGAGCAAGGAATTCGCCCACGATTATCGCTACTTCCCAGAGCCGGACATCCCGCCGCTGGCGATCGAAGCAGCGTGGATCGAGAAAGTGCGGGCGCAGGCGCCGGAGTTGCCGCTGGCGAAGAGGCGCCGGCTGATCGCGACCTACAACATCCGCCCCTACGATGCGGAGCTACTGGTCAGCACGCAGGCCATCGCCAATTACTTCGAGACGGCGGCGGAGCAGGCCCGCCAGGCAGCTATTGACCCCCAAGAGATCGCCAACTGGATCACGGGCGAGTTGTTCCGGCTGATGAACGAGAGCGGCCAGGAGATCACCGAGTTGAGCATCAAGCCGGAAAAGTTGGTCAATTTGATCAAGTTGCGCGAAGGAGGCGCTGTCAGCGTGACGGCGGCCAAGCAGGTGCTGAACGAGATCTTCGAGACCGGCGAGGAGCCTGAAGAGGCCGTCGAACGCCTGGGGCTGGCGCAAATCTCCGATACGGACGCGCTCGCCAGCGTGATACAAGAAGTCGTCGCGGAGAATCCCAAGCAGGTGGGCCAATACCTGGAGGGAAAGACGCAGGTCATCGGGTGGTTCGTCGGGCAGATAATGAAAGCGACGCGCGGCAAGGCAAATCCGCAGACGGCGCGCGAGTTACTGCAACAAGAACTGGAACTAGCACGCTCTAAAACATAACGTGAGATTCATCACCAGGACCATTTTAATCACTTGATAGTTAACTAAAGGAGAAAATTATAGCAATGAGCGAAAAAATGAACCCCTTCAAGTTGGCTCAACAGCAATTCGACGAGGTCGCCGAGCAGATGGGGTTGGACAAGTCCGTGCGCGATATGCTGCGCTGGCCAATGCGCGAATTCAGATTCCAACTTCCCGTTCGGATGGATGATGGTACGATCAAAGTATTCTTCGGCTTCCGGGTGCAGCATAATGACGCCCGTGGCCCGGCCAAGGGCGGGATTCGCTTCGCGGCCAACGAGACCCTGGACACCGTCCGTGCGCTGGCCACCTGGATGACCTGGAAAACTGCTGTGGCCGAAATCCCGCTGGGCGGCGGCAAGGGCGGCGTCGTCGTCGACCCTTCACAGCTCTCCCCGGGAGAGAAGGAGCGTCTCTGCCGCGAGTGGATCGACGCGGTGTGGAAAAACTTGGGGCCGCGCAACGATGTACCCGCGCCCGATGTCGGCACCACGCCCCAGATGATGGGCTGGATGATGGACGAGTACTCGAAGTTGCGCGGTGAATACGTGCCCGGCGTGATCACGGGCAAACCCGTCGGCGGGGGCGGATCGCGGGGGCGCACGGCCGCGACCGGCTTCGGCGTGGTGGTCACCGTGCGGGAGGCGATGAAGCATCTGGATATCGATGCTCAAACCCAGACCGCTTCCATCCAAGGCTTCGGCAACGTGGCCCAATACGCGGCGCGCACTTTCATCGAGATGTTGGGCGGCAAGGTTATCAGCGTCTCCTGCTGGGACAACGACGACAAGATAGCCTACACCTACACCAAGATGGACGGGATCGATCCTTACTTCTTGCAAGATATCACCGATGAGTACGGTACAGTCAACCGCGAGAAGGCGGAGAGCGCGGGCTATCGGGTTGAGGATGGCGATGCGTGGCTCTACAAGGATGTGGACGTCTTGATCCCCGCCGCCGTCGAGGGCGTCATCAACGACGAGAACGTGGGGAACATCAGCGAGCGGGTCAAGATCCTGGCCGAGGGCGCGAACGGCCCCACCACCCTCGAAGCCGACGCGGTGTTGAAAGAGCGCGGCGTCTTCGTGATCCCCGACTTCCTCTGCAACGCCGGCGGGGTGACGTGCTCCTATTTCGAGCAAGTCCAGAACGATATGAACTACTACTGGTCCGAAGCGGAAGTCCTGAAGAAGTTAGATGACAACATGGCCCAGGCATTCAACAGCGTGCGGGAGATGGCTTTAGAGAAAGACCTTTACATGCGAGACGCAGCCTACTGGGTAGCCATCGCCAAAGTCGAAACGGCGATGCGCCTTCGTGGTTGGGTGTCGGTCTAGTCGACTCACCGCAGATCAACCAGGCAAACAACAGGCCCTCATCAACAAGATGAGGGCCTCTTTTTCAACACGCTCCACGCCCTCGTCCTCGAGGGCGTCACAGCCTTGTGGCCGGCGTTTTTGTAACGATTTAGTTTGATGAGCCTGGCGAATAAAATTCGCGGCTACGGGCGTAGCAAGCTACGCCTGGGCGAAACCGGCCTTCGCCGGTTAGAACTCAGTCGCCGAAGGGCAACTTCGTAATGGTGGCCGTGGTTTTTCTTTGACCCAACGGCCCGATGGCCGTGGGAACCGCCGGGCCATCCCCCTAAAAACCGTTAAAAGCATCTACTCACAAACTAAACTGATACACGTTTTTTATCCTCCCGGAGAGGGCCCCGCCGTGCCGCCGGAGCACGCGATAAAGCGCGTCACTCCTCCCGCACAATCCGTTCCATGATGTGGAGCACAAGCCAGATCAAGAGCAGCGCGCCCGTGCCCGGCAAGAGACACAGCCAGCCGGTGAGCACGGACGGCCAGCCATAGACCACGCCGATCGCCACGCTCCCGCCGATGAGCAACATCAACACCACCGCGATGATGAAGTTGCGCTCGCTCTTCCGGCGGTGCTGGCGCCGGTCAAATACGTGTTTAGAATCTGACATCACTCAATCTCCGCGTCCTCTCCAAATAACGCGCCCCCCTGCTTTACTGTGCAGGGGGGCAATGTTATTCACCAGTTACCCAGTTGTGACCGCTCTCTTTTCCCGGGCCACAAACCGTTTGACGACAAGAAACACGCTAGTACACCTCGGCGGAAGTTCCTCCCCCGTTAGCTACGCTCGGAGCGGATCGTCAGATCCGCGACGCTACATCGGAACGGGGATCTGATGATCCCCTTGGAGCAAGTTTAACTGGGGAACCATTTACGCCGCGCTGTACTAGTAGCGCAACAGCGCCCCGATGCACGCGCCTTCCGGCATCATCTCATTGTCCACCACCTCGACGACGCCGCCCTTATCCACCGTCTGGGTGACCACCGCCTCGACGGCATCGGGAATCTCCTCGAATTCTCCGCCGCAGAAGACGCAATTTTCCAGCTCCTGCGTCGTGAGATAGCCGCATCCCTGGCAGCGATACCCCGGCTGATGATAGTCACGCTCCACAATTAACACCAGCACGCGCCCCTCATACGCGACAGAGAGCGTCTCATCTAAACCGAGGACGCCATTCTGGCCCTTGGAGGCAGCCGTCTGGACAGCCTCGACCACGTGCTGATGACGCTGTTCGGCCAGATCGCGCAGCACTTCAAACGACTTTTCACGGATCTCGACCTCACTGGCATCCATATTCGCTACGAAAGAGCCTACCAGGATTTCCGCGAGCGGGTTGGGGAGGACCTCTTGGAATTTGGGGATGATATACTCAGCGCCAGTGATCAACAAGCGATGGGGCTTGTATTTGCGACAGAAGGAAACCAGGGCTTGCGCCACATCTTTCAAATTCCGCTGAACTAACTCGGCCTCGCGGCGACCCGATGTTGGCGCGCCCCCGCGCATCCCTACCACGGAAGAGCCTCGTCCCTTGCGAGTGCGACGCACATCCTCGCCGACCGTACCCTCTTGATCCGTCAACTCGCCCATCTGGAATAAGAAGAAGCGCCCGCCCTGCCGGTCTACCAGCGCGACGACGTACCGCCCATATAGACCATCAACCTCAACCAAAGGAGAGATATAGGGCTTGCGGGCGACCGTCACACCGGAGCGCACGGGGACGGCCAAAGAGTAAGCGTGCCAAATATCCTCAGCCTGACAAGAAAAGAGCACCAATCCCCGCCCTGACCAATCATATTCCAGATCGACATAGCGCTTCACAGCTTCGAGATCCTCGGCATCTACCTCATCGGTAACCTCTTTCAGCATCTCGCGCAATCGCAGTTTATAGCGATCGGTGTTCTGCTGTTGCGTGGGGTCCACGTCCAGGTAGATACTCAGGATCGGGCCTTCGGCTTCGACAGCGGCCAATTCTTTCAGCGATTTTTCGTCAAACATAGTTTTTATCCTTTCACCAGGTGGACTAAACACATGTATTGTAGACAGTGTAAGCAGATTGGTACTGCCCACAGAGTTCCATCATCTTCCGGTAAAATGGTTCCCTGTCCATCGGACTCATCGGAAAGTTAGCCATTTTCCTGATTTTCCCTTGCGGCCATCACCTCCTTCACTACGTCAGATTATTGAATTTCAGTCATCCGTAAGGTGATGCTCAAATGTTATGTGATTCTACGTCTCTAAGCGAGAGGCTGTTGATAAAACACAGACTGCGGGTTGCATCTAGATAGATGGCCCGCAGTCGGTTTATTTGCTTATCCTGTAGAAGTGTGAAGTTATCACATCGTCTCATAATCCCGCTCTCGTTGAATTACGAAAAGGTCTTTCAGGGAAACTGTCCTGCTTCCTCAATGTATGCTCATTGTAGGGAGTTTTGGGGCCTTGTCAAGCGACAAAGCAAGAGGGGCAAACGAAGCAATACCAAGGGCTGGAGATGCACGAGATTTCACGCCAAGCGATTTAGCGCCCGCATCAACCCCAGCTTCGTTTGCCTTGAACTTGGCTGAGCACGCCCCAGGGCATCGGGAGTAATTTTCCCAGTCGATCTGCTTCGAATTCCCGAGAGAGCAATAGCCTAATTCGGAGTGCGGTCGTCAGGCTACTTCTACGCAGCCTGACGACCGCACTCCTTAAAGGCAACATTGGAAAGCAAGGTTACTTTTATTCCATTGCCCTTTTCCTGTCTCTACTGGTTGCGCATCACCAGCGGCAGATACACGGTGTTGGCGTAAGTCAGATAGGCGTTGATGTTTGGTGTGTCGGCGGGCGCGCTGACGGTCACGGTGAGAGCCGACGATCTTTCCGGCACTTGATCGTACCACTGGTTCTCGTAGCCATCCTCGGAAAAGTACACGTGATATTGCCCGCTGGGCAGACCATCCACCAGGTAAAGGCCATAGGCGTTGCTATAGTCATAATCCGCGTAAGCGCCGGTGGCAGCTTCCACCACGCGAACATACACGCTGCTTAACAGCTTTCCGCTCATCCCATCGTAGGTCCAGCCGCTGATCGAACCTCCGAGATCCAGCGCACCATCGATGTGGGGTATCACACCCGAGACCGGCACGGTAACTGTGAGACTATCATTCTGCGACAGTGCATCGCTGTACCACTCGGTTATGTAAAGGTCCCACGGCCCCTCGTAAAAGCGCACGTGGTACTGGTCACCGGCGGGCAGACCGGGTGTCCGGTAGACGCCGTCCATATCGGCATAGATGTTATTGATCCAAGAGGTGGTCCCGCTGTAAACATTGGCGTAAGCGCTGGGCAGCGGCGCGCCCGTGGCGGCCGAGCTGATGACGCCGGTGATGACGCCGCCCGTCGCCAGCGCCGCGTCGATGTCGGGCGTGATGGTCCCCAACGTCACCGAGATGGCCTGCCCGCTCTCCTGATCAACCGCGTCCTGGTACCATTCCCTGATGTAAGGCGCCGGGGGACTAAACTGCACCTTGTAGCTACCATCCTCCAGCCCGCTTAGATAGTAAGTCCCATCGATGCCGGTATAACTTGATCCGGTATCATAGCTGCCGACGACTCGCCGGGCATAGACGTACACGCCGGGCACACCGCCGGAGCTAGTGACCGTGCCGGTGATCACGCCGCCGCGCGGGACGACCTGATCGACGGTAACGGTCATGCCAGCCGTCACCGTCACCGGATCGGCGTCGCTCAATTCAAAGTGGCCATCGTGGTAAACCTGAATGTAAGGGGAAGGGGCAGAGAAGCGCAAGCGATAAATATCCGGTGGTAGTTTATCCAGCACATAGTCTCCGCCAGAGGCATAGTCGGATTGGACGCTGATCCCCTCCGAGTTATAGGCGTAGACCCACATACTCAAGGGAAGCCCGGTATCGGCCGCTGTGATGGCGCCGGAGATCGCGCCACTGGTGTAAGTCGCCAACTCAGCGTTGACGTTCGTGCGAGTGACGCCGGCCGTTACCGAGACGACGGTCGCGCCACCTTGGCCGGATTGATCGTCGTACCATTCGCTGGTGTACCCATCTGGCGCGGAAAATCTAACCTGGTACGAACTGGTGGCTAGCCCTGGCTCGGTGACGTAGCGCCCATCTGCACCGGTCCAACCCGAGGCAACGTCATCATCCTCTCCAAGCGGATAGACGTATACGCCGACATCTTCGAGCGGCATACCTCCCGGGCCGGTCACGGCGCCGGTGATGATCCCACCGACGGCCAGTTGAGCATCCACGTCGGTAGCGTCACCGGTCATCAGATCGATGACGGTCGTGCCGGTATAGGCCAGCGCGTCATCGTACCACTCGCTGATGTGCTGATCCTGTGACTCAAAGAGAACGCGGTAGCGCTGGGCATCCAGCGGGCCAAGTTGGTATCGTCCCTCGCTGTCGGTGTAACGCGAGTCCGCGGGGGATGTACTATCCCCCCGATAGGCGCGGACGCGCACGCTCTCCAACGGTTCACCTTCCGCCCCGGTAACCGTGCCCGTGATGAGATAGCCGGTCCGCAGCGCGGCGTTGATGCCGGTTGTGGTCAAGGAGGTGGTGACCGAGACCGGCGTGAAAGCATTCCACTCCCGATAATTGTCGTAGTATTCAGCGTAGTAGGGTTGCGGTGGAGTGAAACGAACTCGGTATACGCCAGAGTACAGTGCGGTAGTCGTATAGTACCCGTCAGCGTTGGTCGTCGTCGTGCCATCTGATGTATCGGCGTCTTGGCGATCGGCCCGAACCGACACTCCCGAGATCCCATCACCCGATTGAGCATCGGTCACGCGCCCTGTGATACGGCCCCCTCGGCTCAACGCCGCACTGACCGTAGTGGTCATCCCAGCCGTGACTGAGACCGGATCCGCACTGGCGAGGTTAGCTTTGTCATCGTAATACTCGTTGAGATAGATACCACTGTAGTCGCGGAAGTAGAGCTTGTAACTACCGGCCGCCAGCGAGCCGATGCGATAGACGCCGGTAGCATCGGTATCGTCGTCTCCTATGTAGTTACCGGTGACTGCATCGTAGACGTTGACGTCAATGTTCTCCAGCGGCAGATCGCTCCCCTCGGCTGTGATAGTACCGGTAATCACGCCGCCTCGGACCAACTGGGCACTGGCCGTGCTCGTCATCCCCGCAGTGACGGCGACGGGATCGGCGCTGTTCAGATCTAGCTTGTCGTCGTAATACTCGGTGAGATAAGCGCCGTTGTAATCGTAGAAACGCAACTTGTAGCTGCCGGTCGCCAGCGAGCGGATGCGATAGACGCCGGTAGCATCGGTATCGTCGTCTCCTATGTAGTTACCGGTGACTGCATCGTAGACGTTGACGTCAATGTTCTCCAGCGGCAGATCGCTCCCCTCGGCTGTGATAGTACCGGTAATCACGCCGCCTCGGACCAACTGGGCACTGGCCGTGCTCGTCATCCCTGCGGTGACAGCGACAGGATCGGCGCTGTTCAGGTCTAGCTTGTCATCGTAATACTCGGTGAGGTACACCCCATTGTTATCGTAAAAGCGTAACTTGTAGGATCCATCAGCCAACGCATCAACGCGATAAACGCCCGAAGCGTTGGTGTAGTCACTGGTCAGATAATCGTCCGTGGCTGCGTCATAGGTGCTGATCCGTATACCTTCCAGAGGTATGCCACTAACTTCCTCTGTGACCATGCCGGTGATGATACCCGCCAGCGTCAACTGGGCACTGGCCGTGCTCGTCATCCCTGCGGTGACAGCGACAGGATCGGCGCTGTTCAGGTCTAGCTTGTCGTCGTAATACTCGATGAGGTACAGCCCATTGCTATCGTAAAAGCGTAGCTTGTAGGATCCATCAGCCAACGCATCAACGCGATAGACGCCCGAAGCGTTGGTG
>CAZCAI010000012.1:41474-47366 GCA_964496595.1 uncultured Anaerolineales bacterium
CTTGTAGGATCCATCAGCCAACGCATCAACGCGATAGACGCCCGAAGCGTTGGTGTAGTCACTGGTCAGATAATCGTCCGTGGCTGCATCATAGGTGCTCATCTGTATACCTTCCAGGGGCGCGCCGCTGCCCTCGGCCGTGACCGTGCCGGTGATGATGCCCGCCAGCGTCAACTCGGCGTTGATCGTGCTCGTCACGCCAGCGCTGACGGCGATCGGGTCAGCGCTGTCCAGGTCGGGCTTGTCGTCGTAGTATTCCGCCAAGTGAGCGCCGCTGTTGTCATAGAAACGCAATTTATAGCTGTCGGAGATCAACCCACCGATGTGATAGGTGCCGGAGACGTTTGTGGTGGCACTTCCCATCCAGTCGCCGGTAGCAGCCTCGTAGACGGTGACGCCGATGTTCTCCAGGAGCGCGCCGCCGCTCTCGGCCGTGACTGTGCCGGTGATGATACCCGCTGGCGTCAACTCGGCGTTGATCGTGGTCGTCACGCCGGCGCTGACGGCGATCGGGTCAGCGCTGTCCAGGTCGGGTTTGTCGTCGTAGTATTCCGCCAAGTGAGCGCCGCTGTTGTCATAGAAACGCAATTTATAGCTGTCGGAGATCAACCCACCGATGTGATAGGTGCCGGAGACGTTTGTGGCGCCGCTCCTCACGGAATCGCCGGTGGCGGCCTCGTAGACGGTGACGCCGATGTTGCTCAACGGCGCCCCGCTGCCCTCGGCCGTGACTGTGCCGGTGATGATACCCGCTGGCGTCAACTCGGCGTCCACGGTCGTCGTCACACCACTCGTCAGCGCGACCGGATCGGCCGCGTCCCAATCCGGCTTATCCTGATGCCACTCGGTCAAGTACCGACCATCGTTATCCTGAAAGCGCAGCTTGTAAGCGATAGGCCCCAATCCGGCTACGCGGTAGGTGCCAGTGATATCGGTGGTGACTCCGCTGACGTAGCTGTACGTACCAGAGTAATAGACACTGACACGAATATCGTTCAGGGGAACAGAGCCGGGGCCGGTGACAACGCCGGTGATGACAGCGGCCGGGACCAGCGCCGCATCGATGCCGGTGCGATGGGCGCTCGTGATTTCCACCGGCGTCATCAGGTCGGGATGATAAACAGCCGCGTAATATTCTTTGGCATACACACCGCCATAGTCATTGAACTCCACCCGGTACGAGCCTGCCGACACGCCCGGCGTGGTAGTGTAGACGCCGTTGGCGTCGGTATAAGCGCCCGCCCAATAGTCGCCATCGGGGAGACTCTCAATGTAGATGGCAATCCCCACGAGCGGATCGCCGCTCGCCTCCTCGGTCACCTGCCCGATAACCTGGAAACCAGGGGCCAGGCTCGCGTTAATATTCGGCGTGACCGTATCGTCAGAAACGGCCACAGGGTCATAATCGTTATACTCATACAACGGTACGTCGTCGTAATATTCGCTGATGTAGTGATTTTCGGGATCAAACTGGACTCGGTAGCTGCCCCCCAGTACGCTTATGGAATAGACCCCACTGACATCGGTCGAGTCACATGCGTACACATAGGGAGAACTCTGATGTGCGCAAACCGTCACATCTTCCAGCGGCGCGCCGCCGTCATCGGCGGTGACGATCCCGGTAATAAAACCGTTGGCCGTGATAGCCTGAGGGACCAGCTCGCTGGCGGTGACTGGAGGTGAGTCACTCTCAGGCTGGCCGAGCATCCGAAGCCGTGATCTAGAAGTATCCACCGACAGAAATGGATCGTCTTCAGGCGAATCCGGCTCTGGAACAGAGGTGGGCGCCGAAGGCGTGGGGGCACGACGGGGCGCCCTGGCCCGATAGTTTGGCAGGCGCTGGGACGTTGGCGGGGCCGAAGGTGAAGAGGTTACCGGTTCGTCCGCCCGATCGCTGGGCATGTCTGCCACTTCCCCCTCCCAGGTGATGGCCACGACATCTGTCAGATCCGCCAGCGTGCGTATGGCGTCCTCCTGACCCAGAACGAAAATCCGCCCGAAGGCATCATCCGCCTCAATGTCGATAGCCTCAACCTTGCCGGCTCTCTGCAACTCATCTAGAGCGCGCATCAACAGGGATGGGACCTCCGGCCCTTGATACCAAATGACAAGCGTCGTGGGAGCCGGGGCCAGTCGCTCCGGTGCCGGGGGCAACGTTGCCTCAGCAGTGGGCGGTATGCCTAACTCGCTATTGCCCACAACGGCCGCTGCTACTTTCTCCGTAGCTTGGCCCGTTATCGCCGCCGGCATCAAAAGGAAGAACAACACAACCAAAGACAGACCTAAAATGGTGCATCTAACGATTCGAGAGACTTGAGCGTACATCATTGAACCCTCCTTGGGTCTTCTCAGAAGAGATAGTCATATCGACAAATCTACCAAGCAGGAAGTAATACCATTGTCCCATACACCCCTCCTCTATACAAGTGATTTGACAGATGAGCAATGGGAGGTGCGTCAGCCCTTGTTACCTTTGAAGCTGGAAGGACTATGTCGGCTTCTATCCAGCAGATCGTCGGATAGTAACCAACTCGCAACATCCCTTTAACTGCGATCCCCTCTCTTTGTGTTAGGATTTGAATAATCGAGGTGCGACCTTACCCCCAGATTGCCAAGGATAACGAACCCATCTCACAGATAAACGCGATGACTTTTGACCTTCGACTTTTGACTTGCGACTTTTGACTATTTCCAAGGAGTGCAATACTATGACAAAAATTCTGTTAATCGAAGCGCATCCCTTGATGCGACCCGCCATTCACGACCTACTCGAACTGGCGGGATATACAGTTGTAGAGATCGATCAAGGGGAAAAGGCGCTGCAATGGGTGGCAGAAAACGACGCGGTCGATTTGGTGATGACGAATGCTGTCATCGAGGATATGGACACCGCATCACTCATCCAACAGATGCGAACGCTCTGCGCCGCAAAAACGCCGCCGATCCTAGCCTTCACCGTCAAACCCGATCCTAAAATCCAAATCGCGATGCAAAACGCGGGCGCGGATATGATGCTCTTGCCGCCATTGACCGCCGATACTTTATACGACGCCGTCGGACAACTACTCAAATCCCCTCAACCAGAGCAAAGATAGAGCCTCGTGTATATCCTTAGTTGGCAATTACCCGGTCTCGAGCGGGGTCGTGAGGGACAGCCTGGTATGGAGATTGAACGCATAGAGGATATCGCAATCGTGACGGTGAAAGCGCGCATGAATATCTTTAACGCCCCGGTGCTGATCAAAGAGATCAATCGCTTGTTAGATCAGGACGCCAGGCATTTCATCATCGATCTCTCTTTGGTGCGCGTGCTAGATGTGGATGGCGATTATCCTTTACTACACCTTCTGAAACGCTCCCAACGGCGCGATGGCCATGTCGTCTTGATCTGCCCGCCGAACAATCCCGTTCGTCTGCTATACGAGATGCTGAACTTAGATTCCCTCTTCGAGATCGTGGAAACGCGAGAGGATGCGTTGCGCATCATAGAGATGGAGATGGAAATAGAATTGGAGATTGAACAGCCTTAGCCCTCAGGGCCGCGCTCCTCCCACCACGTCTGGAGCGCGATTAACGGGACAGCGGGCTGGCGATGCCCATCGCGGCCCGTGTTCCACGTGATGACCAGTGACCTGCGCGCCCGCGTGATCCCCACGTAGAAGAGCCGCAAACGCTCGGCGGCGTAATCCCGTCGCGCTGCCCGCGTCGCGCCCCCCTCCTCGTAAAAGAAGAGATCGGTGTTCTCGTGCAGCCCCTCCAACTGCGCCAAAACCTCGGCCTCCAGATTGAGGCTCTCGCGCACAAACCACCGTTCCCCAATAAACGTATCCTGCGGCAGCGCCGAGGGGAAATTATAGTCGTTGACCGCCATCAAGTAGACCCGATCCCACTCCAGCCCTTTGGCCTTGTGCATTGTGGCGATGACCACCTTGCCCGGATGCGCATCGGGATCGAAGGCGCTGTCCTCCTCCGAAAAGCCCAGGAATTTGCGCTCGTTCTTGGCGACCACGGCCAATTCGCGCGTTAGCTCCGGCAGCCGCCAATTCGGGTGCTGCTCGGCGGCGCGATGCAAGACCAGCGCCAGCTTGTGCGCCAGCGCCAAATCCACCACCCCCGTGAAGAGATCCTGCGCCAGCGTGAGGATCAACTGATCGATAGGCAGCGTCGTCGCATCCTGCCAGCGGCGCACCAGCGCCCGGAAGGCCCGGAGATGATCGTAAAGCTCCGGGGCCTCCTCGTCCAGTCCCGTCGCCGCCAACCAATCGTGATCCGGGCGCGGCCAGAGAAAATCCTCCACGTGCCGGCAAGTCTTCAACAGCTTCGTCACCTGCTCCAGCCGGTGCACGCGCGCCTGCGCCTCCGCGTCGGTGGGATCGATCTCCGAGGCGCGGTCGTCCCGACGCCAGACGCGATAGACAGTGACCAGCTTCTTCGTGGCGGTCGGATCGGCCAGGTAGCGCACGATGTTGCCCAGCGCGCCCGCCGTCGCCCGCGTCGAGTGGGTGCTCCGCAACAACTCGATGTGGGCAATCCCTCGCTGCTTCAACTCATTCGCCACCTCGAAGCCGCGCGTGTTGCGCGGCACCAGCACAGCCACCGTCTGATCCTCGTGCTCCGGCAGCCACCGCTCTATCGAGGCCGCCACCGCCGCGATCTCCGCGTGAGGCGCGTAGCCGCGCTCCCCCAGATGGATCGCGCTCGGATCATCGGCGGGGTTGGGCTGCGGATCGCCAGGCGGCGTCGGCTCGATGTAGGGCGTCGCCAGCGCCGATTGCAGCGCCCCCACGGGATGCTCCGCCCGCGTCCAGCGGATCAACTCGTTCGCCATATCGATGATGCTCTGCATCGAGCGCCCGGAGTTGGGCAGATCACGCGCGTCCACGCCCGATTCCCTCATAAAATCCAACAGATAACGCGGGTCAGCGGTCGTGAAGGTCTCGTAGATCGCCTGGTTGGGATCGCCGACGCGCACCCAGTTCCCCTCCGGCCCGCTCAGCTCGCGCAGGATCAACTCCTGTAAGCGGCTGCTATCCTGCGCCTCATCCTCCAGGATATAGGGCCAGCGATGCTGCAAGCGCGCCTTGAAGTCGGGATCGATCTGCAACGTCCGCAGCGCCAATCGAATCAGATCGGCGAAATCGACGCCGCCGCGATAGGCCAGCGCGCGCTGATACTCCGCGTAAATATCGCAGCCCATCTCCAGCAGCGGCAGCGGATCGGGGTGATGCTCGACTAAGTAGCGCAGTTCGGGCGGCGTCAACTGCAAATCCTTGGCCTGCTTGATGAAGCTGTTCGCTACCCGCACCACCAAATCGGGCCATTGCTCATTGCGCACCCACGACGCCCTGCGCCCATCCAAATCCAGCGCCAGGAAATCATCGGCGCTGTCGGGATGCTGCCTGGCCCACGCGCGGGCCGCCTCTTGGAGCATCTCGTCCGACGCGCGCTCGTCCACAATCTGAAACTCGTCGGAGAGACCGATCAGCGCCGGGCGCTCGCGGACGATATCGTGAGCCAGGCCATGGAGCGTGCGCACGCGATAGCCCACGTTGGGCAGCAGGTGATAGCGCTCCTGGACGAAGCGCCCGACGCGACTGGAGAAGTTCTGCACGGCGGAGTTGACCAGCGTGACAATCAACACCTCCTGATCGTCGGCCAAATCGCCGCGCGCGATCAGCTTCGCCGCCAGCAGGGAGAGCGTCCACGTCTTGCCGCTGCCCGGCACCGCCGAGACGCCCATCTTGCCGCTCTCATAGTCCAGAACAGCCTGTTGTTTAGGTCGAGGTTTAAAAGAGATCATACGTGGGTTTCCTTAGTCTACTGTGAAGATAACTATGCTCGGAGTGGATCGTTAGATCCACGACCGTTGTGCCTTGGCGGGGATCTACCGAT
>CAZCAI010000013.1:0-1317 GCA_964496595.1 uncultured Anaerolineales bacterium
TTAATCTTCCCCCTGAGTCGCATCGAAGGACACGCCCAAGTTGCCATCGAGGTGCAGGAGGGCGAGGTGCTCTCCGCCGAATTCCAGGCCACCGAGCTGCGCGGCTTTGAATATCTGGTGCAGGACGCGCCCGCCGATCAGATGCCCGTGGTCACGCCGCGCATCTGCGGCGTCTGCTCCACGGCGCATCACGTTGCCTCCGTCAAGGCGCTGGAGGACGCCTACGAGATCACGCCGCCGCCGCTGGCGCTCAAGATCCGCGAGCTGCTGATGTTGGGCCAACTGCTCCAGAATCAGGCCACCTCGCTCTTCATCTTCACCATGCCGGATCGATTAGGCGTCTCCAGCATCTTCCAAATGGCCGGCGACGCGGCCACCACCGACAAGAGCGAGCAACATCTCACTGAGGTGGCGACGCGCGCGTTACAGGTGCGGCAGGCGGGCACGCATCTCATCTCGACCGCCGGCGGGCAATTCATCCATCCCGTCAAGGCCGTGGTCGGCGGCGTGACGAGCGGCATCTCGTCTCGGCAAGCGGCCGAGATGCGGGCGGAGTTGGAGGCGTCGCTGCCCATCGCCTGCGAGCTTTTCGATTACTACTGGGAGATCTCCATCGCGATGGGCGAGCGCCTGGGCACCTGGGGCGACGACGCGCCAGCCTGCTATCTCTCCGCCATCGCCGGACGCCGGCCCAACTTCTATGGCAACCAACTGTATGTCCTCAGCAGCAGCGGCGATGCCTGCTCCATGTTCCCGGCGCGCGATTTCCGCAAATATTTGACCTACGAGGCCACCGAGTACAGCTACGCGGGGCATTCCAGCTTCCAGGGCGAGGTCATCCGCGCCAACAGCCTGGCGCGCATCAACGTGCTGCACGATATGGGCACACCGTGCGCCAATCGCTACCTCAAACGCTTCACCGAGGCCTTCGGGCAGCCGGCCCACGCCATCTTGCTCTTCGATCTGGCGCGCGGCATCGAACTGGTCTACGCCATCGAGCGCGCCATCGAGATCCTCTCGGAGCCGTTGGATGAGGGCGATCCCGCCGTGCCCCACACGCCGCAGGATGGCGAGGGCTTTGGCCTGGTCGAGGCGCCGCGCGGCCCGCTCATCCATCACTACACCATCGAGGATGGAAAGATCGCCCACGCCGAATTTATCATCCCCACAGTACACAACATGCTGGCTATCGAGCGCGCCCTCCGCGTCGCAGCCGAGCGGTACATCGACGCGGAGCGGGTCAATATGGAGTTGGAGCGCGCGGTCGGCCGCGTCGTCCGCGCCTTCGATCCGTGCATCGCGTGCGCCACGCACTGA
>CAZCAI010000013.1:1417-47232 GCA_964496595.1 uncultured Anaerolineales bacterium
GCGCCAGCGCGTGATGCGCGCACAAACGCAAGCAGACGCCACAACCATCGCACAAATCCAGATCCACCGTCGGGAACCAGGGGATGCTCTCGCGCGGATAGCCCCGCCACGTTCCGTAATCCACCGGCGCATCGGCCTCGCCTTTGGCGCGCCGCGCGACGTAAGTCGTGTACTCGGCTAACAGCGCCTGCGCGAAGACCTCGCGCGCGCCGGGCGGGATGTAGTTGTACTCCGCCACCCGCCGGGCGATCTCAGCGCCAAGCTGCACCTCGCCGGGACGATGGCCCGCCTCGTAGAGCTGCGCGCAGATCTCGTCCCAGCCCTGCAATCCCGTGGGAGATCCATCAATCACAATTTGTCGATAACTCAATGCCATTTGTTTCTCCCCAGTAAGATGCAACAAGCCCCATCGGCGCGATGCCGACGGGGCTTGCTCTTAATGCGCTCATAGTTTTACAGAAGACCTCGCTATACGGGCGTCCCTTCTTCCTCACCAGCCGATGAAGGTAGGAGATCCCCGCGCAGATCCTGGATAAGATACTCCAATCCCGATTGCAGGCGCTTAACGGCCTGTTTGCCCATCTGATTGAAGAATACTTGCCCCAACTCGCGGGCGGCTTTGCCCACGCCCTCGCTGCCGGAGCCTTCGGAGAGGGCCTGGGCGGTCTCTTGCACCACGCGCATAAACTCCAGTTGCGTCGTCAGTTCCCCACGGAGCACCGGCGCCTCGCCCCGGCCCGGTACGATATGCCGCACATCCGTGCGCTCGGCCAACTTCTCCAGATCTGCCAGCCACGCATCGAAGTCTGGCGTCAAGTGCAGCAGCGGCGGCTCGGAGATGCTGACGGTGTCCCCGGCGAAGAGCAGCTTATGCTCCGGCACAAAGAGCGTGATGCTGCCGGGCGCAGCGCCGGCTACAGCCTCGAAGACGAAGGGTGGCGTGGGCCGATGGAATTCGAAGCGGCGGCTGAAGGCGAATTTGGGCGGGTTGGGCTTCACATCGCCCAACAGACCCGCATCCTCTGGATAGCGATTTTCCGTGGCCTGGAGCAAGTCGCGCCAGTCGCGATCCTCGAGCCTGGCGACGGTGCGCAGCGCCGCCTCCGAAGCGATGACGGGGATGTTCCACAGCGCGGCGGCTACCATCCGCTCGATCTGCGCATCGGTGAGTACGACGTAGCGCACGGCGTCCACCGATGCCTGTACCTGCTCCAACCACGCCTGCGCGTGGCTGGGGCGCGGTGGAATGTCCACAACAATCGCCCCGTCCTCCAGATCGATCAATCCCAGGTTATAGGGTGGGTAGTCAGATGCGACAAAGATACCAGGAGCAATTTCTTCCATAACATCACCTCCGAGTGATAAGGGCCTCGGCGCGGCGCTTGCGCGCGCCCCAAGGCCAAGTGATTATGTAGGCAACGCTTGATGCAGCGCCACTAAGATCGCATCGGCGGGCGAGATAGGCGCGCCGCCTTGCGCCATCGAGGGCGCGCCGCCGCCGCGACCGCCCAGCGCATCCAAGGCCGCGCGCAGAATCGCGACGGCGTCCACCTCTTCAAGATCGTCGCTGCGGGCGCAGACCAGGCGCACGCCCTTCTCCGTGGTGACGGCCAACAAGGCCAGCGTGGCGGGATGCTCGCACAGGCGCGAGGCGGTCACGCGCACCTGGTCGAAGGCGCGGTCGTCCCAGTGCGCGACGATTTGGCGCATGCCTGCGCGCTCCGGCGCGGCGCGCCACAGCCGATTTGCCTCGCACGCCGCGAGCGTGGTTTGGAGATCGCGCAACGCGCTGTGCGTGGCCTTCGCCTCCGCCTGGATGCGCTCGACGGCCTCCGGCAGCTCGTCCTCGGCGATGGAGAGGTCGGCGCTGACCTCCTGAAGCAGCCGCAACGCGCGTCGGTAATCGAGCAACGCGCGCGCGCCACAGCGGAACGCGACGCGCATTCCGCCTTTGTAGCGCTCCAGGCCCGTGATTTTGATGAGGCCGATCTCGCCCGTGTGGCTGACGTGTGTGCCGCCGCAGGCCGAAGCGTCGTAGCCCTTGACCCAGACGACGCGGATGCGATCCTCGACGGTGGGCGGTTTGCGCAGCGGAATCTCCGCGATCTCGTCCGGGGAGACGAATTGCACCGTCACGGGCCGATTCTCCCAGACGACGCGGTTCACCTCGTCCTCGACGCGGAAAGCGGCCGCCCACGTCAGGTTGGGGATATCTAGATCGATGGTGCATTCCTCGCTGCCCAGGTGAAAGCCTACCGTGGGCGCATGCCACACCTCGACGAACGCCGCCGAAAGTAGATGCTGGCCCGTGTGCTGCTGCATGTGATCAAAGCGGCGCGCCCAGTTGATCCGCCCTGTCACCTCTTCTTCATTTTCACCGGAAGATAGCGGCAGCCTGCGCTCCAGAAGGTGCCAGATCGCGCCGTCGTCATCCTCCCAGACATCCACGACCGGTATATTCTCCAGCGTGCCTGTATCGTGCGGCTGGCCGCCGGAGGTGGGATAAAACGCGGTTTGGTTCAAGCAGACGGCCGGCCCGCGCGCGGCAACCCGCTCGGCTACCACGCGCGCGCGGAACTCGCGTAAGGTCGCATCGGCATAGTATAAACGATGGCTCATTGCTCCTC
Organism: uncultured Anaerolineales bacterium; assembly: GCA_964496595.1. Classification (GTDB taxonomy): domain Bacteria; phylum Chloroflexota; class Anaerolineae; order B4-G1; family SLSP01; genus JAAAOZ01. The sequence goes on from CAZCAI010000013.1 coordinate 4,045, forward strand.
CTGTGAAGTTGCCGGTTCGCGCTGGTTCAAGTCGCGCGGGATGGTGAAATAGAAAGTCGATCCCTCTTCCACCGTGCTTTCCAGGCTGATTTGACCCTGATGGGCCTCGACGGCCAGCTTGCAAAAAGCCAGGCCCAAGCCCGCGCCCTTCATATTGTTCGAATCTCCCCGCACAAATGGCTCGAAGACATGTTGGCGCTCCTCCGGCGGGATGCCGGGGCCAGAGTCCTCAACGGCGAAGTAGAATTCATCCGCGTCCGCCCGTACCGTCAACGTGATCGTTCCGCCGTTGGGCGTGTATTTGATCGCGTTGGTCATGATGTTGAGCAACACGCGGCGGAGGATGTCCTGATCCGCCCACAACGGCGGCAGATCCGAGGGGACGTTCTCTTCGATGGTGTGATTGCGCCGCTCCGCCGAGGGCATGAGCGTCTCCAAAATCTCATCCATAAGGGGGCGCAGTTCGATCTCGGCGATGGTAATCGTCTTCTCCTGCGATTGCAACCGCGCCATATCCAAAATATCGCTGATCAAGCGCTCCATCCGCTGGCTGCTACGGCGCGCGATGCCCAACACCTGCGCAATCGGCACCGTGTCATCCTGTTCGATCCAAGCCGCGTGGAGCAATTCCAGGCTGTTGGTGATGCTCCCCAGCGGATTGCGCAGGTCATGCACGATCATATCGGCCAACTGCTGGCGCATCCGCTCCAGCGCGACGCGGTCGGTCACATCGTGGCCCAGCCATTGGTAGGCGCCATGGGGGGGATAATGGGCGAGATAGGACATATTGACGTCCAAAACGCGGTGCGGCTCCTCCCCTTCCGGGGTCGGCACGGAAAACTCCCAGGTGACGACGTCGCCCTCCCTGGCCTGCTCGCGCACTTCATGGAAGCGCTGGGGCGTGATGTTCAATTCGGCCAGGCACGATGCGCCTTTATCCTCCTCAGAGAGCGGCAACAAATCGCGCGCCGCCTGATTGATCTCCAGAAGATGCCCTTCGGGGTCTAAAATGATGATCGGATCTAAATTGAGATCGAAGAGCCGTTGGTAACGCTCCTCTGCCCGATGTACCTGCTCAAAGAGGCGCGCGTTTCGAATCGCGGAGGCGGCTAAAGAGGCCAGCGCGGGCATCACTTCTTCCAATTCCGCCAGCGAGGTTTCCGGCAGCGGATTGATCAACTCTAACACGGCTAAGGTCTGCGCGCCCACCTTGACGGGCACCGCGTAGATGGCATCGGTGTGAAAGCCGGTCTGTTGATCGACGCCTTTGAAGTGGCGTTCATCCGCCGTTGTTTTGGGAACCCACAAGGTCTTGCCATGTTCGGCGACCCAGCCGACGATGCCCGTTCCGGCCGGGAGGGTCATCCCCAGCACATCTTGCGCGCTCTTGCCGGAGGCCGCGCGGAAGACTAAGTATCCCTCCGGCTCGACCACTGCGACGGAGACGGCGTCGGGTTGAAAATGCTGGTGCGTGAGCGCCATCAACCGCTGCAACACATCGTTAGTGTTTAGCGTGGTACTGAGCGTGCGCGCGGCATCGTAGAGAAACAGTAATCGTTCGGTCAATTTGGGATCAGTCAAACGTCACAACCTCCTTACCGTGCAGCCGCTCCAGGATTTTTTCCGTGATAAGGCTCAAATGTCCGCTGTTAGCCACAAAATCCAAGCGATCCGCCGGCACGGTCAAGACCGGGCAGAGCGAAAACTTCTCCAGCCATTCATTATATAACACATTGAGTTGTTCCAAATAATCCTCGGAAATCTGGCGCTCGTAAGTTCGCCCGCGCTGTTGAATGCGATCTACCAACGTCGGCATCGACGCCTTGAGGTAGATCACCAAACTCGGCGGCGGGAGGATAGCCATGACGGCGTGATAGAGTTCGGAGTAGGTCGTATAGTCGCGCTCCGCCATCAAGCCCTGCTGATAGAGGTTCCGCGCGAAGATCTCCGCATCCTCATAAACCGTCCGATCCTGGATCACGGAATTGGGATGCTCCCACAGTTGGCGATGGTTCTTCAAGCGCCGCGCCAAGAAGAAAATCTGCGAATGGAAGCTCCATTTACACATATCCTCATAGAAATCGGCCAGATAGGGATTGTCGCCGACGCCCTCGAGATAGGGTTCCCATCCCAAGCGCTGACTCAACAGCGAGGTCAAGGTGGATTTTCCCACGCCGATATTGCCGGCCACCGCGATAAAGTGCTTTTTCAATTCAACCTCCCTGGATTAAAAAGTTCGATTCAGTTTGATAACGGCGTCCGGGTAAGCTTGCGAGGCATGGTCAATGTGAAGGTGCTGCCCCGATCCTTCACACTTTCCACTTCGATATGCCCGCCATGGGCTTCGATAATCTCCCACACCACCGACAAGCCGATGCCCATCCCGCCAAAACGGCGGGTCGTTGATCCATCGACTTGATAAAATCGCTCAAAAATCAGCTCCAAATTCTCCGAATCGATGCCGATGCCCTGATCCGAAATCGCCAAGATGATGACTTCGGGCGTTGACCAACCTTGAAGGGTCACCACGCCTCCCTCGGCGCTGAACTTGATGGCGTTCTCGATCAGGTGGGTGAACGCCAGATGCAAGCGGTCGGGATTTCCGGGGACGTAGGGCAAATCCGGCGGAATTTTCATCTCGAAGCGCACGCTTTGCGCCTCCGCCTGAGCCTTAAATTCCGAGATCACCGCGTTGAACAATCGATGGACGTTGATCGGCAGCACCGTTGTCAACTCCACGCGCCCTTTTAAAGATGTCAAGCTCTCTACCATGCGATTCAAGCTCAGCGCACGCCGGGCAATAGTATCGAGCACCTCCTGCTGTTTTGTCGTCAGCGGCCCGACCTCCCCTTCTAGCAAAACATTGGCATAGCCCGAAATTAAGCCCAAGGGTGTGCGTAATTCGTGGCTCACATTTTGAATCATCTGGAGGCGGATTTCGTTGAGCAGTCGCGCATCCTTGTAAGCTTGCTCCAACTTTCTGGTCTGCCGCCGGAGTCGCTCCAGCAACTGGGCATTATCTAAGATCAAAGCCGCCTGATTAGCCAGCGCCTGGATCCACGTCATCCGCTCGCGGAGCGCCTCATCACGCTGAGGCTGCGCCACCGTGACTAACAATAATCCAACCTTGCGATCTTTGGCCAGCAGGGGATGCAAAGAAACCGGATGAGGCGGCAGATGATCCATAACCTCGGATAGCTCCGCATAGCGCTCGCGGATAATGTATCGCATCTCCGGCACGATGACGTACGTACGCTGCATGTTGCTCGTCAGTCGCTCAACGCCCGTCATCGTGATGAAGTTCGAAAGATAGGTCGACTCCTCTAAATCTGGCGTTGCGGCGTGTTTGACCCACACCAGCGTCTCCGTCTCTTGGTTCCTGGCCGACCCGTTCTCGGTTTCACTGAAAAGCCCAATCTCTACCACGCCGCGAATCTTGCTGAGCAGCGTGCGGCATAGAATATCTACGATCACCGGCACCGTATGGGCTGCTACCATCTCCATCTCGGCATCGATAAGCTGGCGTAATAGCCGCTCGCTGCGCGAACTGGCTTCGAAGTGGCGCGCGTGCTGTAATAACACCTCCAATTGCGATGCCATCGTCTCTAAAAAATGTATCGCCTTAGGTTTGATGATAATCGGTTCATCATGCGCGACGGCCAGGATGCCTTGGACATACCCATTGGCGCGAATCGGCGCAGCGATCAACGCGCGTGCGCCGCCGGCCCACGCCATAGGCTGCGAGGCGGCGCGATAGAGAACTTGCCCCTCACATACATTTTTCCACGGCGTCGCGGCTACCGACAGCTCGCTCTCCGGCCAGTGAGAGTCCGAAGCAGCATAGAGTGTGTCCCCGCGTCGTTGGAAAAAAGCCTGGTGAGCGTACAACATCCGCGACCGCAGGAGTTGGAGCGCGGATTTGAGCACCCCCTTTTGATCCTTCCCAGCGGTGTCCACCACCAACTCCCGCAGCATCTGCGCCTCATCCAGCCGCTGCCAAACCGCCTCGTGCTGGCGCGCGTTCATGAATGCCCGCGTCAATTGATCCGCGAGGATCTGGAGCACGGCCATCTCGTCGTCCGAGAAAACATCCACCGTGGACGATTGCACATCCAACACGCCGATCACCTCGCTGTGGTAACGCATCGGCGCGCTCATCTCGGCGCGCATCCCCGGCGTCAACGTGGCGGAAATCGGCTCCCGGTGATATGAGTCCAGCGCGGAGAGCGCGCGCGCCTGGCCTGTCTGGGTGACATGACCAATCAAATGCGATGATCTGATTTTAAGGCTGTGGGGTTGCGCCGCCCATTCTGGGCCGTCTTCGTGATTCGCCGCGTGTAACACGACGTGCTCGCCATGTTCATCGACCAGGAAAATGCTCACCCGCTCAAAATCTAAATGCGTCCCCATCGATTGCACCGCGCGCTCGAGCAACTTATCCGGGTAGAGAAGATCGCTCAATTCGCCAATCACTTCAAAGACCGCCGTCACTCGCTCCTGTTGGCGACGCGCGCGCTCCAACGCTTGCTCGCGCGCCATCGCCTGCCCCCGCAACGCCGCGATGTCCAACAAAGCATCACGCTGCGATTTATCCACCGAGGCGGCGTGGGGCAACGCCACTAGCAGGCCCGCTGCGAGGCAAGAAGACGCGGCATCGATAACCGGCGCCGAGAGCAATAGGTAGGTGTAACGGCGACTGAGATCAAGCTGGCGAGCTGAAAGGCTTGCGACGGATTGTTCCTGTGGGAAGAGAGACGCGAGTCGCTGGCGAACCTTCTGCTGAACCTCTGGGCGGGAGATATAGGCGCCATAGGCCCCAACCAAAGTGATTTCCTCTGTATCACTTGCAACCCACCCGATGCATTCTACCGGACATCGCGCCACGCTCTGGATAATTTTTCCTGCGGTCGCCACTAAGCCAGCGTCTTTCATTTGTTTACCCTTGTGGATGCTTCCCTCTCAACCGTCGCTTCAAATTCGCTTCAAACTGGCTATTCTTCCAATCGAATGCCCGTGCGCTGCGCCAAGACGGCCAGGGAACGCGCGGCCTCTCGTAATGCCGCTGCGAACTGGGGCGAAACTCCATCGGGCGTTAGCGGGGGTTGGCGTCCAATCTCCCCGCCGATCCGCCCCACCGCCTCCGAGAGCGCCAGGAAGTCCCCCAACGCTTGCCAATTCGTCTCGCCGTAAGGCACAGCGGGCGCTTCGAACTCGTCCCCCCATTGCGGGCCGCGCGCCCGTGAGATCGCGGGCGCGGCAGCGGCCAGGCGCGAGATCTCCGGGAACGCGGGCTGTCGCACGCCAGAAAGCGCCGCGCGAATCCGCTGCTCGATATCGCTCAGATCCTCGGCATTACGCACGAAGTCCAATCCATCCGTCTCGATCACCAGCAGCGCCGTCGCCTCGTACGCCCCGAAGAGCTCCTCGTAGGCCTGGCGCAGCGCGCTGATGTACGCGCGATCCATCGCGCGCTCGTAGGGCCGATCCCGCATCGCGATGCGGTCCATCAACGTGGCGGTCTCCGCCCGGAGATAGACGACCAGATCCGGCGGCACGACCTTCTCCGAAAGCACCGTGTAGAGCTTGTCGTACATCTTCAGTTCATCGCCGGCGACGTTGAGATGCGCGAAGAGTTGATCCTTGCGGAAGAAATAATCGGCCAGCAACGCCCCTTGTTGCAACATCCCCGGTACCTTCTGCTGCTGGCGATAACGATTCAGCAGGAAGAAGAGTTGGGTCTGGAAGGCATAGCGAGCGCGGTCGCCATAGAAATCCGAAAGGAAGGGGTTTTCATCAAAGGCTTCGAGCAGTGTGTTCGCGGAGAAGCGCGATTGCAACATCCGCGCCAGCGTCGTCTTCCCCACGCCGATGACGCCCTCGAAAGCGACATACAGGTGATTGGTTGAGATATTCACGCGATCTGGTTTCCTCCTACGAAACAGTTGAAAGTTGCAAGTTGCGAGTTGAAAGTTGTCCAAAGTCAAAGGTCAAAAAGTCTAAAGCTTTGCGTCCTTGCGCCTTTGCGTCCTTGTGTTTTTGAGGATACTCTCCGCAAGCGAAAAAGTCAAGAATTTAAGCGCAACGTTGTCTCAATTCAAGATGCAACGCTCACGAGGCCGCATCCTGGCCGGCGAGATAGCCGCCGGAGAAGGCCGCCTGGAGGTTAAAGCCGCCTGTGTCGGCGGCGAGATCCAACACCTCGCCCGCGAAGTACAAGCCCTCGATTTTGCGCGAGGCAAAGGTGATCGGGTCGATCTCTTTGAGGGCGACGCCGCCCGCCGTGACCATCCCCGATTCCAGCGGTAGCGAGCCGGTGATCTGCCAGCGGAAATCCTTCAGCAAGCGCGCGATGTGCGCCCGCTCCTCGGCGCGGATAGTGTGGATCGGACGCGAGGCCTCGACGCCGCTGAGGCGCGCCAATACGTCCGCCAATCCGGTGGGTACCCAGCTCTTGAGCAACCGCCGCAGATGGCGTTGGGAAAATTGCTCAAACTCGCGCTGGAGCCGCGCCTGCACCTGATCGTCGGTCATCCCCGGCTTGAGGTCAATCGAGAGGATCACCTCGTTGCCCACGCGCAGCGCATCGACCACGCCCAGCGACGCGGTGAGGATCATCGGCCCGGAGACGCCAAAGTGGGTAAAGAGCATCTCGCCCGTCGGCGGCATCGGATAGGGCAGGCGTAACTCCTTGAGCTTGCCTTCCGGTTTCCGGGCATAAAAGGTACATCGCGAATTGCGCAGGCTCACACCCTGCAGCTCCTTGGCCTGCGCGCGATTCTCCACGGTGAGGGGCACGAGCGCGGGGCGCAGCGGCACGACGGTGTGGCCGATGTCCTGCGCCATTCGATAGCCGTCGCCGGTGGAGCCGGTGGCCTGCCAGGAAGCGCCGCCCGTCGTCACGATGACGGCATCCGCCGGCAAGCGCTCGCCGTTCCACAGAAAGATGCCCTTGACGACGTCCTCTTCCACCCAGAGGCGATGCACCTCCGCCAGATAGCGAATCTCAGCGCCGTGCTGGGTCGCGTAGCGCACGAGCGCGTTGCGCACCTCGGCGGCCTCGCCCGACGTGGGGAAGATACGCCCGCCGCGCTCGACCTGCGTTTCGACGCCATAGCGCGCCAACAACGCCAACAGCTCCTCGCGGAAGAAGCGATAGTAGGCGTTGCGCAAAAATTGCCCCTGACGGCCATAATGCGCCAAGAATTTCTCTATCGGCGCGGCGTTGGAGAGATTACAGCGCTCCTTCCCGCTGACTAAGATTTTCTTCCCGGCCTCGCGCATCTTCTCGATCAACAGCACATCCGCGCCCAACTCAGCGGCCCGTCCGGCGGCCATCAAACCCGCCGCCCCGGCCCCGACGACGATCACACGCTTACCCATACGTCCCTCGCTCCAATCCCACCACGATCAATCGCAACGCTGCCTCCTCCAATCTATTTTCGATATGATGATACTCGCCCGCGCGGATCAAACACGCATCCCCCGGTCGCAGCGGGCGCGCGACGGTGGGGCTGCCGGGCGTAGGGCGATGATAGAGCATCCCGTCGCCCGCAACAACGTAGTAGATGCGATCCTCGGCCTCGGCAGACGGTTGCCCCGATGTGGCCCCCGGCGCTACGCGCACATCGTGCAGGAAGGCGAAGGTCGCATCCGCCAGCAAACCTTCCTCCGTGCCGACCAGCTCGCTGAAGAGCCAGCGCACGACCGTCGCTTGCTCCTTGCCCCCTGCTCCCTGCCCCTTGTCATATCGCACCGACTTGATGTTCAGCGCGCGTTTGTAGATCACGCCCGCGATCTGGTCGTAGGGCGCGCGGTTGATGTTGGCCCAGGCGCCCGGCTGATGAAAGTCCTCCGCCGGGATAGGGGCCGGCTCCCAGGGCTGATCGTTGCGCTCGTCGCGTCCGTCGTGATCAGTCATAGCTCACCCCGCCGTATCTTGGCCCACGGATATTTGCGACGTGGCAGCCTTGGCGATGATGTGGCGGGCCGCCTCGTAGGTGGTCGTATCGCAGAGAATCGCAGCCGGCGCGTCCAACGCCGCGCGTCGCAAGGCCGCCGCGCGCGTCGTCACGTGGCCGATCATCATATAGTCGCGGCGGCGCTCACTGCCCAGCGATCCGCAGAAGGCCTCCCCGGTCGCCACGCCGATGGCGCAAGCGAGATCTTGCTCCGCCAGCACCGCGTGGACCTTCAGCGCCGCCTGGATGCCGCGCTCTGGATCATCGCTGTGGGAGAGCGGCGGCAGCCCCATCGCCGCCGTCAGAATCACGCCTTGATCGGCGGAGCTGAGCGCGTTGACGCTGCCCGCGTATCGATAGAGCGCCATCTGCGTCGCGCGCATCGTCGCCTGGATCTGATCCAGCGTGGCGTCGTCGTCCAGCGCCGGCAGGTGAATGGAGAGCACGGTAAGCGGTCGAATCTCCGCCGGCCAGCCCGCCGGATTCTTCTTGAGGTGGTTCAACACCGCGCCGGGGATGTAGGAGCGCAACGCCTTCTCCATTTCCAAAGTCAGGGGCAGCGGCGCCGACGTGACCGACGGCAGGGGATAGCGCACATCATCCAGCCGAAAATCGCCCTGAGGCAGACTCTCGCCGATGCACTGGCTCGCGATCAACTCGTGAGCGCGCGCGGAGAGCCGGATCGCGCCGGGGGAGGTCTCACCGGCCAAGATACGCGCAGTTCGCACCGGCGCGCCGAGAGCCAGGATCTCCCAGCGGCCCAGCGAGCCGCCGACGCCCGCGATATGCGCCTCTCCTACATCCACGCCCACGCTCAGCGAGAGGCGCAGGGCACTGGATGCGGGGTAGTCGTGCAGCATCCGGCGCAGAGAAAGGCCGCACTGCGCAGCGCGCCGCGCCAGCGTCGCTAACGATTTCTCGCTTCCGTCGTCCTTCTCGATGGCGGGCCAGATCGCCAGCGCGCCCTGGGCCGAGCACTTGATCACGTCGCCGCCCTGCACCTTGACGAAATCGACCAATTGGCCGAAGTAGGCGTTGAGTGTGTTCGAGAGCGAGGTCGCGGGCGCCGTCCCCTGCGCGGAGCGGCTCTCGACCAGGGCCGCGACGCCCGCGATCTCCACGTAGAGCGCAGCCGCCGGAAAGCTTTGCATCCACGGGGTCTTGGCCACATCGGGGCGCTGATGAAGGTAGCGCACCACATACGTCGGCACGTAACTCGCCAATGATTCGAGCAGTTCCATCTCATCGCTCGTGGCTATGATGTTATTTTCCATAGATTACTTTGTCCTTTCACTTGTTCGCAGTTTGGTGACCCATAGGTCCCTTGACCTATGGCAGGCATCCGTTGCACGATGCAATGGCGCGCCGTTGTGGTCCACGAAAAACGGTTACTGTCACAAAGTCTTCGCCACTTGGCCCCCTTGGCTCCGAGGGGATTGTCAAATCCCCGCCTAACCGCCGGATTTAGTAATCCGGCGAGAGCCTGGCACGACATGGCGAATACTTTGAGACACAAGCAAAAACGCCACTCCGCTAGCGCTCCGAGGCTGACTACGAACTGGAAGGGGCAGAAACTTCAAGCGCCCAACATCCCGCCGGGGCGGCGATGGCGCACGGCTACTATTTCCGCCAGAATCGAAAGCGCGATCATCGCGGGCGCGCGACCGCCGATGTTCAAGCCGACGGGGCCGTGGATGCGGGCCAGGTCTTCCGCGGTGAAACCGGCCTCCTGCAACTGCGCGCGGCGCTCGGCCTGGGTCTTGCGGCTGCCTAAGAATCCGATGTAGAAGGCGTCGCTCTCCAGCGCCAGCGTCAGCGCGGGGAGGTCGAATTTCGGATCGTGGAAGAGCACGACGATGCCCCATCCCGGCCCGAAGTCATCCGGCGTGAAGACGTTCTGCGGCCACCCAAACGCGATCTGGGCATGGGGGAAGCGCTCCTCGCGCAAGAAAGCGCGTCGCGCGTCGCTCACGATGACCTGAAAATCCAGAACGCTCGCCATTTCCGCCAGAGAGATAGCGATGTCTGTCGCGCCGAAGATCAACAGCGTGGGCGGCGGCGGTACAACTTCTACAAAGACTTGGCCCTGCGGATAGATGTGCTTTTTGGCATGCGGCCCCGGCCATAATTCTACCATATCCGCCACAGCCGCCGCTTCCAAGGCCGGATCGCCTAATGAGCCGTGGATTTCGCCGGATGCGGTGCGCAGTAGATGAACGGGTGTATCCGTGCGCGTGGCGAATCCGACCGGACGCCGCGCCTCGATCTCCGTGATGAAGGTCTCGTAGATGGGCGACCAGCGCTCGACGAGCACATCGATGGCGCCGCCGCACGAGAGGCCCGCGCTCCACGCCTCCTCGTCGCTGACGCCGAAGAAGGGCCGGCGGATGAGCGCGTCCTTGTGCAGCACCGTTTCCATCTCGGCCACCGCGTCGCCATCGACGCAGCCGCTGCTCACTGAGCCAGCAACATCGCCTTCTGCCGTGATCGCCATGCGCGTGCCCGCCGGGCGCAGGGAGGAGCCGCGCGTCTCCACAATCGTCGCCAGCGCGATCTCTTTATCCGCCGCCAGCCATTCACGTAAGGTCTCGATAATATCTCGCATGTTGTATTCCTCTATCCGATATCGCTGGGGTCCCAGCTCACGCGCAAGTTGCGATCTAACTCGTCCAGGCGGGCCATATCCTCCGGCGAGATCTCGAAGTCGAAGACATCGGCGTTCGCGCGGATGTGCGCCTCGGTGGCCGATTTGGGGATCACCACCACGCGATGTTGCAAGGCCCAGCGGATGAGGATCTGGGCCGGGGATTTACCATACTTTTCCGCGACGGCGACCAACGGCGGATCATCTATCATCCGGCCCTTGGTTAATGGGCTGTAGGCTTCCAATTGGATCTCGTGCTCGCGGCAGTAGGTCAACAGCTTCTCTTGATAGAGGTAGGGGCTGAATTCTACCTGATTGACCGCCGGCGCGACGTCGGCCCACGAGAGCAGCTCGTCCAGGTGCTGGATGGTGTAGTTGCTCACGCCGATGGCGCGGCATTGGTCGGTCGCCAGCAGGGTTTGGAGCGCGCGCCAGCTCTCATCGCGCTGCCGGCTGACGGGCCAGTGGATGAGGTAGAGATCGATGTAGCCCAGGTCTAACTTGTGCAGGCTCTCATCGAAGGCGCGCCGCGCCTGATCATAACCATGGTTGCTGTTCCAAAGCTTGGTCGTGATGAAGACTTCCTCGCGCGGCACGCCGCTCTGGCGCACCGCCTTACCGACCTCGACCTCGTTGCTGTAAAGTTTGGCCGTGTCAATGTGACGATAGCCGGCCTCCAAGGCCCAGCGCACCGCCCGGATCGTGCCCTGGCCGCTGCCCGCCTGGTAGACGCCCAAGCCGAACAGCGGCATCTCCACGCCGTTGTTCAAGGTAACGCAGCTTTCAATCGTCAAATCCATAGGTTATCTCCTTGTGGGAAAGGCTTGGATCTAGCGATCCAAGCCGAGCAGTTTGAGAAATACTCGTGCTTCGAGTGCCGAAGGGAACCTTCGCAAAGCGCGTCTATTTCGGCCCCCAGGTGTTGCTTTCGATTTGTCCATCATCGTAGACGCGCACGACCTCGAAGCGGACGCGCCCGGCCTCGATGGCGCGCGCGATTTTCATCTGGCCGGCGCTCAATGCGGCCCGGCCCTTTTTGATGTCGATGATCACGATCTCCAACTCATCGATCTCTCCCTCACCGTCCTGGCAGGCGCTGTAGCCGTTGAAGATGACGTAATCGATGGGATCGCCTAAGAAGCGCGCATCCGCCGGCCAATAGGCGAAGCCCGGCAGCAGCGGCGCGATCTGCTCCGCCATCTTGCCCTTGAGGACGGCCCGGCTCTGGCGGACGCTCTCCTTGCGCGCGTCGGCGATCTCCGTCTCGCGCTGGGCCTCCAGGCGGTGGATGCGCTTCTCGTAAGAGTGCGCGATGCGCGCGCGCTCGGCCTCGCCCTTCGCTGCGTAGATCTCGGCGATCTCCTCGCGCAGCGTCTGGCGCATCTCCTTTTCCTGGATATGCAACACAACGTAGGCCATCAAGAGGCCCAAGCCCAGGCCGATGACAAAGAGGACCGTTTCCATCGCGAAAATCTATACCGCGACGTCGATCAATCCCAGAAGCGCGGCTCGCGCCGGAGATAGACGCCGCTGCCTTTCTCGCCGACGAACTTGCCATCGCGCATCAAGAACTCGCCGCGCCGCAGGCTGGCGACCACGCGGCCCTTCACCAACATCCCCTCGTAGGGTGTGTAGCCCGCGATGGTGTGCAGTTCCTCGGCGGTGATGCGCCGCTCGCCGGCCGGATCGTAGAGCACGACGTCGGCATCGCTGCCGGGCAGGAGCGCGCCCTTGCGCGGCCAGAGGTTGTAGATCTGGGCCGGATTGGCGGCCAGCAGGCGTGCCACATCGGGCCAGGAGAGTTGCCCCGCCAGGACGCCGTAGGTCACGGTGAGCGGCAGCAGCGTCTCCATGCCGGGCAGCCCGCCGGGCGTCTTGGTGAAATCGTTGTGCTCCAGCTTCTGCTCCTTCGTGTAATCGCAGTGATCGGTGATCAGCATATCGATCATCCCGGCGCTGAGCAACGACCACAACATCTCCGCCTCGTCGGGATCGCGCAGCGGCGGCTGGAGGATGTAGCGCCACGGCTCGCTGCCCTCGTAGCAGGTGTCATCCAAGACCAGATACTGGGGCGCGGTCTCGTTGAAGGCAGTCTGGCCCTTATCGCGCGCCTCGGCGACCAGCAGCGCGGTGTAGGCCGAGGAGTTGTGGACGATCACCACCGGCGCATCGACGGCATCGGCCAAGAAGAGCACGCGCGCGGCGGCCTCCTGCTCAGCCAGCGCGGGACGCGCCAGCCCGTGATAGCGCCACGCCGTCTGCTCGGCCTCGATCAACGCCTCGGTCTGCGCGGTGACGATGGCGTCGTTCTCGCAGTGCACCAGGGTGATCAGGCCGTACCGCGCCGCCGCCTCCATCAGACGGAGCAGAGTCGCGTCGTCGGCGTAGTAGTTGGGCCGATAGGTCGTGTAGAGCTTGAGGCTCTGAATGCCCAAGTCGATCAACTCGCCCAGCCGATCCTCCTGGCCGGGCGGCAGATCGGTGACCATCATGTGGAAGGCGTAGTCGATGACGGAGGGCGCGGCCTCGTCCATGCGATCCGCGAACGCCTCGTTAAAACTCTGACCCTCGTACTGCGTCGCGAAATCGACAACGGTGGTCACGCCACCGTAAGCCGCCGCCCGCGTCTCTGTGAACCAATCATCGGGCGTTTTGTAGATGCCCGTATCCAACTGGATGTGCGCGTGCGCCTCGATGACGCCGGGCAGCACCATCATGCCCCGCGCGTCCACCACTTCAGCCCCAGCGGGCGCCGTGAGATCCTGCCCGATGGCCTTGATCTTCTCACCTTCGGTCAACAAATCTGCTTCTAACATCGTATCTGGCGTGACGATAGTCCCGCCTTTGATGAGCACGTGTGTCATTGCAAGCCTCCTCGCTTTAAGTGGTTGTCTGATCGCTTTCCCTATATATTTTAGTCGAATTCGTAGACTTTGGTAGAAAGCGCCGGCAATTCTTGCTCGGCAAAAAAAACAGCTCTCGGCGACTTCACCGAGGGCTGTCGATAACTTCGCCCGTCGCGCACTATTCAAGGACTCTCGGCCGGCTTTGGGCAAAACCAATAGCCTTCTCCCCACTGGGTGCGAATATATCGGGGATTGCCGGGGGCCGGTTCTAATTTTTCGCGCAGATAGCGGATGTAGAGTGTGAGGTTGGCCATCGCGCCCATGTAGTCCGTACCCCAGACCTCGACCAGCAATTGCCGATGGGAGACGATCTCGCCCGCGCGTCGCACCAAACTCCGCAATAGCTTAAACTCCGTCGGCGTCAGATGGATCGGCTCATCGTGCAGAACAACTCGCTGACGCTGCAAATCGATCCGCAACACGCCGTCATCATACATCTCATCGTGATTCAGTTGATAGCGCTTGAGCACCGCGCGGATACGCAACTCCAACTCCCGCAGGTCGAAGGGCTTCGTCACGTAATCATCCACGCCCAACTCGAAGCCCCGAATGACTTCCGCGCGGCTATCCTTGGCCGTAAGCATGATGATCGGCAGATCCGTCACCGCGCGCAGGCGACGACACACCTCCCAGCCGTCCATCTCCGGCATCATCACATCCAATAGGATGAGGTCAGGCTGCTGCTGCAAGGCTTTCTCGATCCCCTCTTTCCCGCTCGAGGCCGTGAGGATCTCAAAGCCTTGCGCGCCCAAGCTTCGCGTCAACATCTCGTTCAGCGCCGCGTCGTCATCGATCACCAGCAATTTGGCCATCATCTGGCACCTCCGGTACGATCGGGATCACGTCAACGCCGTCTAGGTTGATCTTATCTTATCAGAATCGCAGGCCAAATGCAATGGGGTGATGTTTTATCGTAGGGTTTTCCTGTTTTGCAATTGCGCCCTATTCGCTCTAAAAGGATTGCTAAATCTGCGCCTCTGGGGCTAACTACGAGCGGCCTCGACCTCGCAGAGCAACTCTGCTGGACGATCTCCCGCATTTTGATCGGCCCGGCAGCGCTCGACGATCTCCGCCGCCAGATCGTAGCGATGGAACGCGGGCATGATGTAGAGGCCGCCGGCCCACGCCCGCAGCGATGCGATCAACTCGCAGGCGATGCGCACGCCCTCGTGCGGGGCGTCCGCGCCCGCCGCCTCCAGCCGCGCGAAGATCTCCGGCGCGATGGTGATGCCCGGCACCTCGTTGTGCAAAAAGCGCGCGTGACGGACGCCGTACAGCGGCAGTACGCCGACCAAGATCGGCGTTTCGAGTGGCCCGTGCTCCTCGGCGTAGCGATCCAGGAAGACGCGGGCCGCCGCCGGATTGTAGACCGGTTGCGTGAGGAAGAAATCGACTCCGGCATCTAACTTGCGGCGCAGCACCTTGATCTCGCGCGCCGGATTCATGGGTGTGAGGTTGAGCGCGCCGCCCACAAAGAACGATGTCGGTTGCCCGATGTCGCTGCCCGCGTGATCCACGCCCTCGTTGAAGCCCTGCTTGATCAATCGAATCAGGCCGGAGGGCACGAGGTCGTAGTCATCCATCGCGTCGGGATAATCGCCGATGGCCGTGGGATCGCCCATCACGACGAAGACGTTGCGGATGCCGAGCGCGTGCGCGGCCAGCAGATCGCCCTGGACGCGCAGTAGATTGCGTCCCCGCGTGGGGAAGTGGAGCGTCGTCTCAATGCCGACCTTCTCCTGAATGAGATTGCAGACCGCCCAGGGACTCATCCGCATCCGGGCCATCGGGCTATCGGCCACGTTGATGACATCGGCGCCGGCCTCGGCCAACAGACTGGCCCCGGCCATCAGCTTGTGCCCGGAAAGGCTGCGCGGTGGGTCCATCTCCACGGCGATCACGAAGCGGCCGGCGGCTAATTTCTCGGAGAGACACGAGGGCTGATCGGGCGAGATCGCGGGCACGGCGGCCTGGGATTCCCTCACGCCATTGACGTAGATGGGCAAGTCGGGCGGGCCGCTCTCCAGCGCGCGACGCATCGCCGCGATGTGTCCTGGCGTGGCGCCGCAGCAGCCGCCGATGACATCGGCGCCGGCCTCGGCGAAGGCCCAGGCGTACTCGCCGAAGTACTCCGGCGTAGCGGGATACATAATCCGCCCGGCGACCTGCTCCGGCCAACCCGCGTTCGGCTTGACCCAGAAGTGAGCGTCGGGTTCCGCCTTCTGCATCTCGCGCAGGATGCGCAGCAGTTGCGCCGGCCCGCCGGAGCAGTTCACGCCCAACACATCGGCGCCCACCTCGCGCATGCGATGGGCGACCTTGGCCGGGGAATCGCCCAACAGCGTGCGGTCATCGCGCGTAAAGGTCATCGACGCGACCACGGGCAGGTCGCAGACCTCGCGCGCGGCCTGGATCGCCTCGACGACTTCGTAGAGATCGGTCATCGTCTCGATGACGATCAGATCCGCGCCGGCTGTCGCCAACGCCGCGATCTGCTCGGCGAAGACGGCGCGCGCCTGCTCTAACTGCACCCGCCCGAAGGGCGCCAATCGCACGCCCAGCGGCCCCACATCCCCGGCGATCCACACATCCTTGAAGGAGGCCGCGACGACGCGCTGCGCCAGTTCGACGCCCGCGCGATTGACCTCCGCGACGCGCCCCTCCAGGCCGTGCTCAGCCAGTTTGTAGCGATTCGCGCCGAAGGTGTTGGTCAGAATGATCTCCGATCCGGCCTCGATGTACGCGCGGTGAATCTCCGCCACCTCCGCCGGATGATGCAAGTTGAGCGCATCGAAGCACTCGGTGAACGCGACGCCGCGCGCGTGGAGCAACGTCCCCATCGCGCCATCCGATAAAATCGGCCGCTCCTGGGCCGTCAACCACGTTAAGAATTGTCCGCCAGTATTCATTTGTTCTCCTCTTTTCCTGTACTGTCCTGCCCGTGGCGGCTCGGTCAGGGGCCGCCTACAACGGGAGACGTATTTCGTATTGCGTATTTCGTATTCCGTAGTGATTGGGTTATGAGATGCGATTAGTAAGTGAGCAACGTGTACACAACCCGGTTACGCAATACGTTTTACGCAATACGCTTCGCATAACAGATAACTCAAACAAGATGCATTCAAAGATCAACTTTCTACTCAGACGAGTTGCGCATCTCCTTCACTACCGCGATCATATTGCGCAATGTGGGCAACACCTCGTCCCAGGCGCGCGTCTTCAGGCCGCAGTCGGGATTCACCCAGATCTGCTCCGGGCGCAGGTGCTCGCGGAACATGCGCAGTTTATCCGCGATGAACGCCGGCGTCGGCACGATGGGGCTGTGGATGTCGTAGACGCCGGGGCCGACCTCGCGGGGATAGCCGAAGTCCGCCAGCGCACGCAACATCGCGTCACCGCTGCGGGCGTTTTCGATGGAGATGACGTCCGCATCTAAGCGGTCGATGGCGGGCAGGATGTCCTCGAATTCCGAGTAGCACATGTGTGTGTGGATCTGCGTCGCTGAGCGCGCGCCGCCGGTCGCCAGGCGGAAGGCATCGACGGCCCAGGAGAGGTAGCTTTCCCAGCGCGCCGCCTTGAGGGGCAGCCCTTCTCGCAGGGCCGGCTCATCCACTTGGATCATCCGCGCGCCGGCCTCTTCCAGCGCGGCGATCTCATCGCGCAGGGCCAGGGCCAACTGATAGGCGATCTCCTCGCGGGGGATGTCCACGCGCGGATACGACCAATTCAGAATCGTGACCGGGCCGGTGAGCATCCCTTTCACGGGCTTCGATGTGAAGGACTGCGCCGCCTCGAATTCCCGCACCGTCATCGACGCCGGGCGCTGCACGTCGGCGTAGATGATGGGCGGGCGCACGTAGCGGCTGCCGAAGCTCTGTACCCAACCGTGACGGGTGAAGGCGAAGCCCGTCAGCTTCTGGGCGAAGTACTCGACCATATCGCTGCGCTCGAACTCGCCGTGGACGAGCACGTCCAGATCTAGCGCATCCTGCACGCCGATGGTGTACGCGATGAAGGCGTCCACGCCCGCGTGATATGCCGCCTCGGAGATCTCGCCCTTGCGCAAGCGGGCGCGCAGCCGTCGCACCTCGCGCGTCTGCGGGAAGGAGCCGATGGTCGTCGTGGGGAAGGGCGGCAGTTGGATTTGCTGATCGCGTCGCGCCTCGTAGGGTTGCTCGCGGCGAAAATCTGCCTCGGCGAGCGATGCCACGCGCGCCTGCACCGCCTCATCCGCCGGGGCGAATGCCCGGAAGGCCTGCCACGCCGCGACGGCCTCCTCCGTCTCGTCCGCCGCCAGGTGCGCCAACTCCTCCAGCTTTTGCTCGGCGAACGCCAGGACGCCCCGCAGCGCCTCGGGGATCTCGGTCTCGCGCTCGACATCGTAGGGCACGAATTGCAGCGAGCACGAGGCGCTCAGGCGGAGATTCGGGACGGCGGCGCGGAGTTTCTCCAGACGCGGCAACACCTCGTCGGGGCGCATCCGCCAGACGCTGCGCCCGTCGATGATGCCCGCCGCCAGGGTCTTGTCCGCCGGAAAGCCGTGCGCTTCGATTTGTGCCAGCGTCTCGCCGCGCGTGAGATCCAACGTGATGGTGTCCACAGGCAGCCGGACGAGCCAGGGGTAGGCGTCGCCCACGTCATCGAAGTAGGTGACCAGGTTGAGGGGCAAACGCGCATCGGCGAACATCGCGTAGGCCGCCTCGACGTGCGTGCGCAGATCATGCGAGCGCAGATCGTGCGCCTCCGGCAACACCAGGGCCGGCTCGTGCAATTGCACCTCCGGCACGCCCATCGCCTTCAACTCGGCGAGCAGGTGGCGGTAGAGCGGCGCCAGCTTGTTGAACAGGCGGCCCGCATCGCCTTTGATCCGCGAAAGATGAATCAGCGTCGCGGGGCCAGGCACGATGGGCACGGCACGCGCGCCCAAGATCTCCTGCGCTCGGCGCACCAGGGCCATAAAGTCCTCGGTATCCTCCTGAAGCGACATCTCGGCATCGATCTCCGGCACCAGATAGTGGTAGTTCGTATCGAACCACTTGGTCATATCTAAGGCGGGGATGCCCTCCGCGCCGCGCGCCATCGCGAAGTAGCGCTCGCGGCCCTCCAGCTCGCGGAAACGCGCCGGGATCAGCCCGAAGCGCACGGCCCAATCCAGGACGTGGTCGTAGTACGTGGCCGATCCCACGCCGACGTAATCGATGCCAGCGGCCAATTGATCGTGCCAACTTTGCTCCGCCACCGCCCAGAAGGTCGCCTCCAACTCCTCCGCGCTACGACGGCCCTTCCAGTAGCCCTCCAGCGCGCGCTTGATCTCGCGTTCCTTGCCGATCCTGGGATAACCCAAGGTCTGTGTCCGGGGCTTCTCCATCGTTACACCTCCATAAAATAGTCGGTAGTCTTTGGCTAGGTAGTGAGAACAGCCCACTCTTGCGAAGGTTCACGGAAGCTCGGTAAGCCGCTTAACCTGCTCGTTGCACCTAATACCTGCTGTTTGAGGTCACTTGCGCAACCTTCACAAGGGTTCCTGATTTATATTTACGATGATTATCTTCTAAAAGAGTCTACGTCTAACGCCGCAGAAGTCAATCGCAGGGATAAGTGGCAGGGGGACAGCCGGTAAAAGAGGAGGAACGAGCGGGGAGAACGCGGCTAAGAGATGCCGGGCATCCCGTCGATGGTGCCCATAAGCTGAAAGCGAACGAAATCCATTCCGCCGATGATGAGGAGCGCGAAGACCAGGCCCCACGCCAGCGGCGCCCAGGCCTCGCGCCAACTGTGCAGCGTGCCATCGCGGGCCAGCGCCATGACGAAGATCATCGCGCCTAAGCAGGTGAACATCGCGACGACGGCCAGCGCGCTGTAGATCGCCACGGGATAGAGAAGGATCGGCTCCGCCAGGTAGATCGCGGCGCCGACCGCCAGTTCGATGGCCAACAGCAGCGCCAGATCGTGCCAGGAGCGAATCGTGGGTTCTTCTACGCCATCGGCCCACATCGTTATGTTGAAGGCCGGTACCAGGAAGACGCTCATCGTACTGCCCATGAGGATGCCTGTCAGCAGGCGGAGCCAGGGTTGGGGCGCGTAGCCCAAGATGCCGACGCCGGCCTCGCGCCAGGGGAGTTCCGAGGTAAGCGAGTTGACACCATCTAACGCCCAGGGTGCGGCCAAGGCGGCCATCAGGAGCAGCATCCGCCAATCGGGGAAGCGCAAAGCGCGGCGACGACGCCAGAGGAGCCACTGGACGAGCAGGCCGGTCAGAGCGCCGGGGAAGGTGCCGCTGCATCGCTGGCAGAGCGGCAGTTGCTGATCGCCCACGAAGAAGCTGTGCTCCGGGCGGCGATGACAGACCGCGGCAGCGATGTAATCGGTCTCACGCAGGATGCCGCCCGGCGTAATGAGGAAGAACGCGATCCACCCGATCACGGCCAAAGCGAGGCCCGTCCACGCCCATCCACGCGGAAATGGGGAGTTTCTCATCCGGTCCTCAAATCATGGGGCAGATACTCCATGCAATTCAAGTAATGGAGAATCCAATGCGGCCCCCAACCGGGTCGATGCCACTCGATGGCGTGGAGGGCGGCGTTCCATGCCCAGAGGCGCGGCGTGTCGGAGCCGATGATCAAGCGCAGGATCACGCCAATCGTGCCGCCATGCGCGATGAGCAGCACGGTCGCATCGTCTGGATGCGCCGCCACGACACGCTTGAGTACGCGCTGCACCCGCTCGCGATAGGCCAGATAGCGCGAAGCCAACGCAGATTCGGGCGACGCATCCCATATCGACGTGGGAGCCGGCGCCCAGCCTTGATCAAACGACTCGAACTCCCGCAACCCATCTTCCACATTGAGGGGGAGTTCCAAGTGCTCGGCGATGATCTCCGCCGTGCGATGGGCGCGCTGCAAATCGCTGGTGTAAATCGCCGCGATGTGGGGGCCGCGCTCGGCAAGATAGCGCCCCAAATATTGCGCCTGCGATTCGCCCGTTGGCGACAAGGGGGAATCGCCGCCGGCGCTATCGCCTTCGACCTGCCATAGTGATTGTCCGTGTCGCGCCATTAGGATCTTCATACAAGCCGGATTATAATAGGCAGACACTGAAAAGACAAGGTGACCAGGGGACAAAGAGACAAAGAGACAAAAGGAGGCAACGATGAACATTTTGGAACAATTGCTGGATCAGATCGCGGAGAATGCCGCGCGCGCCACGCCGGTGGATGTGCGGATCGGCGGCCATTGGACGGTTGTGGCGCTGGAGGTGGACGGCGAACTGCGCGGCGGGCTTTCCTCCACGCTGGGCGGCGGCGATGACGATCACCATCAAGGCGGGCGGATGCCGGTCCAGGACGCGGGGGCGTTGCTGGACTACAGCGCCGAGGCGTTGGCGGCGCTCGCCCACTCCGAGAGCATGTTAGAGGCCAGCGTGGGTCTCGCGACCATCAACGCGCTGTTGGACGTGGATCTGGCGCGCTGCGTGGACGTCAACGCCGCCGAGGTGATTCTAGAGCGCGGCGCGGATCGCAACGTCGCCATCGTGGGGCACTTCCCCTTCATCCCGCGCGTGAAGCGGGTGGCACGCGAGATGTGGGTGCTGGAATTGAATCCGCGCCCCGGCGATCTGCCGGCCTCATCGACGCCGGAGATTCTGCCGCAGGCGGATGTGATCGCGTTGACCGGCACCTCGCTGCTCAATCACACCTTCGATGACCTGATCGCGCACGTGCACCCGGAGACCTTCGTGGTGATGTTGGGCGGCACCACGCCGCTCTCAACGCAACTCTTCGATTATGGCATCGACGCGCTGGCCGGCGCCTTGCTGGAAGATCCAACCGCAGCGATGCTGTCCGTCAGCCAGGGGGCGACCTTCCGGCAGATCCTTGGCAAACGGCTGGTGACGATGTTCCGTGAAACGTGAATCGATCTTATAGCATCAAGGCCTCGGCGATCAGATGATTGATCACCAAGGCCTTATGTACATTCATTTCGTCTCCTCACCCCAGCTACAAAGGCTTGGAGATTCTGCTTAATCCTCCGTCGTCATCCCTCATCGACGCAGGGGACGAAGGCGACGCCGCCGAGATCGATTTTGCGGATCTCGCCATCCTCCCGGATCACCTTCCACAAGGTCTGATAGCCATGAACGCGGCCGACCGGGATGACCATCCGCCCGCCCGCCGCCAACTGATCGATCAAGGGCTGGGGGATTTGCGGCGGCGCGGCGGCCACAACGATGCCATCGTAGGGCGCGTGCTCCGGCCATCCCTCGTAGCCGTTGCCCAATCGACAGTGGACCTCGTAGCCCAGCTCCTGCAGCGTTTTAGATGCTGTCGCGTACAGCTCTGGAATCCGTTCGATGGTGTAGACCTCCATGCCCATCTCGGCCAACACCGCCGCCTGATACCCGGAGCCGGTGCCGACATCTAACACGCGATCCCCCGGCGATAGATCCAATGCCTCCGTCATCAACGCGACGATATAAGGCTGCGAAATCGTCTGCCGGTGACCAATGGGCATCGGGTGATCCGCGTAGGCGTACTCAAGTTGCCCCGGCGGGATGAGTTTGTGACGCGGCACAGAGCGCATCGCCTCCAATACCAGTGGATCTTTGACGCCGCGTCGGCGTATCAAATTTACCATGCGCTCTCTCTGCTCAGAGCATGGCGCGGGATTAGGGGTTGGCTGCGTCATATAGTTTCCTCCTCGTATTCCCTGGGACAGCAGAACGGCTTAAGTTCAACTCCGAAAGAGAAAGCCCTGGGGATTGCCAGGGCTTAGTTATCATTTATCATCTTGCAACGATCTTCCTTGATGTCACTCGCACTGTTCCGGCGCGGGATAGGGGATCGAGCCTTCCCACTGGATGGCTTCATCGCCAGAAAGCACCCAGATCGTGAGCGGGATATTTCGGCATCGTTGCCCTTCGATTTGTAGTTCGTTATGGGGCAAGAGCGTATCCTTGCTTATCTCGGTGTGATAGTAGCGATAGGATCCCGTACCGCCTGCGGCATGGAACCGAACCATGCCATACCACCGCCCGGCGGCAACGTCCTCCTTCCATTTGACCAGTTCCGGCTCGCCCAGACGTAAATCCTCAGGGAGCGGCGTCTCTGTTACCGGTGGCGGGGTCGCGGTTTCGAGTGTCACATCGCTCACCTCAAGCTCGATGGCGCCGGTTTTATCCAACGGATTACCATCCGGCTGGACCAGGCGCCACGTCCCTTCGTAGGTATCCAACTCGGCGGGCGCTCGAAAGGTTACCAGAATCAGGGCTGACTGACCCGGCCCGAGCTTCTGAACCGATACCGAATCCGGCGCGCTCATCCAATCCCCAGAACTGAAATTTAAACGCATCCCGGAGGGCCACGCACAATTGCCCGTATTCCGAATCGTGAAGTAGGCCGTCATCTCCGTCTCCGGCGGCACAACCTCGCCAGGACTTAAGGTGATGTTTTCGATTTTGGCGCGCGCACTACAATTCAGCGTCGGCGTAGGGGGAACTTCTTTTTCCGGTTCCGGTGTGGCCGTGGGAGTAGGCGAAAGGGTCGCCGTCGCTGTGACAACCTCCGCTGCCCCAGCTGCGGTGACATCCGCAGTCGCCGTGGGATCAGGCGCGAGTGCGAGGCTTTCGATGGCGCCGGCCGGCAACGGTAGATTTTCCAGAAGCGACGCCGGGATTCTCTGCCGCACCTCCTCGGGCACCGCTCCCCCGAAGCCCACCCACGCGCCGGCGGCAACGATGCTGAGCAATAGCAACAACAACACGCTGCGCGTCAAGCGCCAAAGGAAGGGTGCCTGGCGCTTCTTCTCTTTCGATTCTTGCGATGATGGCGGTTCTCCCGGGCCCAGGACCACATCGATGCCCAACGCAGGCGTTTCCGGCGCCGGAGTTTGCCAATCCTTGATTAATAAATTATCACCTTTGGGCAATGAGGCCGCCGAGGGCGGGGACGGGGCCGACGATTTGTCTTGCTGCTGAGCTTGAGCTGGCGTCGCTGTCGCTGCCGATGATTCCTTTGGCAGCGGCGTCGTTTCCAACGTGAACTCGCGCGTTGGGGTATCCATACCCAGGGCGTGACGCAAGGCGGAGGCCAACGCCCCGGCATTGGCGAAGCGCTCCTCTGGCTTCTTGTTGAGCGTGCGCAGAATTACGACCTCTAACGTGGAGGGCAACTCCGGGTTGAGTTGCGCGGGCAAGGGCGGCGCATCATTGATATGCTGCATTACCATGTTCATCGGGTTATCGGATTCGAAGGGCAACTGGCCCGTCACCATCTGATACATCACCACACCCAACGAATAGATATCGGCGGCCGCGGCGCCTGTCTTGCCCAGGCCGACTTCGGGGGCCATATAGGCCGGCGTGCCGATCATCGCGCCGCTCGCCGTCAAACCCGAAAGTGACATCATCTTCGCGATGCCGAAGTCGGTCAAGACCGGTTCGCTCTCCGAGGTGAACATGATATTGGCCGGTTTGATATCGCGATGCACCATATCCCGCCGATGGGCATAATCCAGCGCATCCGCAATGGCCGCGCCGATGCGCACGGCCTCCTCGACGGGCAGTTGGCCCTTCTCCGTCATCATACTCTTCAGTGTGGAGCCATCGATAAACTCCATCACCATATAGTAGATGTTGAGTTCCTCGTTGTAATCGAAGTCGAAGACCTGCATAATGTTAGGATGCCGGAGCGTGGCGACGATCTTCGCCTCGCGTTGGAAACGCACTACAAATCCTTCTTCATCCGCCAAGAAAGGATGCAGGATCTTGATAGCCACCGGACGATCTAGCCGGACATGCTGGCCCTTGTAGACCTCAGCCATCCCGCCGTGCCCGATATGCTCGAGTACTTCGTATTTACCTAAGGTTTTACCAATTAAGAAGTGAACGCTAGACACGAGAGCAACTCCACAGGTTAAGCCTCAAGCTCTTCTTCCTGAGCTTGACATGCACGAATCAACGCTCGCAACGCTTCCCACGCCCGCTCAAAATCCTCCTCCGGCACGAAGATATGATCCCGCGAGAACGCCGAAACGGAGAAGATGCTGACGCCTTTCTCCGCGACCGTGCTGGTCATCGTTGCCAAATAACCGATTAATCCCAATTCAAGTGGAAGATCAAACGTGATGAGCCGATAAGGGGAGGATTCATCCAATACATCCACAAGCGGACGGGATTTCTGCCACACCTCCACAGGCAACACCAGGGTCACTTCGTCCTTATCGCGCATCAACGCGGAGAATGGTTCATCCAGGTGGGAGAATAGGGTTTCAGCCGCGCCAGCCTGATCCGGGGCGGTTCGGAGGATGACGTAATCACGCGCGTCGGTGAACAGATGCGTTTGTGCAACGATATGTACCAATCCAGGCGGTAGATCCATCAGACACCTCCATTCCATCATGTAGAAAACAATACGAGAGAAAACGATCACAGGAGAGGCGCAGGGGAATCCATAGACGTATTTCTAACTTTCTTCTCTCACTTCTATTATACCCTTGAAAAGTATTAGATACAAGAACGATTCGAGAAGGTGGTCGAATTGCCAGTGGAGAGTCATTTTCTAACCAAAAATACATTGTTCCACACGCTTGGTATGCTATAATGAAGGTGCGTGGTGTCCTTCGACGAATGAATCGAGGTTGAGATAATCCAGGCTCTTCGGGAATTCGCCGGGTGCAATCATATCACTCCCCCCCACAACCCCGTAACGACGCGAAAAAGGTCTGTGATCCCCACCAACACGCAATTCTTGGCTGCTTTTAGGGCTAATGAGGGGGTTGCCCGGCAAAATCCAAAAGACCCATAATCCACAAGATAAGCAACTCGACGCCAGAGAACTCAGGGAGGGGATGTAATATGAGAGATTTCACACAAGCCAAACAAATAGCCATTCATCGATTGGATCAACTGCCACCTCACCGGATAGCTCAAGTCCTCGATTTTATCGATTTTTTGCTTGAGCGGGCCACAGTCGAACCCATCAAGCCAGAAATTTCACAAGGGAACTTGGGGGATTTATTGGATTGCGTGGGAATCTGGGATTTTGAGGCGAACGAACTGGATGAGATCTTATCAGACATAGAACAATCCCGGTTGATGGAATTGGAACATCAGCATGACGAGCTATCTGATTGATACGAATCATGCAGCGAAGATAATGGGCAATGCGGGCCAACTTCGGGAAGTGCTTGTTCAGCGTGGGCAACCTGACGATCAATTCTTTATCAGCATCACGGTGTTGAGCGAACTGTACTTTGCGGTCTATGCCAGCCAGCGTCAGGTAGAGAATTTGAGAAACCTCGATCTGTTGTTAGATCGCATTCCCGTATTAGATTTCGATATGGCCGCCGCTAAAGTTTGCGGAATCATCAAAGCAGAACTGAAGGCCAAAGGACGCCCTATACCCGGCACCGATGCCCAAATCGCGGCGGTTGCCCGCTTACACAATCTGACGGTTCTTTCATCTGATCAACATTTTCAGTATGTCGCGGCCCTACGTGTTGAGAGCTGGTTCTAGCCTTCAAGAGCACAAATTAGCTCGAACAAAACTCTGCGAGCATTTGCATAAAGGCTCATGTGGAAAATTGGGTGAAAGATTGCGGATGAATTTGGCTCGGAGGATGAGGACTAAAGGCCTCTGGACAGGCTTGGCGGCCAACTTTCCTCCTGCGAGGCAGGCCCCGCGCCCGCGTAGGCGGTCGCCCGGCGCGTTAGCGCCTGTCTCAGGACTTCAATCCGGGATCACACAACATTTCACCCAAAAACCAATAAGAGCCTTGCATAAAATACGAACTCTGTTATAATGTTGAGCGTTGTGGGCGGTTAGCTCAGGTGGCTAGAGCGCTGCGTTGACATCGCAGAGGTCACAGGTTCAAGTCCTGTATCGCCCACCAGGTTTTAGAGGGTGCGCATCAATGCGCGCCCTCTTTTTGTTGGGATCGACGCCCCATCCCCTCGCTGCTCCTATTGCCCTCATGATCAAATCCGTTATACTTAGACCCGGATGGATTGATTTTTTACCCACGAGGAGAAGGTATGACATCGAAGTTAGTTGTTGTCTTTGGAAGCTCGCGCACCCAAACGCTGAAACATCTAGAGGTTGCCGAGGCGTTGGGCCGGGCGTTGGCGGAGGCCGGCTACGCGGTCGGCTCCGGCGGTTATACTGCGATTATGGACGTGGTCAGCAAAGGGGCCTATGAGGCCGGCGGCCACGTGATCGCCTATCCCACCGACGAGTTCGGGGATGGGACGACGCGCTGGCATCACGAGGCGCGCTTCACGCCCAATCTCCACACGCGCCTGGAGGCGATGCTCTCACAGGGCGACGCCTTCATCGCGCTGTGGGGCGGCATTGGCACGCTGACGGAGGTGACGCTGACGTGGAACATCGCCCAGATTCGCGAGATGCAGGGCAATCCCCAAAAGCCACTGATCCTGCTGGGCGACCATTGGCCGGCGCTGATTCGCTACCTCGACAACCACACCGAGATCGGCGATCACGTGCTGCGCTACCCGACGGTCGTCGCGGCGGTCGATGACGCCCTCACCGTACTGCATGACGTGTTCACCTCCAACGAGTAAGACGAGTCAACACAAAGGAGAGCAGGATGCCAGAAGCCACCTTTCACTTTCCGCCAGATTTTCTCTGGGGCGTCGCCACCGCTTCCCACCAGGTGGAGGGCAACAACACGAACAATCAGTGGTGGGCGTGGGAACAGGGCGAGGGCCACATCAAACACGGCCATACCTCGGGTCTGGCCTGCGATTGGTGGGAGAATGCGGAGAAGGACTTCGACCGCGCGGCGGCGATGGGGCTCCATGCGCTGCGGTTGTCCATCGAATGGAGCCGTATCGAGATCGAGCCGGGCCGCATCGACACCGTCGCCTTGGATCGCTACCGGGAGATGCTCCAGGCGCTGCGAGAGCGCGACATCGAGCCGATGGTCACACTCCATCACTTCTCCAATCCCATCTGGTTTGAGGATCAGGGCGGATGGCCCAACCCAGCGTCAGTCAGTTACTTCAACCGCTATGTGGAGCAGGTCGTCAAGGCGCTGGGCGACGAGACCACGCTTTGGTGCACGATCAACGAGCCGAATGTCTACACGGTGATGGGCTATATGCGCGGGGAATTCCCACCGGGTAAAGAGGACACGCGATCAGGCGTGTTGGCGTTTCGGAATCTGCTGCGTGCGCACGCCAAAGCCTACCATACCATCCATCGGATTCAGAACGATGCGCGCGTCGGATTGGCGCACAACTTCCGGGTCTTCGATCCGGCTCGTCCGAAGCACTTGCTGGATCGGCTGGCGAGTTGGATGCGCGATCTGGGCTACAATCGCAGCGTGATCAATGCGGTGTGGCGCGGCTTCTGGACGCCGCCCCTCGGATTCGGACTGGCGTGGTCGCTGCGCCGCTCATTGGATTGGATTGGGATCAATTACTACACCCGCGAGCTGGTGCAATTCGATCCTCAAGCCAAAGAGATGTTCTACAGCAGGGAGAAGCACAATCCAGAGGCGGAGATGATGGATGGCGGCTACGGCGAACTCTATCCCGAAGGGCTGTATCGCGCGATCAAGCGCTTTTCGCGCTTAGGTCTTCCCATCTACATAACGGAAAATGGCGTCCCTGATGACGACGACGATCAGCGGCCCAAGGCCCTGATCCTCCATCTGCATCAGATCTGGCGGGCGCTGCAACAAAATATCCCTCTCCGAGGTTACTATCATTGGACGCTGGTGGACAATTTTGAGTGGGCTGAGGGCTGGACGCTGCGCTTCGGCCTGATCGAGTTGGACCCGGAGACGCAAAAGCGCCGGCCCCGTCCCAGCGCCGATCTCTATACCGCGATAGCTCAAGGGAACTCAATCTCGCCAGCGACCTTGGATGCCTATGCGCCGACCATCCGCGAGACGCTCTTGCCGGAATAGAAAGGACCCCTTAAAATAATCCTATGAAAACTGATGTCTTAGATTACGATCTTCCCGAAGAACTCATCGCCCAGAAGCCGGTTGAGCCGCGCGATAGCTCCCGCTTGCTGGTGCTCCATCGCGATACCGGCAAAATCGAGCACCGGATCTTTCGTGAAATTGGCGCTTATCTGCGACCCGGCGATCTCTTGGTGGCGAACGAAAGTCGCGTGATGCCCGCGCGGATGTTTGGCCGCAAGGAGCCGACGGGCGGCAAGGTGGAGGTGCTCCTCCTGCGTCGCCTATCACCAACACGCTGGCGCGGTCTGATCGGCGGAGCGCGGACGCGCGAGGGTACGAAAATTCGCTTCTATCATCAGGATGACGATGTCCCCTCGCCGCTGATGGCTGAGGTGCTCGCCGAGGGCGAGCGCGGCGAACGGGAGCTAGAATTCTCTGAGCCGGTGCTCCATCACCTCGATGCCTTGGGCGTGACGCCGCTGCCGCCCTACATCCATCGCGAACTGGAGAACCCGGAGCGCTACCAGACGGTCTACTCGCGGACGTTGGGCAGCGCGGCGGCCCCGACCGCCGGCCTCCACTTCACGCCGGAACTGCTGCTCTCCCTCCGCGAGCAGGGCATCGCGACCGCTTTCGTCACGCTGCACGTCGGGCTGGACACCTTCCGCCCGATCCACGAGGAGTCCGTCGAACAGCATGACATCCATCGCGAATGGTGCCGCCTGAGCACGGAGGTCGCCGCGCAGATTAATCGCACGCGCGTGCGTGGCGGGCGCGTCATTGCGGTGGGCACAACGAGCGTGCGCGTGCTGGAGACGGCCGCGCGCCACGGCCTGCTCCAGCCCACCGGCGGCGAGGGGGCGGATCAAGCTCCAGAAGCTTGCCCGTGGCGTCCTATCGCACCCTTCGAGGGCTTTACCGATCTCTACATCACGCCTGGATTTGAATACCGCATCGTCGATGCGATGATCACCAACTTCCATCTGCCGAAGAGCACCCTTATGGCGCTGGTGATGGCCTTCGCCGGCGAGGAGAACATCCGCCGCGCCTACCAGGCCGCCATCGAGCGCGGGTATCGCTTCTACTCCTTCGGCGATGCGACGCTGATGCTGTAATCCGAAATTCCGCAACCTTCCGGGAAGTTGCGCAGCACCTAGTACAACACGGCACAAATAATTCCCCCAGTTGAATTTGCTCCAAGGGGAACGTCAGTTCCCCGTTCCGACGTATAGTCGCAGATCTGACGATCCGCTCTGAGCGGGGCTAACTGCGGAAGTGTTTCTGTAGCTTCCCAGAAGGTGAGTTAGATAGATAAGGAAAGGATAGACAGGTGAAAAAACACTGGCCCGCTGTCGCGCTCGTGATACTGTACCTCATTGTGGGAACGCTCTACGCTGTGTACACGCCCACGTGGCACGCGCCCGACGAACCCGCACACTACAACTACATCCGCTCGCTGGCCGAGGGGCGCGGATTCCCCGTGATGGCTCCCGGCGATTACGACCAGGACTATCTTTCGCGCCTGACCACCGAGGATTTCCCCCCAGAACTGTCCATCGATGATCTGGAGTACGAGGATCACCAGCCGCCGCTCTACTATCTCCTGGCGACGCCGGTCTATCTCGTGAGCGGCGGCGCCGTGCTCGCGCTGCGGCTCTTTTCGCTGCTGTTGAGCGGCGTGGGCGTGGTGATGTTGCTCCTGCTCCTGCGCGAATTTGCCCCGCAGCGGCCGGGCATCGCGTGGCTGGGCGCGGGCATCGCCGCGTTCATCCCCCAATTTCTGGCGATCATGTCCGGCGTCAACAATGATACCTTAGTCATAGCCCTGCTCTGGCTCTGGCTGTGGATGGCGCTGCGATATTTGCGGGGCGCGATGCCCTCGTATGCCCTGGGGCTGGGGATGGGCGCGATCCTGCTGACCAAATCCACAGGCTATGGCGTGTTGGTCTTGACGCCAGTGGCTATTTTCCTCCGCTACCGCCGCGAGGGGCAATCGACGCGCTGGCTCCTCCAGGAAGCGGCCCAAATCCTCCTGCCGGGCCTGCTTTTGGGCGGGTTGTGGTGGGGGCGCAATCTCTACGTCTACGGCTGGCCCGACATAATGGGTCTGATCCGGCACGATGAGGTCGTCGTGGGACAGCCGCGCACCGCCGATTGGGTCGCGCGCGATGGATGGCGGTTCTTCATCAACGCAGGGCGCACCACGTTCTACTCCTTCTGGGGGCAATTTGGCTGGATGAAGGTCGTCTTGGACGCGCGCATCTACCAGGGGCTGGCGATCTTCACCGGATTGGGGCTATGGGGCGCCGCGTGGCGTTGGCAGGAGGCGATCCGAGAAGGATTGCGCCCTCGGCAACGGGATGCGCTCACGCTCTTGGGCCTCTCGGCAGGGATCACAATCGCGATGTTCCTGGGCTACAACTTCACCTTCGTGCAGCATCAGGGACGCTATCTCTTCCCGGCGCTGCCCCTCTTCGGGCTGGCGATGGCCGAGGGGCTGGATCGGCTCCAGGAGCGGAAGTTGGCCGTCGGGACGGCGCTGATGATGGCGCTCGCGATCGTCGTGTTGATCATCGCAGGGCTGCTGATGGGCGATTTGCCGCTGTGGGCCAGCGCTCTGATTGGCGCCTCGGCGATAGCACTGACCGTCGCCGCCTTCCTACCCGCATCGTGGCACAAAATCACCGGCGCGGGTATCATCCTGGCCTTAGTCGCTCTTGATGTGTGGTGCCTCTTCGGCTTCCTGGTTCCCACGCTTTCACCCTGAAACGCTAACACGCTGAGACGTTAACCAACAAGGAGAAACTGTGATGACACTCGAAATCGGCCTGAGCGCCGAAGTGATGCACGTTGTGACCGAGGACGACACCGCCGCGACCTACGGCAGCGGCTTGGCGCCGGTATTGAGCACCCCCCATCTGGTCGCGCTGATGGAAAATGCCGCGCAGGCCGCGCTCGATCCCCACATGGCCGAGGGGCAAAGCGCGGTCGGCGCCCACATCGATATGCGACATCTCGCGGCCACGCCCGTGGGGATGGATGTTCGCGTCCGCGCGGAGCTACAAGGAATCGACGGGCGCCGCTTGCGCTTTCACATCGAGGCATGGGATGAAGTGGAGAAGATCGGCGAGGCCACGCACGAGCGCTTTATCATCGATATGGCGCGCTTTATGCGCGGCGTCGAGGAGAAAAAGTCGCCAGGCTAAGTGCCGTCTTCTGGCGCGGCGAAACGATGATCGGAACGGTGGCCGTCCGCCCGCTCGGAGCGATGCTCCAGCCAGCCGGTGCGCACATCCTCATCGGCTGAGATGGCGTTGAAAGCCGGCACGTAGGGCTTGATGTCAAGCAACGGCGTGCCATCGAGGATGTCCACGTTGGCGATGTAGAGCGTCGTCCCTGCGACGCGCAGCAATTGCACCACCGAGAAGCCGATGGGATTAGGGCGGCGCGGCGTCCGCGTGGCGAAGAGGCCGCGCGGCTCGTCATCCAAAAAGGGCGTCACGCGCAGACGATAGCCCTGCGAGCGATGAAAATGGTAGAGCAGGATGATGTGCGAGAAGCCCGCTAGATCTCGCAGTCCCTCCTCGTAGGCGGGCGCCACATCCACGCGCCCTTCGACGCCCTGCGCGCCCAACGGCTGGATCGGCATCCCCGCCGGTTCTTTGAAGGGCGAATGGATCACGCCGAGAGGCTCATATTCGATGCGGGACATTTTCGCTCTCCTCTGAATGATGGATCACCATCTCCACCCTTGCGAAGGTCAGGCGGCAGTACTAGATAAAATGAATTTATAGGACAAGAAAATTTCTCAACGCAATCTCCTACTGCAACCTTCGCAAGGTGAGATTTACCCGGACCCCGCCTCGCCCGTCTCCTCCAAGCGCGCGCGATATTTCGCCATTGCCTGGGCCAATGCCTGTTCCAAATCCACCCCGGTGGTGTTGGCGAGGCAGATCAACGCGAAAAGCGCGTCGCCCATTTCCAAAGGCCACGTCGCCTTCAAGGCCACGGATATAGCCCCATAATCAGATCCTTGCAGGATTTCCTTGGCCAATTCCCCCACCTCGGAGACGAGATCTAACATCCGCGCGGTCTCCGAGGCCTCCAACTCGTGCGCATCGACAAAGCGCGCCACCTCGGCCTGCCATTGTGAGAGGTTCATCGCTCATCTCCTGGACCTGGCGCCTGAACCGGCTCTGGGATCAAGCCATAGTCGGGTTGCTGGAAGACCTGCCACGCGCGGCGCCATCGACGCCGCAGGCTCCGTAGTTGACGTCGCCAGCGCGGCGGCAGCGGCTCTGACCACAAGGCCTTGATCTCGTCCAAGTGCGTCTTGGCAATCTCCCGGCCCTTCTGGATCACTGCGGCGTTTTTATCCGTCGTGAAGGTGCCGGTGTTGTGGAATTCGATCTGGAGCAACAGATCGGGCGGGTTACGTTGGAGGCGCTCGTGATTGACGATGCTGACCGTGAAATTCGCGCCCGTCTCCGCGATTAACAGGGGTTGCTTCCAATCGATCGTGGCATTGGTGAACGAGGTGAAGAGCGCGCGGCCAGAGAGGCGACTGGGTTGCGGCTCGTCCGATGGGAGGCTAAGGCGCACGGTGGGCGGTGTGTTTACGCCCAACACGCGATCCGCGCCCATGTGGTAGGCCACATCGACGGGGAAGTTGTTGAGCACGCCGCCATCGATCAGCCAGCGCCCCTGATAGCGCACGGGCGCGAAGATGATGGGGTACGCAGATGTCGCCAGCAGGGCCGGAATGAGCGGCCCTTGATTGAGCAGCACCATCTCGCCCGATTCGATGTCCGAGGCGGTGACGGTCGTCGGGATGCGCAGCTCCTCGAAGGTCATATCCGGGCGCCCGATCAAGTCGGTCAGCATGTGGCTCATTTTGGCATGGCCGAACAGCCCGCGTAAATGTGGATCGCGCGATGCGAAGTCCATGATGCCGGTGTTGATGGTGAAATCGATGAGGCGGAAAAGCGGCACGCCGGCCGCGTACATCCCGGCGATGATGCCGCCCATGCTCGTACCGGCCAGGTAATGGATGGGAATCTCGGCTTTTTCTAGCACCTCTAAGATGCCCAGATGCGCCAGTCCCCGCACGCCCCCGCCGCTGAGGGCCAAACCAATTTTAGGTTGTTCTTGGGTCATATCGTCACTCCATATCTGCACGAAACACAATGGCGGGCTGTTGTAAACGACAGAAAAACAGAAACGGCACTCCGCTATCGCTTCGAGGCTAAGTACGAACCGACAATTTCATCAGCCCAACAGCGCAAGGGGCGCATCGCTAAAGATGCGCCCCTTCACATTCAAGCCTTCCCCCGTCTACTCAGATTTCGCGCGCTCCGCGCCCGCCTGCAGGGCGTTCTTGTTTGGCTCCAACCACTCACGCTGCCGCTCGGAAAGGTGCTCCTCCAGTTGCTGCTCGATGGTCTTAAAATCGACCAGGCCCGTCGCCTCGATCAGCGCGCCGAGCGCGACCACGTTCGCCATGCGGGCATTGCCCAGCTCCTCGGCGATGTCGCTGGCCGGCAAGGCAATGATGCGGATGTCGTCGCGCTCGCTCTCGATATCGACCAGCGAGGTGTTGACCACCAGCACGCCGCCGGGCTTGACCAGCGGCTCGTACTTCTCCATCGAGGGCAGATTGAGGACCACGGCGGCGGTGGGATGCCGAATAATCGGCGCGCCGATCTCCATCTCGGAGACGATCACCGTGCAATTCGCCGTCCCGCCGCGCATCTCCGGCCCGTAGGAGGGAATCCACGTCACGTGCAAATCCTCCGCCATGCCGGCGTAAGCCAGCAACTGTCCGGCGAAGAGCGCTCCTTGACCACCAAATCCAGAAAAGATCGTTTCTTCGTGTCGCATCTTATCCTCCTAGGCCTCTATACCTTTAGCGCCTTGACTTCGTCGGTCATCTTGTAGACGCCCAGCGGGAAAGCTGCGGTCATGTTCTCTTTGGACCACTGCATCGCTTCCCATGGGTCCTGATTCCAGTTGGTCGGGCACGTGGAGAGCACCTCCACACACGTGAAGCCCAAGCCATTCATCTGGGCCAAGAACGCGCGCTTGATGGCTTTCTTGGTCTTGCGGATGCTGGGAATATCGGCCGCGATCTCGCGCGTGATGTAGACGGCGCCCGCCGTCTCCGCCAGGATTTCGGACATCTGGACGGGGTAGCCGGCCACAGCGCAATCGCGCCCGGTGGGTGTGGAGGTCGTGATCATTCCCGGCAAGGTCGTGGGCGCCATCTGCCCGCCCGTCATGCCGTAGATTGCGTTGTTGATGAAGATGGTGGTGAGCAGATCGCCGCGATTGGCCGCGTGGATAATCTCGGCGGTGCCGATGGCGGCTAAGTCGCCATCGCCTTGATAGGTAAAGACTACGCTATCGGGATTGACGCGCTTGATGCCGGTGGCCATCGCCGGGGCGCGCCCGTGTGCCGCCTCGACGAAATCGACGGTGAAGTAGTTGTAAGCCAGCACGGAGCATCCGACCGGCGCGACGCCAATCGTCTTCTCGCGAATGCCCAACTCGTCGATGACCTCGCCCACCAACCGATGCACGATCCCATGGACGCAGCCGGGGCAGTAGTGCGTGTCCACCTCGGCCAGCGCCTCCGGGAAATCATAAACTACTTCCATCTCTTCTGGAATATCTTTAACTCGTACGCTCATTTAAATCCTCCTCTAATGAGAAAAATGAGAAGAACAAGTAATGGCCTGTGACGCCACTACTTTGTCTCCGCATCTAATTTCTTGAGATCGGCCATAATCTCGTCGACCATGGGGACGACGCCGCCCATGCGCCCATGGAAGCGAACGGGGGCGGCGCCGGCGACGGCGCGCTCCACATCTTCCACCATCTGGCCGGCGCTCATCTCGACGACTAAGACGCCGCGCGCTTGCTCGGCCAGCTCGTGGATTTTCTCCTCGGCGAAGGGCCACAACGTCTGCGGGCGCAACAAGCCGACTTTGATGCCTGCCTCGCGGGTCTCGCGCACCACCGAGGTGCAGATCCGGCCCACGGTGCCGTAGGCGACCAACAGCAGTTCGGCGTCGTCGGTATCGTAGGTCTGATAGCGCACCTCGTTGGCTTTGATCTCGGCCAGCTTCTTCTGCAAGCGCAAGTTGAGCCGCTCCAGGTTCTCCGCGCCCAGATAGAGCGAGGTGATGACGTTCTTCTCGCGCCCCTTGGCGCCGGTGACGGCCCAATCGGGGCGCGTCTCTCTGACCGGCTGCATCGGCGGCAGCTCGGCGGATTCCATCATCTGGCCGATGCTGCCGTCGCCCGCGATCATCACCAGCGTGCGGTATTTCTCCGCCAGATCGAAGGCCAGGCCAACCATATCGATGATCTCCTGGATGCTGGAAGGCGCCAGGACGAGCGGCCGGAAGTCGCCGTGTCCGGCGCTCTTGGTCATGAAGTTGTAATCGGCTTGCGCCGGCTGGATGTTGCCCAAGCCCGGCCCACCGCGCATCATGTTCACGATGACGACCGGCACTTCGGAGCCGGCGATGTACGACAGCCCCTCCGCCATCAGCGCCAGGCCCGGCCCGGAGGTGGAGGTCATCACGCGGACGCCGGCGCACGCGGCGCCGTAGACCATGTTGATGGCCGCGACTTCGCTTTCGGCCTGGAGGAAGACGCGCCCTTCTTCAATCAGCCGCCCGGAGAGATGCTCCAGGGCCTCGCTCTGCGGGGTGATGGGATAGCCGAAGTAAGCTTCCAATCCATTGCGAATCGCTGCCTCGGCGAATGCGACATTTCCCTTGAGTAATTCTTTGGCCATAGTTCAACCCCCTTCTTAAGCCTTCGCCGGTTTGGCTTTGCGCTGCCGCTTCCGGCGATAGACGGTAAATACAACATCTGGACAAATCGTCGCGCACGAAGCGCAACCAATGCATTTTTCCTCATCCGTCACAATGACGTGGCGATACCCTTTCGCATTGAATGAGTCGGTGGATAAGGCCAAGATATCGACGGGGCAGACGTGGGTGCAAAGGCCGCAACCTTTACAGCGATCCACCGCAATGACAACTTTTCCTTTAACCATATAAACCTCCGTTAGTGTACCTGTAAACGTAACTTTGTGTGATCTCTAAGATCGCATTTGAAAATTCAATCAGGAAACCTTGCGAAGGTTTACAGGAGCCTGGGCAAACAGATTAACTTGCTCGCTGCGCCTCATACAAACTTTTAGAAGTCCTTTGCGCAACCTTCGCAAGGGTAGGCCTGATTTTCAAACAGTCTAAAGTCCCAACATGGGCATGACGAGGGTTAACAATACCCCGCCCGCGATCACCGATCCCAGTTGCCCGGCGGTGTTCGCGCCCATCGCGTGCATCAGAACAAAGTTGGAGTAATCCTCATCCTGCGCTACCTTCTGGACCAACCGCCCGGCCATCGGGAAGGCGCTGATGCCCGCTGCGCCGATGAGAGGGTTGATCTTCTTGCCGGAGAAGATGTACAGCAGTTTCCCGAACATAATGCCGGCTGCCGTATCCAGGCCGAAGGCAAACAGCCCCAGGATCAAAATCTTGAGGGTGTCCCAGTTGAGGAAACTATCCGCTGTCATCGTGCTGCCGACCACCAGGCCCAAGAAAAGCGTCGAGACATTGATGATTTCGTTCTCCGAGGTCTTGGCTAAGCGTTCTACCACGCCGGCTTCCTTGAGCAGATTGCCGATCATCAACGAGGCGATGAGGGGCGCGGCCTGCGGCACCAGAATCCCCACGCCGATGGTGACGATGATGGGGAAGAGCACCAGCGCGCGCTTGGAGACGGGGCGCGGCGCGTACTCCATGTGGGTTTTGCGCTCTTCGGATGTTGTGAGCAGGCGCATAATCGGCGGCTGGATGATGGGCACTAAGCTCATATAGGAATATGCCACCACCGAGATCACGCCCAACATGTGCGGAGCTAATTTATTCGCCACGTAGATGCTGGTGGGGCCATCGATGGCGCCGATGATGCCGATGCTGGCCGCCTCGTTCATCGGGAAGCCCAGCAAGATGGCGATGATCAAGGTGCCGAAGATGCCAAACTGGCCCGCCGCTCCCATCAAGGCGAAGAGGGGTTGGGCCAACAGCGGGCGGAAGTCCATCATCACGCCCACGCCGATAAAGATTAAGAGCGGGAATAATTCATTATCCACGCCGGCTTGTTTGATGACCGCTAACATACCGTGCTCCGCAGGATCAATCATCGCGGAGAGTGGGAGGTTGCCGATAATGCAGCCAATCCCAATCGGGAGCAGGAGCACCGGTTCGTACTCTTTCGCGATGGCCAGGTAGATTAACACCCCGCCGATGGCCATCATCACAATATGCGGCAAACTCAGGGCCTTCAGCCCTACGATCAAATTTCCAAGGTCAATTGTATTCACCCATGACTCCTCAGATACCAGCAAATTAAGCGAATGCAGCAGATCAAGAGGTGTGATTATGAGATGGTCTCATCCTCCAGGCGACAGTGCATCAAATACATCGGACGTTGCCGCTGGAATCCTAAGCGCTCCAGGCGCGCGACCATCTCCTCACGTTCCTGCTCGATAACAATAAATGGACAAATCCCCTCCGCCTGTAGCGCCTTGACTAACGCGCCGATGATGCACATGTCGTAGCCGCGATCCTGATACCCCTTGCGGATGATCAGATTGCCGATCTTCGCAGCCCCCGGCACACAAAGGTTGGTCGTCATCATTCCCACCAGGCTCTTTTTATCCCACACGCCGAACGCCGGGCCGTGTTCAAATGGATCTTTGGAGAAGGTGCGGACGACGGTTTTTTCGGCCTTGGCCAACGCCTGCATCGCGGGCCAATCCTCCGGCGTCAGCTCCACAGCGGGTTCGGTCGCCAGCCTGGAGGCGTCGTTCTCGTACACCATCTGCCATTCAGGGGTGACTTCCAACACGGTGAACGCCTCCGCCACGATGGCACGCTGGGCCTCATCAACCAACAACGCGACGTCACTGCCGGGATCGGCCAAGAAGGTGGCGTAATTCGCCAGCAGATCTGGCGCCTCGCCGATGAAGGCCAGCGCGGGTTGCGGCGGCTTCGTCCTGGCCTGGAGCGTGTCATACGTGCCGGGACAACTGGCGACGGACATCGCCGGCGAATGCGCGATGTCGCACTCCTCCGTCAACGCGGTGACGTTGGCCACGAAGGTGAAATGTGCCAATGTCCAATCCAGGTCTTGCGTCTGCTCCTGGATCTGGCTATGGAGTGGGGAAACGGTCCGGGGGACGACGGTGGCGTTGCCCATACGTCACCCCTCGATGCTCAACAGGGGATCGCCGTGTTGCACTTTCTGTCCAACCTGAATATGGATCTCTTTGACGATGCCCGCCTGGGTCGCACGGATGGGATTGTTCATCTTCATCGCCTCCAGGACACATAATTCCTGCCCCGGCTCAACCTGATCGCCCTCGGAGATGCTGATGCTGATCACCGTGCCGGGCAGCGGAGAGCGGACATCGCCCGAGGTCGCCGGCGCAGATGGGGCGGAGGGCGTGGGGGCAGGTGGGGGCGATGCGCTAACCGTCGAGGCGGATGTAACCTTCGGCGCTGAGGGGGCGGGCTGAGATGCTACGTGAACTTCGATCTCCTCGCCATCGACAATCGCGCGTACAGGGCGCTCCCTGGGATTAGGGACTTCGACCGTATACTCTTCTCCTGCAATAGTTACTCGATAAACTGACATAGACTTATCTCCCTATCGTTCTCTCGCAATTAGACTGCGCTACCGGCGCGTCCGAAGCGAGTTGTAGTAATCACGCCGGGCGAGTTGGGTGGCGCGCACGTGCGCCGTCCAGGATTCGCCGGTTGCGGCGTGGCTCAGGCGCTTCGCCTGGTAGGTATCCGTCGCTTGGGCCAGGGCCACCGCGACCGCGGCGGCCGCGGCGCGCTGACGGCCTACGTCAATGTGCAACCTGGCCCGGTCATCTGAAGCCTCAATCGCCGCCGGCATCTCTGGGCTTTCCGAGGACTCTTTTCCGCCATCGGCTAAGAAGGTCGTCAGCGCAAACATACCCGCGACCAGCACACCAATCGCAGCGAAGGTCATCCCCATCCCGATCAGAGTGAGGAGCACCGCTTGTGATAGTAATTCGTCCATATTACCTCCTACATCGGCATCAAGCCGTGTTTCTTGGGCGGGACTTGGCGGATTTGCTCGCGCAAAGCGCGCAGCCCCGCGATGAGTACAGGTCGCGTTTGCGCCGGCTCGATGACGTTGTCCAAAATGCCATATTCCGCAGCGCGATAGGGATTGGCGTATTCCTCGCGATATTCGGCCACCAACTGCTTGCGGAGCGTCTCGGGATCTTCGGCATTGGCGAGTTCGCGGCGCTTCAGAATGTTGACCGCGCCCTCCGGCCCCATCACGGCGATCTCCGCCGAGGGCCAACCGAGGTGCAGATCCGCGCCGAGGCTCTTACTGCTCATCACGATGTAGGCGCCGCCGTAGGCTTTGCGCGTGACGAT
The DNA here is from genome assembly GCA_964496595.1 of uncultured Anaerolineales bacterium. GTDB lineage: Bacteria > Chloroflexota > Anaerolineae > B4-G1 > SLSP01 > JAAAOZ01. The sequence goes on from CAZCAI010000013.1 coordinate 43,978, forward strand.
GGAGATTTTCGGCACGGTCGCCTCAACGTAGGCGTAGATAGCCTTGGCGCCGTGCCGGATGATGCCGTTGTGCTCCTGCGCCACGCCCGGCAGGAAGCCGGGCGAATCAACAAAGGTAATCAGCGGCAGGTTGAAGGCGTCGCAGAAGCGGACAAAGCCAGCGATCTTATCCGAAGCGTCAATATCGATAACGCCGGCCATAAATTGGGGCTGCTGCGCGACGATGCCCACTGCCTGACCATCCAATCGCGCAAATCCGACGATGGCATTGCGCGCCCAAGCGGCTTGCACCTCCAAGAAAGTGTCACGATCTACGATGCTCAGGATAGCCGTGCGCATATCGTAGGGGATGTTGGGGTCTTCTGGGACGAGGGTGTTGAGGGAGGCGTCGGTGCGCATCGGATCATCGCCCGTCTCCACGTAGGGCGGCGATTCGACGTTGTTCGAGGGGAGGTAAGAGAGCAGGTGTTGCGTCAGCGCCAACGAGGCTTCCTCATCTTCTGCCATAAAATGCGCCACGCCGCTGGTGCCACAGTGGACCGGGGCGCCGCCCAATCCTTGATGGTCGATCTCCTCGCCCGTCACGCTCTTGACCACATCGGGGCCGGTGATGAACATCATCGACTGCTCCGCCGTCATTACGATAAAGTCCATCAGCGCGGGGCTGTAGGCCGCGCCGCCGGCGCACGGGCCTAACATCACGGAGATCTGCGGGACGACGCCAGACGCCAACGCATTTTGGCGGAAGACCTCGCCATAACCCTGCAGAGCGAGAATGCCTTCCTGGATGCGCGCGCCGCCGGAGTCCAACAATCCAACGATGGGCGCGCCGTTGTTCAGCGCCATCTTCTGCACCTGCACGATCTTTCGCGCGTGGGTCAGGGAGACGGAGCCGCCGTAGATGGTGAAATCCTGCGCGTAGACGAAGACTGTGCGGCCGTCCACCTCGCCATAGCCGGTGACGACGCCATCTCCGGCAAAGGGGTTTTTCTCTTCCGTGGGCGTGATCGCCAGCGGCTGGAGCTCTTGAAAGGTGCCGGGATCTAAGAACTTAGCGATGCGCTCGCGGGCGGTCATCTTGCCCTTGGCGTGCTGTTTGTCGATCCGCGCTTGTCCACCTCCCAGGCGAGCTTTCTCTTTTCGCGCCCGAAGTTCTTCCAGGCGGGGGTCTTGTGCTTCGCTCACGTTCTACCTCCTAATTGTCCATAAGATAACCATTTTATTTCGTTATTAACAGAGAGACCTGATCACAAGGTCTCTATTTGATACCGGTGTAGGTCGCGACGGCGCCGCTCATCCGCATCGTACAGGTCACATCGCGCCAGCCAACGGCGCGCATCGTTGCTACGATGGCCTCGGGAGCCAGGAACTGTCGCACTGAGCGCGGGAGGTATTGGTAGGCTTCGCGATCACCGGAGAGTATGTGGCCGACCAAGGCGGTCCACCCGAAGAAATAGAGGGGGAATAGCCAGGACATCGGAAAGCGGGCGGGCCATGTCATCTCCAGGCAAACGACGCGCCCACCGGGCGAGACTACGCGCCGCTGTTCGCCAAAGGCCTGGGTGATATCGGGGACGTTACGAATCATAAAGGCCGAAATGACCCCATCAAATGTATTATCGGGGAAGGCCAGCGACAGGCCATCACTCAATGCCCACTGAAGTTGATCCGCTACGCTCTCCGACTTTCGCGCCGCTTGCAGCATCATCGCCGGCGTTAGATCGACGCCTATAACGCGCGCCGTCGGATAATACTCGTGCGCGATGAGCGCGACATCGCCGGTGCCCGTCGCCACATCCAACAGGGTGCCATCCGGGGGCAAATCGAGGAACGCAACCGCCTCTCGTCGCCAACGTTGGTCTTGACCGAGAGAAATCACGCGGTTGACGCGATCATAGCGGCGAGCGATGCGCGTAAAGAGCGCGCGAATGTGCTGTTTTTGCTGCCGCGACGTATCTTCCCCGCGTGTCCAGCGTTCTCGGCGCGACCGGATCGATGCGATCTCATCCCCCTTACCGCAAAATTCTATGCATACATCACAAACGTCCCATGCATCCACCCTGGGACGTTATCAAAATTATACGGGAGGGAGGCGCCGACAACGTAGTGGGAAGTGTCACTTCAGCCGATGATGTTATTCATACCTCAAAGCAGATTCAGTTTCCTCTAGCATAGTGTTAATTTGATCCAACCAGGCTTGGGGAATTTCCACGGAGACTGGAATTTCGGTCTGTAGATGATAGGACATTGAGATCGGCACACTCACTTGAATGGGTGTTTCTAATGTGTAATGCACGGGGATGACCGTATCGATGGGAAAGGCAATCTCTTGCTCGCCCACCAGGGGGATTTTGACCGAGGTATTGACCACGGTCGAAAGGGGATAATCAAAATTTAGGGGGATGGTCAATGTCTCGCTGATCGGCACCATAGTCTTGAAGGGGATGGTGTGATCTACTTCCACAGGGACGACGACCGTTTCATCGCGCCATTGAACTACGGTGTTTTGAAGCGATGCGATGGTATTTAACGCGCCCTCGCGAACCTCAAAGAGGGCGTAAATCAACACGCCGTTCAGCGCCAGGGAGAGAATCACCAAAAACCAGAGCAGAAGCTGGCCCATCCTGACGCGAGACGGCGCTCGTTCTTCGGGCGATGGGGCGCCCTGGGGCAGCGGCGTCTCGCATTGCTGGCACATTTCCGCATCCGGCGGATTATCAAATCCACAGTTAGGACATTGCATCGTCAAAGCTCCTTATCACCTGAACTAACAACGTCATCCCGGCGGCCAACCCATCCGCCGGCCGCCCAGCAGATGGAGATGGAGGTGAAAGACGGTCTGCCCGCTTTGCTCGTCGGTGTTGATCACCAGACGATAGCCGCTCTGCGCGACGCCGGCCTCCTCGGCCAGCTCGCGAGCGACGGAGAGCAACTTACCCAGCAGGGGAATGTCCTCTTCGGCGGTCGCTTTGAGGGTGCGGATGTGGCGATTGGGGATGATCAAAATATGTGTCGGGGCCTGGGGATGCGCATCGTGAAAGGCGGTCACCTCGTCATCTTGATAGATCACGTCGGCGGTCGCATCCCCTTGCGCGATTTGGCAAAAAATACAATCCTGGGGCATCAACGCCTCCTATTTTTAAACCTTCCGGTAGGTTGCCAATAGTCCAACTTTGCCCGGTAACAGGCTTCCCGGCCCATTTCAGACCGAGAAAACCGGATTATAGCTTCCCGGAAGGTAAAGGTCTAAGCGGT